>NZ_PPPD01000002.1:0-300000 GCF_002901445.1 Deinococcus koreensis
AACCCGTGGCACTTTGTGGAATCGCCGCCGTTTCTCGCGTCGGGAGCGGGCTTTTTTGCAGTCCCTTGATGATGATCATTCATTCTGTTTCTTTTCTTTTAAAACATGATCAACACTCAGGTATCGGCCGCCCATGGGTATACTTTCCCCATGGGAAAATGGGATCTCGAGCTTGGAAGCGTTCGGCACGATGAGCCCAACCTGGCCCGGCTGAATCTGGTACTGGCACCCAACCGTACAGAGCTCTTCGAGTGGAGGCGGCAGCTGGCCATCGACGCCCTGGGCGGGATCAGCGTGGTCTGCACTGCACCCCGGAACAGCCTGGTGCCCCATGGAGTGGATAACGACATCCTTCTCGGCCTGGTCAATGCGGCGATCCTGCAGGGACTGCCCGAGGATGACACGGTTCGGCTGACCGGCCGCGAACTGCTCAAGCTCAGTGGGATCACGCCCAGCGCGCGGGCCTATGTCAACCTGCACGAATCCCTTCGGCGCCTGCAACACACGGCGTACGACGTGACTGACAGCTGGTTTGATGGCCTCAAGCAGCGCTGGCGCAGCATGTCGTTCAGCCTGATCGTCAAACACTGGGCAGAGGACAATTTCAAGGACGTGACGAATCTGGGCCAGTGGCGCGCCCAGACGGTGCTGGCCATCAAACTCGATGATGGCCTTGTCAAGAACATCCGCGCCGGCCATATCCTGCCGCTGGACTTTGAACTGCTGTCAAAACTCTCTCAACCCCTCACCCGAAATCTGTTCCGTACCCTGTCGTTTCAACGAGAAAGCGGGAGGGACGTACCCGTGCTCGCATACTCGGTGCCCCTGACAGTCTGGGCGGCGCATCTCGGTATGCACGGGCTGCGACTCGACACCGTCCTGCGGTCTCTCAAGCCCGCCCACGAGGAGCTGGTCGAAGTCGGCTTCCTGAAAGAGGTCACCTTCCAGGGACGTGGTCAGGCGCGCACGGTTCACTATGCGTTCGGTACACAGGGAGTGATGTCCGCCGATCCGGAGACGGCCGCCTTGCTGGCCCGATACGGTGTCAGCGGAGGCCGCTCCCTGATCCTGTCCCAGACCCATGGTCAGCAGGCGATTCAGCGGGCGGTGAGCGTCCTGGAGGCTCTGCTTCAGACCTCCTACCGCAGCAAGATTCGCAACCGCGCCGGCATCCTGATGGACATCATCGAATCCCCTGAGCGCTACGACTCCATCCTCACCCGCGAGGAATCGTCGCGTGCCGCCGCCGCGCGAGCCGTGCTCGCAACCAGCGAACCACAGACGCCGGAGCGGACTGCAGCCGCCGCGCGGGTCATCCTTGTGGGTCAGTTCGACGACACCCCCGTCCGAAGGGGCCTCCGAGACCGGGCCGTGAACCTCTATGTGTCGGGGCACATCAGGAGTCTCGACCTGATCGGCCTGCTGTCCGCGACCACCGATGAGGCTGCGGCCAACGTGGCGCAGTGGGAGAGGGCAGTTCTGCAGGTCTGAGCGGCCAGGTGAGGCGCAGCGCCGTGCTTGTCAGGCTCCATCTCCCTGGTGCGAGTGGATGACAGACTGGAGCCTGCCAGCCGATGGATGCGGCCAGACCGCGAGGATGGGGCGCCTGGAAGGCCATGATCTCGACAGCGTCTGGGGCACCACTGCAGACGCGGGGGCCATTCGCCCTCGGTTGGCTCTCCCGCATCCTGCGTCCACCTGTCCTGATGTCGATCTTTGGACTGAGAACAACTGTAAAGGAATGATGATCATCGTCGAGGCGGTGCACGCCCCCTCGACTGGCACGGGATTTTTCGCAAGGAACACCTGAGTAGTCCGTGGCCGGACTGCTGCAACCACCTGAGATGTCCGTGGTTTCGACAACGAACCACCTGAGATGTCCGTGCAGCATGCTTCAGACCATCAGAGATACCCGTGCCACCCGACGAAAAGCAGCTGATTTGTACGTGCCCTACAAGTGCGAACCGCTTGAGATGCCCGTGCTCAACCGGCTCAAAGCACCTGCTTTGTCCGTGGTCTCTCCGTCCCGACACGAGGCTCGTCGGCGACATCCCTTCCCTGAGGGCAAACTTCCTGGGCGGAAACTGCACGACCACCTGAGATGTCCGTGCCGCGCCATCTGCCAGGGTTCCCGCAGGAGATCCGGTGCAATGAAACGACCGGGCACGGAGGTCGCACCTGAAGCTCCTGAGAGCGCAATCCGACAAGACCTCTCCGAAGTTTTCAGCGGAGTTAACGCGGATTGAACAGGCTGCTTCCTCGACCGCTCTGCTGGAAGAGATTTCTCCCAACCCTCACACGCAAGTCGCACAGGGGCAGCTTTCTCTTCGAGACCTCACCACGAGACCACTTCGGTTCCCTTCCCTCTCCCGGTGCCTACCGGCCTTGACCCGGCGCCGTAGACACCGCCCATCGCCTCCTCGGCGCCCGCCCACCAGGGCAGAGCCACGTCCAGTTCCCCGAGGCCTCAGCGGTTGGCCGCCTGCCAGTCGTCCACGAGCCGCCCCAGCGAGGCGCGGGTGTCCCTCCACAGCTCGGCCGTCACCTCGGCGGCGGTCGGGCCGACCTGGCCGTACTCCACCGCCGACCAGCGGAGAGGGCCGCCCAGCCAGGAACTTCCCCCTGGCGCGCGGCCATCCTCCACGGACGCCGACACCTGCGTTTCCAGCGCGGCGCTCCCCTGGATGGGCCGCACCCGCACAGACAGGCTGAGCCCCGCGCTGGAGCGGCGGCACACCTGAGCCTCCTGATACGGCACCCCTCCGGCGCGCAGGAGTCGCCGGGCCTCAGCGTAGACCTGCGTGTCCAGCCCGGACAGCTTCAGACTGGCGCCGGATTCGACCGTGACGGACACGGACAGCAGGGGGCTGAGGCACAGCGTGGCGCCCTTCAGGTCGGGGGCCGGGGCGGCGCGGGCCCCGGACAGCGCGGCCACGAGGGTGGCCACCGCCAGCCCACCAAGCCGGCGCCCGGTGGCTCCCGCTGGCCTGCGCTCCAGCTCGCTTCTCATTTCCATGATGTTCCTCCTGATCGGGCGCGGCGGCGTTCCCGGAACCCCCGAGGATCCGTGGATCCCGATCCATGGCGCGAGCGTAGGGAAAGCCCCGTGATTCCCCGATGATCGGGCCGCCCCGCCCCGGAGGACTGGAGAACGAGTCCCGCCTGGCCGCACCCCGGGCGGGTCTGGCCAGAAAGCCGGGCGCGCACAGGGCGAATACGGCTCCCCCTCCGCGATCACCCCCCAATCAGCCCCGCTGGGTCACGGTGTCCTCGTTCCACCTCAAGGAGGCACCGACCCATGAAACGATCCCTGACCACCAGCGCCCTGTTCCTCACCGCCCTGCTGTCCGCCTGCACTTCGGGCGGCCCCGCCCCGGCGCCCGGCGTGGCGTCCATCGTTCTGACCCCCGCGTCGGCCTCGGTCGCCGTGGGCGCCACCACCACCCTGAACGCCACCGCCAAGGATGCCCAGGGAGCGGTCGTGCCCGGCGTCGCCTTCAGCTGGAAGACGTCCAGTGAGACCGTCGCCTCGGTGGCGGGCGGTGTGGTGACCGGCAAGAGTGCCGGGGCCGCGCAGGTCACGGCCTCGGCCAGCGGCGTCACCAGCAACGCGGCGAGCATCACCGTCACCGGAACGCAACCCCAGCCGCAGCCCGGCGGGGCCTTCGACCTGAGCGTCTCGGGCGACCGGCTGCCCGTGGTCACCGGCACTTCGGCCAGCCTGACCGTGACGGTCACGCGCAAGAACGGCTTCGCGGGCGCCGTGACCCTGAGCCTGGCCGGGCTGCCCACGGGCGCGAGCAGCGCCGCCGTGACCATCCCCGAGGGGCAGACGGCCGCCACGGTGACGGTCAGCGCGGGCGCCTCCGCGCCCCATTCCTTCCCCACCGCCGTGACGCTGACCGGCAAGGCTACGGGCGTCAGTGACGTGACCAAGACGATCACCGTGACCGTGCGCGGCCCGGCCGGCAGCCTGGACACCACCTTCGGCGCGGGCGGGGTCGCCGTGAACGCCATCGGTGCGGGTGAGGACTACGGCTACGCCATGGCGATCCAGAACGACGGCAAGGTGCTGCTGGCGGGCACGGCCTTCGGCACGTCCGAGGACTTCGCGGTCGCGCGGTACACCCGCGACGGCGGCCTGGACACCTCGTTCGGCAGTGGCGGCAAGGTCATGATCGACTTCGCCGGCAAGGCCGACATCGCCCGCTCGGTCGCCGTGCAGAGTGATGGCAAGATCGTGGTGGCGGGCGGCGCGACGAACAGCGCGAACGAGGAGCGCTTCGGCGTGGCCCGCCTGAACGCGAACGGAGCGCTGGACACGGGATTCGGGACGGGCGGCAAGGTCACGACGTCCATCAGTGGCAGCTCCTCGGATCGCGCACAGGCTCTGATGATTCAACCCGACGGCAAGATCGTCGCCGGCGGCTATGCCTCGTACGGCAGCAGTGCCACCGGGCAGGACTTCGCGCTGGCGCGCTACGGCTCGAACGGCGCGCCGGATGCGGGCTTCGGCTCGGCCGGCGTCGTGACGACCGCGCTGGGCAGCAGCGGCGCCAAGGACACCGTGCGCGCCCTCGCCGCGCAGGGCGACAAGATCGTGGCGGTGGGGGGCGACGGCGACTTCAAGGCCGCGCGCTACACGGCGGCCGGCGCGCTGGACAGCACGTTCGGCAGCGGCGGCAAGGTCAGCGCCGTCTTTTCCGGCTCCATCGGCGTCGCCAACGCGGTGGCGGTGGACGCCCAGGGGCGCCTCATGCTGGCTGGCACCAGCGAGAACGACACCGCGGTGGTGCGACTGACGGCGAACGGCGCCCTGGATACCACTTTCGGCGCGGGCGGCAAGCAGATCGTGAAGCTCAGCGACAACTGGGACAGCGCGACCGGCCTGGCCGTGCAGACGGACGGCAAGCTCGTCCTGGGCGGCTGGGTCTACGAGGGCAACTCCTCGGCCGGCAACTTCGCCGTGACGCGCCTGGAAGGGAACGGCGCGCGGGACGCGGGCTTCGGCCAGAACGGCACGACCCTGACCCCCGTCGCGCCCGGCACCAAGGCCGACGAGGCGCAGGCTGTCCTGCTGCAGCCCGACGACCGCATCCCCGCCACGCGCGTCGTGCTGGGCGGCTCCCGCAACGACAGCAACAACGACTTCGCCCTGAGCCGCTACTGGCCCTGAACGACGCGGGCGGCGGCTGACCCCCTTCCTTCGGCCGCCGCCCCATCCACTCCCCCGTTCCTCTTCACCAGCCCGGAGGTCATGCCATGAACCAGACTGCACAAACGTTTCTCTTCGTCCTCTGGGAGGGCGGCGGCAACATTCCCCCTCTTCTCGACCTCGCCCGGCGGCTGCGGGAGCGTGGCCACGCGGTGCGCGTGATGAGCGACGCCTGCAACGAGGTCGAAGTGCGCGCCTCAGGCTGCGCCTTTGTCCCCTACACCACGGCGCCCAGCCGCCCCGACAAGTCCCCGGCGAGCGACCTCGTGAACGACGCCTCGGCCAGTAACCCTCTGGCGGCCCTGGCCCGTGCCCGAGAGGCCGTGCTGGTCGGCCCCGCCGCCCGCTATGCACAGGACGTGCTGGCCGAGATCCAGCGGGCGCGCCCCGACGCAGTGGCGGTCAGCGACGGGCTGTTCGGCGCCGTGATCGCGGCGGAATCGGCCGGGGTGCCCTGCGCGCTGCTGATGCCCCACCACTACTACTACCCGGCTCCTGGGCTGCCGCCCACCGGGATGCGCCCGGCAAGGGGCGCGCTGGGGCGTGGGCGCGACCGCCTGTTCTACGCCCTGCTGACCCGCCTGTTCGACGCCGGGCTGCCCCGCATCAACGCCCTGCGCGCGTCGCAGGGCCTGGCGCCGCTGCGCCACCTCTTCGACCTGCTGCGCGTGCCGGAGCGGGTGCTGGTGCTGACCAGCCCGGCCTTCGACTTCGCGGCCGATCCGCTGCCCGCCAATGTCCGCTACGTCGGCCCGGTGGTGGACGATCCCGTGGGCACCCCCACGGTGCCCCTGAACCTGCCCGGAGGCGACGCGCCCCTGGTGGCCGTGGGCTTCTCGACGACCTTCCAGAACCAGCGCCAGACCCTGCAGAACGTCATCGACGCGCTGGGCACGCTGCCGGTACGCGGCCTCGTGACGCTGGGGCCGGCGATGAACGCGGCGGACTTCCGCCTGCCCGCCAATGTCCACACGCAGGTCTACGTGCCGCACGGGCAGCTCTTCCCGCAGGCCGCCCTGGTGGTCACACACGCCGGGCACGGCACCGTCATCCGCGCGCTGGCCCACGGCACACCGCTGGTTTGCCTGCCGATGGGCCGCGACCAGAACGGCAATGCCGTGCGTGTGGCCGAGCGCGGCCTGGGCCGGATGCTCGCGCCGACCGCGCCCGTAGCGGCCATCCACGCCGCGGTGCAGGACGTGTTGGCCGACCCTGGCTACCGCCTGCGCGCCGCTGAAATGGCCGCCGCCATCGCCCGCGACGTCCGGGAGTCGCGGGCCGTGGAAGAGCTGGAGGCGCTGGCCGCCCCAGGGACGGTGGCCGCCCGCGCTGCTGCCCCGACCCAGGCCGTTCTGAGCCCCACTCCATCCCTCTCATCACAGCCCCAGAGGATCCACCCATGAACAGGTTCCTGATCGCCACCCTCTGCCTCGTGCTCGCCGCCTGCGGTGGGGGTGGCGGCACCGGCGGCATTCCCGCCCCCACGCCCGCTCCACTCCCCACGCCCGGCGACGACCGCGCCCCCCGGCCCCTGACCGTCCAGGTCACCCCCGACCGCCCGCGCATGGTCGAGGGCACCCTGACCCCCGACGGCGGCACCCTGACCGCCACGGCCGCCGACGGCACCGTATTCACCCTGACCGCGCCCGCGAACGCGGTGTTCGGCCCGCTCAAGGTCAGGATGACCCCCGTCGCCAGGCTGGGCGGCCTGAACGGCGCCGGGGGCTACCTCGCCGCCGTGCATCTGGAGCCGAAGGGCGCGGAGTTCTTCGAGCCACTGACGCTCAAGATCGCGGCCCCGCAGGCCCTGAAGCCCGAGACGCTGCGCGCCTTCAATTCGCACGCCCTGGGCGCTGACTTCTACTTCCAGGGCCGCGCGGTGGAGGGCCGCACCGCCACCCTGCGCCTGCTGCACTTCTCCAACCCCGGCGTGGCGGTCATAGAGGAGAGCGACCTGCCCGTGCCGCCCGTGCCGACCAGCCCGCGCGACCGCCTGGAAAACGACCTCGCGCTGGACATCACGAAGGAAACGCAGCTTCTGGACAGGTTTCATGCCCAGCTTGGGCCCCTGCTGGAGGCGGCCCTCACGAGCGATGCCAAGCTCAAGACCGCCACCGGGCAGTTTCTGACCTGGCGCAGTGAGGTCGAGCGCCTGGGCCTGTCGGAGGTCTACAAGACGCAGATCTACCAGGGCTGGAAGCTGATCGCGCAGGGCATCGAGGGGGCCGTGGAGCGGGCGCACGCCGAATGCGCGGTGAACAGTGACCTGACCCGCCTGCGCGACATCGTGACCTGGGTCTCGTGGGTCAAGCGCAACCCGCGCCTGTCGCCCTACTTCAACGGCAAGATGGCCCGCTTTGAACAGCTCGCCCGCGACTGTGCCCGCTTCGAGCTGGAGGTGAACTCCACCATCACGATGGATCTGGGCGATGCCCGGTTCGAGAGCACCGTACACACGAACATTCCCCTGATGCCCGCCGGCGGTGAAACCGACCTGCCCACCACCCTGATGGGCCACGCGCCCCTGGAGGTGCGGGGCTACCGCGCCGAGATCGAGAACTGCACGGTGACGCCGGGCACCCCGGTGGCCCAACTCGACGTCGAAGCCGAACTGGGCCTGGCCTGGCTGGACACCACTGCCGGCATCCCGTTCCTCGACCTTCTGCCCGGCTACAACCGGGTGCCTGGCACCATCGTGTGCAAAACGTCCAACAGTCCGGTCACCCGAGACCTGCCGGACTGGAGTTCCTCGTTCAGCACCGCGCATCTCGACGAATGTTCTCCAGAGGGGTGCTACCGCATCGAGGACTGGCAGCCCGGCGTGGGCAGCGTGCTCGGCACGAAAACCTACGAGCGCACCGTGCCGGCCGCTGGTCGCGTTTACCACGAAAAGACCACCCTGACGTTGCGCCACGCGCCCCTCTGAGCCGCCGCCCGTCCGGCGCCCGTCCCCACGGCGGGCGCCGAACCATGGGTTGGCAAGGCTAGGCCGACACCCGACCACTGGAGGCCCTCCCCCAAAACGCGGCAGCGGGGTCTCCCCCGTGCCAGCTCGAAAATCACCCTGCGATCATCCCTCTCGGTTCACCCTGTGCCCAGGAGGTTCATATGCACCCCACCCCATCCACCCGCCCCATCCTCGTCATCGGCGCCACCGGCGCCATCGGCTCGCAGGTCGTGCGCGCGCTGCTCGCGCGCGGCGCGCCCATCCGCGTGTTCGTCCGCTCGCCCGGGAAGGTCGCGGCGCTGCCCGCCCACGTCGAGCGGGCCGTGGGCACGCTGGAGGATCCCGAGGCCATCGACAGGGCCCTGCAGGGCGTGCAGGCGGCCTTCTACGTCTCGCCCCACGACGAACTGGAGGAAGTCTTCGCCGAGCACGTCGTCTCCGCCTGCGAGCGGGCCGGCGTGCGGCTGGTCTTTTCCGGGGTTCACAGCGGCGGCAAGACCCGCCTCGCCCGCTTCGCGCAGCGCACGATCTTCGGCCTGTTGATGCCGCACTACCGCGGCAAACTGCGCCTCGCCGAGCGCATCCGCACCTCGCGCACCCGCCCGGTCATCCTGATGCCCGGCAACTACTACCAGATGGACGAGGTCTGCCGGGCCGAGCTGCTGGCCGGGCGTTACCCCTTCCCGATGGGCCTGGTGCCGCGGGTGGACACGCGCGACGTGGGCGAGGCGGCGGCCCGCGCCCTGCTCGATCCCTCGGTGCCCGGCGGCGACTACGCGCTCGTCGGCCCGGAATCGCTGAGCGGGGCGATGACGGCGGCGCACTGGGCCGCGGCGCTGGGCCGGCCGGTCACCCATGTGCCCGATCTCGCGGTTACCGACGCCCTGTTCGGGCGCGCCTACGGGGGCCGCAAGGCGCTCGACTGCCAGAAGAGCTATCGCACGGTGGGCAAGGTGAAGGTCAAGACGTCGGCGGCCGAACTTCGGCAGACGGAAGACCTGCTGGACCGCGCACCGCGTTCCTTCGCCGAGTACGCCCGCGAGGTGGCCTCAGAGTGGCTGGCCACCGAGCGCGCCGCGCCGCCGGCCCACCAGGCAGCGATCACCCCACCCGCGGCCGCGGCCCGCTGAGCGTCCGGAGGCAGGTATGTCCGGACACCTGACCCCCGCCATGACCGTCCCCGAGGCCCGCCGCCCACGGCCCTCCCTCCCGGCCCCACTGGAGTTCGGCTGGCAGATGCGGGGACTGGAGACCGCCCGAACCACGCTGACGCGGCGCCGGGGCGGCGCCCTGGAACTGACCATCGACCACGCGCCCCTGCGCGGCGTGACCCCGGCGATGCTGCGCTGGTGGTTCGAGGGCGTGCACCTGGACATGGTCTACCGGGGCCAGCGCCTGCCCCGCTACCGGGTCTGGCACCCCCGCGACCACATCGCGCTGGGCAAGCCCCGGCTGCACCGGAACGGTCTGGCGGGAGAGGGCGCCCACTTCCACATCCAGGAGGTCTTCGGGCGCGACGGGCGCTTCCGGGTGGACTCCACCGAGTACGTCGAGAAGCTGGACGACAGCGGCATCCGGCTGCTCAAGTTCGTGGCCGGCGTGCGGGTCTTTTCGCTGGAGCACTGGTTCAGCGCCCTGCCCGGCGGCACGCGCTACGAATCGCAGATGGTGGTGGGGACGTCGAGTCCGCTGCTGGGCCGCGTCCTGAACCCCCTGCTCACCACGCGCGTCTTTCCCGAATCCATGGGCCGGGCCTGGCTGCGGCACAACGTGGAGGAGGTCGGCAATTTCGAGTTCTTCCTGCCGGAACTGTGGGCCCAGGAGGCGGGGGGCAGGAGACGCCTCGCCTCAGGCACCACGGCTCATCACTGAGCTTCCCGCGCGCCAGAGCCTCGCTCAGACGTCCGGCTGGCGGGCGCTCTCCCCCCTGGGCCCGGCCCGGAGGGGAAGCACCTCGTCATCACCCTCACCGCGGGGCGGTGCGCCCATGACCCTGATTCCTGCCCGCCTCGCTCGTCACGCCCCTGCTCGCGCCGCCACACTGGGCGCCCGAGCACTCCGTGGAGGCCCGCGGAGGCGGAGTTAAGGGGGGGCCTGCTCCAGCGCGGAGCGGGTGGCGGCGGCCCGGCTGCTCACGCCCAGCTTGGAATAGATGGTCTTGACGTGGTCGTTAACCGTGTACAGGCTGATGCTCAGCTCGCGGGCGATCTCCTTGTTGCTCAGTCCACGCGACAGGGCGCGCAGCACGTCCCCCTCGCGCGGGGTCAGGTCATGGCCGGCGACGGGCGCGGGGCGGGCGTCCAGCGGGGCTCCGCCCCGGGCCAGGACGCTCGCCTCCTCGGCCGTCAGGTCGGCGCCGCGCCGCGCCGCCGCCTCGCGCTCGGGGGCGCTCAGGCCGGTCACGCCCGCTTCCGCCAGCGGGCGCAGCGCCGCGTGCTCGACAGTGCCGCTCACCCCGGCTTCGCGCCGCAGGGCGTCCACGGCGCCCAGCAGGGCGGCGGCCCTGTTGCCTTCGCCGTGCCGGGCCGCCAGCGCCGCGAAGCCCTCCAGCGCCCCGGTCAGCAGGGTGGCATCCCGGTTGGCCTGGGCGTGTTCCAGCGCCGCCCCCAGCAGCGGCGCCGCGTCCTCCCACGGGCCGCGCCCCAGGGCCAGCGCCGCGCGGCACAGGTCGTTCCAGGCGAGCAGGGTCAGGTCATGCTGCGCGTCCGCGCCCGCGCGCACCTCGGCGCAGCGCTCGGCCGCGCCGCCATGGTCGCACAGGATCAGCCTCAGCCAGGCCTCGACCTGCCGGGCCTGAGCGCCGGACCAGGCGTCGCCCAGGACATCGGCCATGCGGGCCACCTCAGCCAGATCCTGGATGGCGGCGGCGGGATCGCGGCCCGCGCGGGCGACGCCACGGTAGAACAGGGCCGCGCCGCGCGGCAGCGTGGGAACAGCCGGGTCGAGCTGAGCCAGCGCTTCCCCGGCCTGCGCCTCGGTCAGCCGGCCCTGCCGGAAGTGCAGGGCCGAGCGCGCGTTGAGGACTTCCACCCGGTCAGGGCCGCTCAGGTCGCCCGAGGTCAGCGCCTCCTCCAGCAGCGGCAGCGCGGCGTAGTCCACACGCACCATCCACGCGAAGCTCAGGGCGCGCACGAGGGCGGCGAAGGTGTCCAGGCGGCCCTGATCCAGGCAGAAGCGCAGCGCCGCGAGCATGTTGGGCTGCTCCTGGGTCAGCCGCGCGAACCAGGTCAGTTGCTGCGGGCCGCGCTGGCCGGGCACCGACGCCTCGGCCAGCGCGAGCAGACTCAGGGCGTGCGCCCGGCGGGCGGCGGGCGCCTCGCCGCGCGCTTCCAGCGCCTCGAGCGCAAATTCCCGCACCGTCTCCAGCATCGTGAAGCGCGGCTCGGGCTCGGAGGCCACAGTTTCTCTGGAGGGGGGCTCCGTGGACATGGGCTGGATCAGGCTGTGCTCGGCCAGCACACTCAGACCAGGGAGAGCATCCGGCTGGCCCAGCACCGCTTCCGCCGTCTCCAGCGTGAAACCGCCGACGAACACGCCCAGGCGCGTGAACAGGGCCTGCGCCTCGTCCGGCAGGAGCCCCAGGCTCCAGTCCAGCGTGGCGCGCAGGGTCTGCTGGCGGACGGGTCGGTCGCGCGCCGGGCCGCCCAGATCCAGCCGCTGGCCCAGCCGGGTCAGGATGGCCCGCACCGGCAGCAGCCGCAGGTGCCCGGCCGCCAGCTCGATGGCCAGCGGCAGCCCGTCCAGGCGGCGCACGATCTGGCCGATCTGTTCCAGCTCTACGTCGCCGGGCGCGAACTCCGGCCGCACCCGCGCGGCGCGGGCCAGGAAGAGTTGCACGGCGCTGGAGGCGCGCAGCTCTTCGGCCCGGTTCCGGGCCGGCAGGGGCAGCGGCGAGACCGGGTACTCGAATTCTCCGCCCAGGCGCAGCGGCGCGCGGCTGGTGACCAGCGCGGTGATCCCGCGCGCGGCGAACAGCAGCTCGGCCAGCGTGCCCGCCGCTCCCAGCAGGTGCTCGAAGTTGTCCAGCACCAGCAGCAACTGCCGGTCGCGCAGCTCGGCCGCCAGGGCCTCGGCGGCGGAGCGCGGCCCGCTCGGCACCCCCAGCGTGCGGGCGATCACGGGCGCCACCTGCGCCACCTCCTGCACCGGCGCCAGGTCGACGACCTCTGCGCCGTCGGCGAAGCTGGTTCCGCAGCGCTCGGCCAGCGCCAGCGCCAGCCGGGTCTTGCCCACGCCGCCCGGCCCCAGCAGGGTCAGGAGCCTCAGGTCGGGCCGCAGCAGCGCCGACTGTAGTTGCTTGAGCTCAGCATCCCGGCCCAGCAGGGGCTGGGGCCAGCCGGACAGGGGGCCGCCGAACGTGAGACCGGTCATGTCCACCCATCGTACGCGGCCGGGCCGCGGCGCGGTCAGGCAGAGGCGCGTGGCGCGCGGGCGGGCGGGCATCCGCGCAATCAGGCTCCAATCATCGCCTCCCCGCTACGCTGCCTCGCGAAAGGAGGTGACCGATGACCATGCATGGCCACGCCGGCCCACTGTTGCAGGGCGAGCACGCCCTCTACCTGCTGCGCGTCTGGTACGAATACGATGGCGACCGTCCCGTCTGGCGGGCGTCGCTCAAACCGCCCCACGAGGAGCAGCGGCGCTTTTTCAGTTCGCCAGCCACGCTGCTGCGCTATCTGGAGGGGTGCCTGGGGCCCGAAGCCTCACGCGGCTGACGAGGAAGCTCTGGAGGGCCAGGCCCCCGACCCTCAGACGCCGCGCCCGACTCCAGGGGCGCAGGGACGCCGTCCCCACCCGGACTCCCACCGACAGCGTGAACCCAGCACCGCCGACCGTGAGGCGCGGGTGCTGGGCGCAGGGTGTTCGGACATGTGCGGAGACGGCTGCGGCCTTCAGCGAAGGCCAGGCGCGGCCGCCTCTACTTGATCAGTTTCCAGGTGCCGCCGACCACCTGCACCATCACGCGGCTGCGGGCGTCCAGGCCCAGGTGATCGGTGGCCGACAGGTTGAAGATGCCGTGGGCGCCGATCACGTTGCGGGTGCCCTCCAGGGCGACGCGCAGGGCTTCCCTGAACTCGGGGGTGCCGGGCTGGGCTTTTTTCAGGGCCACCGGCAGGGCCTTTTGCATCAGCAGTCCGGCGTCCCACATGTGCGCCCCGAAGGTCGAGACGCTGCCCGCGCCGTATTTGGCCTCGTAAAGACCGAAATAGTTCAGGCCGACTTTCTTGTTCGGGTTGGTGTCGGGCAGCTGGTCGGCCACCAGCACCGGGCCGGCCGGCAGGATGGCGCCCTCGACGTCCTTGCCACCCACCCGCAGGAAGTCGGCGTTGGCGACCCCGTGGGTCTGGTAGATCTGCCCCGTGTATCCCCGTTCCTTGAGGGTCTTCTGTGGCAGCACCGCCGGCACGCCGGAGGCGCCGATCAGCACTGCGTCGGGGCGCGCGGCGAGCACCTTGAGGGCCTGCCCGGTCACGGAGGTGTCGCTGCGGCCGTAGCGCTCCTCGCTGACGACCCGGATGCCCCTGGCCGCGGCGTTCTTCTTCAGCTCGGTCAGCCAGCCCTCGCCGTAGGCGTCGTTGAAACCGATGTAACCCACGGTCTTGACCTTGTTCTTCTGCATGTGCTGCACGACGGCCGCCGCCATCAGCGCGTCGGTCTGCGGCGTCTTGAAGACCCAGGCGCGCTTGGCGTCCACCGGCTTGATGATCGCCTCGGACGCCGCGAGGCTGATCATCGGCACCTTGGCTTCCGAGACCACATCGATCATCGCCAGGCTGGCGGGCGTGGTCGTGGTGCCGATGATCAGGTCGACCTTGTTGTCCTGAATCAGCTTGCGGGCGCTGGTCACGGCCGCCGTGGTGTCGCTGGCGTCGTCCAGAATGGTGTAGACGATCTTCTGCCCGGCGATGGTCTGCGGCAGCAGGGCCACGGTGTTGCGCTCGGGAATGCCCAGGCTGGCGGCCGGGCCGGTGGCCGAGACGATCACGCCCACACGGACGTCGGCGAGGGCCAGCGAGCAGCAGCTCAGCAGGGCAGTCAGGACGATACGGCTCTTCATAGGTATGACCTCCCGGAGGGGAAAAACGAGTTGTGGCTGCCGCGAGAGTAGCAGAAAGACTCTGCGACCAAACGCACGTTAGGCCACGGATGAAGGCGTCTGAGGGGGGAGACTCGGGCCCCACTCGTCACGTGACGAGCAGACCCCGGGTCGTCATCCAGGGTCATTCCGCTCCTGACCCGGCCCCGAACGCCAGGTACAGCCGGGCCAGCACGGCCGGGTCGCTCAGGCTTCCCCCCAGGGCCTCCTCGGCGCGGCGCAGGCGGGCGCGCAGGGTGTTGACGTGGATGTCCAGGCGCGTCGCCAGGTCGCCCAGCGGCCCTCGGTGTGCGAGGTAGGCGCGCAGGGTGGCCTCGATCCGCCCGTCGTCGGCCAGCGCCGAGAGCCGGGTCTGTACCTGACTCTGCAGCACCGTCAGGCGTCCATCCGAGAGCAGGGCGAACAGCGGATCCATCTCCTGAAAGGGGGTGACGCCGCGCCGGCTGCGGGTGGCCGCCAGTGCCTGACGGGCCTCCCGGTAGGCCGTCTGGACGGCGGCGGCCGCGCCCTGACTGGCCATGGCGTGGCGGCTGCTTACCCCCAGCCGGACGTCCTGGGCGGTGGAGGCGAGCAGGGCCGCGTGCAGTTCCCGCCCCTCGGTGGGCAGGTGCAGGCTCGACCACAGCCAGACCGCCTCCCCACTCCGCACGGTGGAATAGCCGGCGAGGCGGCGCTCCATCAGGTAGCCCTCGCCCACGGCCGCCAGGACGTCGAGCGCGTCTTCCCGGCCGCGCAGGCCGCCGGCGCTGCTTAGAGGCAATGGGAACGAGGCCACCGCCACCGCGAAGGGCTCGCTGCCCAGCACGTCGCCGCCCCCACTGCCGCTGAGCAGCCCTTCCAGCACGCGCTCACCCACCCGGCGCCGCGCGGCCCCGGCGGCGGCCGACTGCAGGCGGGCCAGCAGGGCGTACTCGGCCGCCACGGCCGCCAGCCCCTGCCAGCGCTCCGGCACGGCCAGCCGCAGGGCACCCACGTGCCGCTCCCGGTGCTCGAGCCGCAGGATCAGTTCCGGCCCCGCCGCGCGGCCGGCCGTCGCCACGAGGTCGCCCCAGCTCGCGACGATCTCGGCGAGCCCGCCGGTCCACTGGGCCAGGAGCCGCGTCAGGGCCTGTTCGGGGTGGGGGCTCATTACCGCGTCCCGCAGGGTATCCAGCACCACGCCCAGGCCGGGCAGCGGCAGCAGTTCCCCGGCGGCCAGGCCGCCCGCGGCCAGCATCACCTCCCGCGCCGGCCGTTCTGGACAGAGCCGCAGGGCCTGACCCACCGACTCCAGCGCCTCGTCGTCCCTAAGCGGAGCCAGCTGCAGCTGGGCGCGCAGGGCGTTCACGGTGGCCATTGTCCAAATCTACAACCACCGCGGCCGACGCTGTGACTTCCTACAGCGGCACCGGTCATTGCCCGTCCTATGCTGACCCCCTCAAGCGTCTGTTCTCCCCAGGAGCCCCCATGAAATACGCCCGATTTCTCTCCGGAGGCCGCGCCCTCAGCGGTCACCTCGACGGTGGACGGCTGATCGACGCCGCCGGGGTGGCCCACGACCCCGCCCGCGTGCAGTTCCGGCTGCCGGTCGATCCGCCCAAGGTCATCGCGCTGGCGCTGAATTACCACGATCACGCCGGGGAGCTGGGCCTCACGCAGCCCAAGGAGCCCGCGCTGTTCTGGAAACCGAACACCACCCTGCTGCCCCACGGCGGCACGGTGATCTACCCCCGCGGCGCGCAGTTCATGCATTACGAGGTCGAACTGGGCGTGATCATCGGGCGCGACGCCCGGCGCGTGAAGGCGAAGGACGCCATGGGCTACGTCGGCGGCTACACCATCGGCAACGACCTGGTGGTGCGCGACTACGTGACCAACACCTTCCGCCCGCCCATGCGCGGCAAGGGCTGGGACACCTTCGGGCCGCTCGGGCCGTACTACGTCACGGCCGACGAGATTGCCGACCCCCACGCCCTGCGCCTCACCGCGCACGTGAACGGCGAACTGCGCCAGGAAGGCAGCACGGCCGACATGATCTTCAGCATTCCGGAGCTGATCGAGCACATCTCGCGCTTCATGACCCTGCAGCAAGGCGACGTGATTTTGACGGGGACGCCCAAGGGCATCAGCCACGTGCATCCGGGCGACGTGATGACGCTGGAGGTCGAGGGCCTGGGCCAGCTCGTCAACGACATTCAGGAAGAGGACGACCTGGCCGAGCCCATCACCGGCCAGGAGAGCCGCGAGGGCGAGTGGGACGGCCGTTAGGCCACGAGGAGACGCAGATGACCCAGATCGACGCACCGCAGACCCGACATCCCAACCAGCTGTTGGCCGAGGAGTTGCGCCGCACCCGGCTCGCGGGCGGCCTGCGGCACTTCATCGGCGGGCAGTGGGTGGACTCTCAGGGCGGAGCGACCTTCGAGGCCCACTCCCCCATCGACAACTCCCTCCTCACCACCGTCGCCCGCGGCGACGAGGCCGACATCGACCGGGCCGCCCGCGCCGCGCACGACGCCTTTCAGCTGTGGAAGGAGGTGGGCGGGGCCGAGCGGCGCCGGCTTCTCCACAAGATCGCCGACCTGATCGAGGCGCGCGCCGGGGAGATCGCCGTGCTGGAGAGCCTGGACACCGGTCAGGCGATCCGCTTCATGAAGTCGGCAGCCACGCGCGGCGCCGAGAACTTCCGCTTCTACGCCGACCGGGCCCCGGGTGCGGGCGACGGCCAGAGCCTGCCGGCGCCGGGCTTTCTCAACTACACCCTCCGGCAGCCCATCGGGCCGGTCGGGGTGATCACGCCCTGGAACACGCCGTTCATGCTCTCCACCTGGAAGATCGCGCCCGCGCTGGCGGCCGGCTGCACGGTGGTGCACAAGCCCGCCGAGTGGAGCCCGGTGAGCGCCACGCTGCTCGCCGAGATCATGGACGAGGCCGGCTTGCCGGCGGGGGTTCACAACCTCGTTCACGGCCTCGGGGAGAGTGCCGGAAAGGCCCTGACCGAGCACCCGCTCATCCAGGCCATCGCCTTCGTCGGCGAGACCACCACCGGCAGCGCGATCATGCGCCAGGGCGCGCAGACCCTCAAGCGGGTGCATTTCGAGCTGGGCGGCAAGAACCCGGTGGTGGTCTTTGGCGACGCCGATCTGGACAGGGCCCTGGACGCCGTGGTGTTCATGATCTACTCGCTCAACGGTGAGCGCTGCACGAGTTCAAGCCGCGTGCTGGTGCAGGAGGGCATCTACGACGAGTTCACCGCCCGCATCGCCGAGCGGGCCAGGAACATCCGGGTGGGTGACCCGCTCGACCCCGAGACCGAGATCGGGCCGCTCGTGCATCCGCGGCATCTGGAGAAGGTGATGTCGTACTTCGGGGCGGCCCGCGAGGAGGGCGCGACCATCGCCGCGGGGGGCGAGCGCGTGGGCGAGAGTGGCAACTACGTCTCCCCTACCCTGTTCACCGGGGCGCGCAACGACATGCGGATCGCCCAGGAGGAGATCTTCGGGCCGGTGCTCACGGCGATTCCATTCTCCGATGAGGCTGAAGCGCTGAGCCTCGCCAACGATGTCCAGTACGGCCTCGCCGCCTACCTCTGGACGAACGACCTGACGCGCGCCCACCGCTTCGCGCACGGCCTGCAGGCGGGCATGATCTGGGTCAATTCCGAGAACGTCCGCCACCTGCCCACCCCCTTCGGCGGCGTGAAGAACAGCGGCATCGGCCGCGACGGCGGAGACTATTCCTTCGACTTCTACATGGAGACCAAGAACGTCGCCATCTCGCTGGGGACGCACAAGGCGGCCCGGCTGGGCGTGGGCACGCCGCCGGTCGTCACGCCGAGGGAGGCGGGCGAATGACGGGCGCCCGCGCCGACGCGGGTCATCGGGTCTCGCTTTCTCGCCACACCGGCCTCGCCGGAAAGGAAGGGTAACCATGGGCGCCATCACCGGACAGCAGTTCCTCCACCGCCTGCGGCAGAGTCCCCCCACCCTCTACATCGACGGCGCTCGGGTGGACGACCCCACGACCCACCCGGCGACCCGGAACATGTGCCTGTCGCTGGCGGGGCTCTACGACCTGCAGCACCAGCCGGAACTCCGCGACCTGCTGACCTTCGAGGAGGAGGGCGAGCGCTACGCCATGTCCTACCTGGTGCCGCGCACGCGGGAGGATCTGGCGCGCATCGGCGAGGCGCACCGCGTCCGGGCGAACTACGCGCTGGGCTTCCTGGGCCGGGCGCCGGACTACATGAACGCCAACGTGATGGCGGCCGGCATGGGCGCGGACTACTTCTCGGCCTGTGAGGCCAGCCAGGCCAGCGTCCCGGGGCGCGACTTCGCCGCGAACATGCGCCGCTATTTCGAGCATGTGCGGAACCACGACCTGTGCCTCACGCACGCCCTGACCAACCCGCAGGTCAACCGCGCCAGGCTGGCCTCGGAGCTGCCCGATCCCTTCATCGCGCTGGGCGTGGTCGAGGAGACCGAGGGGGGCGTGATCGTGCGGGGCGCCCGGATGATGGCGACCCTGCCCATCGCCGACGAGATCCTGGTCTTTCCCTCCACCGTCCTCAAGGAGAACGCCGACAAGAGCCGCTACGCCATGGGCTTCGCGCTGCCGACCAATACGCCAGGGCTGTCGTTCCAGTGCCGCGAGCCTTTCGACACCGGCCGCGACCCGGAGGATCACCCGCTGGGCAGCCGCTTCGACGAGCAGGATGCGTTCGTGATCTTCGACGACGTGCTCGTGCCCTGGGAGCGGGTCTTCCTGCTCTACGACGTGGAACTGGCGAACAAGGCCTACGCGGGCACGGACGCCGTGCTGCACATGGCCTACCAGGTGGTGAACCTCAAGGTCGCCAAGACCGAGGCCTTCTTAGGCACCGCGCAGGCCATCGTGGACGCCATCGGCTCGGGCGGCTTCCAGCACGTGCAGAGCAAGGTCGCCGAGATCATCGTGATGCTGGAGATCATGAAAGCTCTCGAGGTGGCGGCAGTGGCGAACGCGCAGCCGAACGCCTACGGGGTGATGACCCCGGCGCGCGGGCCGCTGGACGCCGCGCGCAACTACTACCCGCAGGTCTACGCCCGCCTGCCCGAGCTGCTGCAGCTGCTGGGGGCCTCGGGCATCATCATGATGCCGGGCAAGGCCGACCGCGAGGGGCCGCTGGGGCCCCAGATCAGCCGGTACCTGCAGGCCGGCAACGCCAGCGCCGAGGAGCGCCTGAAGCTCTTCCGGCTGGCCTGGGACATGTCCATGAGCTCGTTTGGCGGCCGCCAGAGCCTGTACGAGAAGTTCTTCTTCGGCGACCCCGTGCGGATGCACTCGGCGCTGTACGAGGTCTACGACAAGGCCCCCTACGTGGAGCGGATTCAGGCTTTCCTGAACCGCAGTGCCCAGCCCGCCGGGGTGGCGGCTGATGACTGAGGCACAGGTATCGGGGACACAGGGATCAGGGGGGCCCCGGATTCGCCCGAACATCATCCGCATCGCGCACACGGTGTTCACGGTTCGGAACCTGGAGGCCAGCCGCGCCTTCTACGTCGACCTGCTGGGCATGAACGTCCTGCACGAGGAGTCGGGCGCCCTCTATCTGCGCGGGGTGGAAGACCGCGAGTGGACGCTGAAGCTGGAGCAGCAGGTCTCCCCCCGTGTGCGCCACCTCGCCTACCGGGTGGCCGGCGAGGCGGATCTGGACGCGCTGGTGGCGCTGGCCGAGCAGCAGGGTCTCCCCTGGCGCTGGGAGGAGGAACTCGACCGGCCCAGGGTGCTGCGGCTGCAGGATCCCTTCGGCCTTCCGCTGGCCTTCTACCACCAGAGCGGCACCCACCGCTGGCTGCTGCAGGACTACCACCTGCACCGCGGCCCCGGCCTGCAGCGGGTCGACCACGTGAACGTGATGGTGCCGGACGTGGAGCGCACCATGCGCTGGTACCTGGATGAGCTGGGCTTCCGGCTCTCGGAGTACACCGTGGACGAGCAGGAGCGCTACTGGGCCGCCTGGATCCAGCGGCGCGGCGGCGTGCACGACCTAGCGCTCACCAACGGCCCCGGCCCGAGGCTGCACCACTGGGCCTACTGGATGCCCGACATCACCTCCATCATCCGCACCTGCGACATCCTGGCGGGCGCGCGCCAGCCCGAGCGCATCGAGCGCGGCCCCGGGCGCCACGGGGTCAGCAACGCCTTTTTCCTCTACATCCGCGACCCCGACGGCCACCGCATCGAGCTGTACACCAGCGACTACCTCACGGTCGATCCGGACTTCGAGCCCATCCGCTGGCTGCGCGACGATCCCCGCCGCCAGACGCTGTGGGGCGCCCGCACGCCGCGCTCCTGGTTCGAGGAGGCGAGTGAGCTGGAAGCTTTTGACGGGGGCGCGGTGCCGGCGGTCGAGGGCGACCTGACCGGCATCCCGGCGCATGTGATCTGATGACCGACATGCTGGCAGACCGCGTCATCCCCGAAGCCCAGTTCGATCCGCTGGCCGCCGAACTCGACAGGGCCGAGCAGACTGGCGTGCCCCTCTCCCCGTTCAGCGAGCGCTTCCCGGGCATGACGATTCCCGACGCCTACGCCGTGCAGCGCGCCTGGGTGGCCCGCAAGCTGGGGGGCGGGCGACGCCTCATCGGCCACAAGATCGGCCTGACCTCGCGGGCAATGCAGCTTGCCTCGCAGATCACCGAGCCCGACTACGGCGCCCTGCTGGACGACATGCTGTTCGAGGCGAACGGCGACATCCCGCTCTCCCGCTTCGTGGCGCCCAAGGTCGAGGTCGAACTGGCCTTCCTGCTGAGCAGCGACCTGCGCGGGCCCGGGGTCAGCGTGTTCGACGTCCTGCGCGCGACCGAGTACGTGACGCCGGCCGCCGAGATCATCGACGCCCGCATCGAGCGCGTCAGCCGCGCGACCGGGAAGCCCCGCCGGGTTCAGGACACCATCAGCGACAACGCCGCGAATGCCGGCGTGATCGTGGGCGGCCGCGCGGTTCGCCCGGCCGATATTGACCTCCGCTGGGCGGCGGCGCTGTGTATCCGCAACGGCGTGATTGAGGAAACCGGCGTGGCGGCCGGCGTGCTGGGCCATCCGGCGGCCGGCATCGCCTGGCTGGCCAACCGGCTCGCTCCCCACGGGGAGGGGCTCCGCGCAGGTGAACTGGTGCTGGCCGGCTCCTTCACCCGCCCGGTGGACATCAGCAGCGGCGACGTGTTCACCTTCGATTACGGCCCGCTGGGCACCTTCTCCTGCCGCTTCGCCGGTCAGCCCAGGGGGGCCGCACATGGCTGAATTTTCCTTCAAGGCCGCCCTGGGACGGGGCGAGACGCTGATCGGGCTCTGGCTGGCCCTGGCCGACCCCTACAGCGCCGAGATTTGTGCCGGTGCGGGCTTCGACTGGGTGCTGATCGACGGCGAGCACGCGCCGAACGACCTGCGCTCCACATTGGCCGCGCTGCAGGCCACCGCGCCCTTCGCGTCGGCCGTGCTGGTACGCCCGCCAGTGGGCGACCCGGTGCTGATCAAACAGCTGCTGGACATCGGGGCGCGCGCCCTCCTGATTCCCATGGTGGACACCGCCGCGCAGGCCCGGGCCCTGGTAGCCGCCACGCGCTATCCGCCCCGGGGCATCCGGGGGGTCGGGGCGGCGCTGGCCCGCGCGAGCCACTTCGGCCGTGACGCCGCCTATCTGCAGCACGCCGACGAGGGCCTGTGCCTGATCGTGCAGGTCGAATCGGCCGCCGGGCTCGCGCAACTGGACGAGATTGCAGGCACCGAGGGGGTGGACGGCGTCTTCATCGGCCCGGCAGATCTGGCCGCCAGTCTGGGCCACCTCGGACAACCGGGTCACCCGGAGGTGCAGGCGGCGATCCAGGACTCGGCGCGGCGGATTCGCCAGGCCGGCAAGGCGGCCGGCATCCTGTCCACCGATGAGGACGTCGCCCGCACCTACCTGGACTGGGGGTACACCTTCGTGGCAGTGGGCACTGACGTCACGTTGCTCGCGCGCGCCACGACCGGCCTCGCGGCGCGCTTCCGCCCGGGTTCCTGACGTGCTCGTCACGTGACGAGCACCTAGGATGCCCGGCGATCCGGTGTCGATATCTGGGGCGCCTAGGATGGGCCCATGATCGTCGCCTTCGTCAATCCCATGTCCACCCTGGTCAATACCGAGCCGACCCCCGAATCCGAACGCCTCGCCAGCGGACTGTCGCTGTTCCTGGGGAGCGCCGAACTCATCCCGGTGACCGGCATGGACGAGTCGGAACTGCTGTCGGTGCCCGCCGCATTCACGTCCTGGCAGATCCTCCAGCACGGCGCCGTGATCCTGACGCCGGACGGAGAAGAGGACGTGGCCTGGCGCCGCCTGATCATGGAGACCCAGGCCCTCCGTCAGCAGGGCCTCGAACTCACCCACCAGGCTGCCCTGCACATCACCCAGCTGGGTCAGCTGGGCCTGGACGTTGTGCTGGTCGAGCGCTATGGCCGGCCGCTGCTGGTGCAGCTGCGCCATCCCCACGGCCTGGATCTGGCCCTCGAGCAGGCCGAGCAGGCCCTGCGCGAGTGGCTGACGGACGGCCCGTTCCAGAGCGACCTGCAGGCGCGGCGGCAGGGGGACACCCTGAGCGTCCTGCCGCGTGAACTCACGCCGGCGAGCGCCGTCAATTACGTGATTGGGTACCTCGGAGACGAGACCGACCTGATCCTGGGGGTCAGCGCCCAGAGCAGCGACGCCGACTTCCTGGCCCTGTGTGATTACGCCCTGGTACCGGGCGCCAGTCCCTGGGCCACCCGCGTGCCAGACGAGGACGAGGACGAATAGTGCCGGCTGCTCGTCACGTGACGAGCAGCCGCGGGTGCCCTCGCCTACTCGCCCAGCAGCGCCTGCACCTGCCGCAGCAGCCGGTCGAGCTTGCGCCGCTTGGCCTCATCCAGGGACGCCAGGGTCTTGCGGTCGGCCAGCCGTTTGCCCAGCGGCGCCCAGGAGTCCTGAGGCGCGGCGGGCGCGGGGGAGACCAGGGCGCGCAAGTTCTGCACGGTTTCCCCCCCCTGGGCCATCATCAGCAGTTCCCGGCGGCGCTGGGCGTCCTCCACCCGGCCCACGACCAGCGCCTTGCGGTAGTCGAGTCCACCCCGCACGGCGTCCTGCACGTCGTCGGGAAGGTTCAGCACGGCGGCCCGGTTGCGGATGAACGAGTTCCAGGTCTCCCGGCCCAGCGCCGCAAACGCCCGGTCGAGGTCGGCGATCGCCGGGGCCTGCTGCTCGGCGTGCCGCTCCAGCGCGAACATCCGGGCCACCGCCTCGCCCTCGGGCACGCCCAGGGTCGCGGCGGCCACCTGCAGCTTGGCCCGCACCTCCTCGATCACGTTGAGATCCTGGCGCTGCAGGTTCTCGATGGCGGCGGCGATCCGCGCCTCATGGTCGTTCAGGGCGCGGATCAGCACCGGCACGCTACTCAGCCCGGCCCGGCGGGCGGCCCGCCACCGGCGCTCGCCGGCCACGATCTCGTAGGCGCCGGCGCCCAGTGGCCTGACCAGCAGCGGCTGCAGGACGCCCTGCTCCTGGATGCTGCGGGCGAGTTCCTCGAGCCGGTCTTCAGGAAACGATGTCCGGGGCTGGAAGACGCCCGGCGTCAGGGCGTCGGTGGGCAGGGTCGTCGCGGCCGGCTCGGCCAGCGCGTCCACCCCGGCCACCAGCCCGCTGAGCCGCGACCCGATGGCCGGCCGGGGGCGGCGGGTCACGCCTGCTCCCCGGCGCCCTGACCTGCGGCGCCCTGAATCTGCAGACCCTCGACCTTGAGCCCCGTGGCCTGGGCGATCTCGGCCGTGACCTTCAGGATGTCCCGGTGAACGGGCGAGCCCGGCGCGTACACCCCCACCGGCTGCCCGGCGCTGGAGCTGTCGTTCCACACGGCGCCCCGGTCGGCGATGGGACTGGCCAGCGGGTGCAGGATCTCCTTGAGGGCGCCGTACGCCTCCCGGTCGTGGGAGCGCCGTGCGTCGTACAGCGTCGGGACATACAGCGCCACCGTCAGATCCGGGCGCAGTTTGCGGTAGGTCGCCATGGCCTCTCCCAGCCCGGCCAGCGCGTTCATCCCCTTCTGACGGGTCGGCACCGGAACGATCAGGTGGTCGGCCGCGAGCGCCGCGAGGATCGCCAGCTGTCCCAGGCTCGGGGGGCTGTCGATCAGCACCACGTCGTAGTGCTCACTCACCTGGGCCAGCGCCTGCCGCAGATGCAGATGCGCCCCGACCACCCCCATCATCTGCCCCTCGGCCAGTGCCAGCGAGACGTCGCTGGGAATCAGGTGCAGGCCGTGAACCCGGGCAGGGGAGGGGAGAGGCGTCCCCTTCGTGGCCGTGTCATAGACGGTCTGCTCCTGGGTCACGCCGCTGACGCCCAGCCAGTCCGTCAGGTTGGCCTGGGGATCAAGGTCGATCAGCAACACCCGCTGCCCGGCTTCGGACAGGGTGTACCCGACGTCGCGGGTCAGGCTGGACTTCATGACCCCACCCGCATGATTGAAGAGCGTCATTGTGCGCATTGAAGAACAGACTACCGCGCCGCGGCGTGGGCGCAAGGCACGGTGTGTGCGCCGGGCACCCTTGTTGCTCGTCACATGACGAGCAGGAATAGGAAGCCAGTTCTCCTTGAGAGCCCAGAGAGTGGGTCTGGCACGTCGCTTTCTGGACACCCGCCCCCACGGGCCTATCGGACAACTTGCGCCGTTCCCGCCGCGGGGGTATCGGACAACTTGCGCCGTTCGGTGACCAAGCTCCCTCGTGCGGCACCAGTCCACCCCTCCAGTCCACCCCTCCTGCAGACTGACTACGGGGGTATCGGACAACTTGCGCCGTTTGGGGAGCTCCGACTATCGGACAACTTGCGCCGTTGCTCGTCCAAAGACCGTCGATATCGCTGAAAATCCCGGCCCCGGTGTCCTGACCATCCCCTATCGGACAACTTGCGCCGTTCGGGGCTCCAGGCTCGGACAACTTGCGCCGTTTTTCGGCGGAACTATCGGACAACTTGCGCCGTTTGGGGCTTCCGGGTATCGGACATCTTGCGCCGAAAGTATCGGACAACTTGCGCCGTTGGGAACGGAGGCCCGGACAACTTGCGCCGAAAGGGGGGTCAAACTATCGGACAACTTGCGCCAAACTATCGGACAACTTGCGCCGTTTCACCCGCTCGAGGCCGTCTAGTACGCGCCGAGCCTGGGCGCCTGTTGTTGACAACATATATTCTTTTAAGAAGTAGAAGATTTAAAAGATAAACAACAACAGGAGACGCCGTGACCGAAAAGGGAATCAAACGCTTCGATGAGCTGAACATCGCCAGGCTCAGCCTGATCAGTGTTCAGGAGCGGATTCCCTCGGACTACCGGGACTGGACGGTGGAACTGGAGGACGGCGATCGCCGCTACCGGGTGACCTGCCAGGCCCTCCCGGAATACGGCGTGCCGCACGGCATCGATACCGACATCAGCGCGGCGCTGGTCAACCTCTACATCGACCAGGGTTCCCCCACCGACGGCACGGTGACCTGCACCCCCTACCAGCTGCTCCAGATGGCCGGTCTCGACACCAGCGGCCGCTACTACGCCTCCCTGGACGAGAGCCTCAAGCGCCTGACCACCACGACCTACTTCATCGCCGAGGGCTGGCGCGACCATCCCAAGGGCCGCTGGACGAACGTCAATTTCCGCTACATCGACCGCATCGAGTTCACCTCCGGACAGGCCGAGCGGCTGGACGCCTCCAGCGTGCTGCGGATCACCCTGCCGCAGGAGATCTCACGCTCGGTGAGGGCCGGCTACATCAAGTCGCTCGACCTGTCGTTCATGCAGACCCTCAAGCGGCCGCCGACCCGCGCGCTCTACCGCCTGCTCGACGCCCAGCGCCGTGATCCGGAGAACCCGGACGCCGTGGCGATGGCCTATCAGGTCGGCCTGATGGAGTGGGCGGAGGCCTGCAAAATCGTCACCGACCGGCCCAGCATGGCGCAGCGCACGCTGGATTCGGCCCACGAGGAACTGATCGAAAAGGGCTTTCTCAAGAGCGTCGAGTACCTGGGCCGGGGCAAGAAGAAACTGCTGCAGTACACCTTCGGTGAGGCCTTCATCCCGCCCGATCCCGCGCTGCTGCAGGAACTGGCCGAGCTGGGGGTGACCCAGACGCGCGCCCTGCAGCTGGTACGCGAGCATGGCGAGCACGGGGTCGAGGACGCGGTGGTTCGGTGCAAGGCCATACTGGCCGGGGGTTACAAACCGCGCAGCAAACCGGCGTTCTATGTGGACGTCCTGAAGAACCCAGGCAAGTATCAACTGCCTGAAGAGGCCAGGGCGGCCCAGAAAGCACCCTCCAAGGCTCAGGTGACCAAAGAGAGGGGTGCAGTTCAGCCCAGCCTCTTCGAGACCCCTTCACGGGCCGCTGAGGAGGAAAGCCGGGAGGAGGAGCGTTTGCGGACGCTCCCCCGCGAGACACAGGTCGAGGAGGTCATGCGGACACTGACCTTCCTGCTGCGCAACGACCTGAAGCTGATCGAACTCGACACGCTGCGCCTGGCCCTGGACGAGGGCCTGGAGGATCCGCTGGAGATCAAGGCCTGGGCAATCGGGGGCATCGCCAGCGGGCAGAAGATGACCATCGTGCGCGACCTGCGGGCCCGCCTGAGCCTCAAGCCGCTGCTGGAGCCCACACGCTGACCCCTGGGCGGCTGAACCCGGGGGCAGCCGGATCCGCCAGGACTATCCCTGCTCCTCGGGCTCCAGCAGCTCCCGCGCTCCCGGCACGTCCCCGCCGGTGAGGCGTTTGGTCAGCCAGCGATCGAAGCGCGCCAGGTTGTCGGCCTGCCGCACATACGCCTCGTTGATCGCCCGCAGCCGCGCGTGCAGGGTTTTGAGCCGCTCATCGCTGATGGGCACGTCCTCCCGCGTCCAGTCGTGGCGGTAGCGGCCCTCGATGTCGTGGGTGGCGCGGCGCAGCGTGACCATGTCGCGCGCCTCCTCCAGGGGCATGCCCAGGGCACGCAGGTCGATCAGGTCGCGCAGCAGCCGCAGCGAGTAGGGGCCGTACAGGGCCCGCCCCGAGGCGGTCTCGTGATCCGGCGTCAGCAGCTGCAGCTCGGCGTAATGCATCACGGTGCGGCGGGTGACCCCGGCCTCACGGGCCAGCTCGGCGGTGGTGTAAAAGGGGATGGGCGGGACGGTCATCAGGGCACCAGGACGACCTTGCCGGTCACGCGGCGTTCCAGCAGGGCGCGCAGGGCCTCCGGGGCGCGTTCCAGCTCATAGCGGGCGCTCACCAGGGGCCGCACCGTGCCGGCCTGCACCCAGCCGGCGAGCCGGGCGAGGTGCCGGGCGTTGGCCGCCGGATCGCGGCGGGCGAACTCCCCCCAGAACACGCCCACCAGCGCCGCTCCCTTGAGCAGCGGCAGGTTGAGCGGCAGGCGCGGGATCTCGCCGCCAGCGAAGCCGATCACCAGGTAGCGCCCGCCCCAGGCGATCGACCGGAACGCCGGTTCCGCCAGCGCGCCGCCCGCCGGGTCGAAGATCACGTCGGGCCCCCGGCCGCCGGTCAGCGCTTTCAGGCGCTCCCGCAAGTCCTCGGAGGTGTAGTCGATCACCTCGTCGGCGCCGTGCCCCCGGGCCACCTCGGCCTTCTCGGGCGTGCTGACCCCGGCGATCACCCGGGCGCCCAGCGCCTTGCCGATCATCACGGCCGCCAGCCCCACGCCGCCGGCCGCGCCCAGCACCAGCAGCGTCTCGCCGGGCTGCACCCCCCCGCGGTCGATCAGGGCGTGCATGGTGGTGCCGTAGGCCAGCGGCAGGGTGGCCGCGACGTCGAACTCCAGCCCGTCCGGCAGCGGCGTGACCACCCCGGCGCTGGCCCGCAGGTGGCTGGCGAAGGCGCCGGTGCCGGTGAAGGCCACCACCCGCTGCCCGACCTGCAGGTGTTCCACCCCTTCGCCGACGGCCGACACGACGCCCGCCGCCTCGGCGCCCGGCGTGAAGGGGAGCGGGGGCCTGACCTGGTACTGGCCCATCACCATCAGCGCGTCCGGGTAGTTCACGCCGGCGGCGCGCACCTCCAGCACCACCTCGCCGGGGCCCGGCTGGGGATCAGGGAGGAGCTGCACCTTCAGGTGCTCGGGCTCGCCGAAGGCCTCGCAGATCAGGGCGCGCATGGCCGGCCACCCTTCCTGAGCACAGGAGTCTTGAACACGCTGGGGGTCATGGACGCATCTTAACGCGGGCGTTCAAAGTTGACGTTCACGGAAACCCTGGCTAGGCTCAGGCGGATTCCCGCACTCCGGCCCTGGGTTCAGTCCCCCCGCTGACCGGGGCCCGCCGCTGATCCCCCTGCTCCCGCCCCGCAAAGGAGTTTTCCCATGGCCCCCCTGCTCAACCGCCGCGACCTGCAGTTCCAGCTCTTCGAACTGCTGGACACCGCCCGCCTGCCCGAGCGGCCCCGCTTCGCCGACCACTCCCGCGAGGTCTATCAGGACGTGCTGAAGCTCGCCTACAGCGTGGCCGAGCGCCACTTCGCCAACCATGCCCGCGCGGCCGACCTGAACGAACCGCACGTCCAGGGCGGCCGGGTGGTGCTGGTGCCGGAGGTAGAGGGCGCCATGCGCGCCTTCCGCGAGGCCGGCTTCTTCTCGGCCCACCACGACGAGGAACTGGGCGGCCTGCAGCTGCCCTGGGTGGTGATGCAGGCCGTGATGGCCCACTTCCAGGCCGCCAACATCGGCTCCAGCGGCTACCCCTTCCTGACCATCGGGAACGCCAACCTGCAGCGGGTGTTCGCCTCGCCCGAGCAGCAGCGGCGCTTCATGCGGCCGCTGATCGAGGGCCGCTGGTTCGGCACCATGGCCCTCTCGGAGCCGCAGGCGGGCTCGGGGCTGGCCGACATCACCACCACCGCCACCCCGCGGGAGGACGGCACCTACGCCGTGAGCGGCAGCAAGATGTGGATCTCGGGCGGCGAGCACGAGCTGACCGAGAACATCGTCCACCTCGTGCTGGCGCGCATCCAGGGCGGGCCGGCGGGTGTGCGGGGCATCAGCCTCTTTCTCGTGCCGCGCTTCCGGGTGGACGGGCAGGGCGGGGTGGGGGAGAGCAACCACGTGGTTCTCGCCGGACTGAACCACAAGATGGGCTACCGCGGCACCACCAACACCCTGCTGAACTTCGGCGAGGGCGGCGAGAGCATCGGCGAACTCGTGGGCGAGCCGGGACAGGGGCTGGCGCAGATGTTCCACATGATGAACGAGGCGCGCATCGGGGTGGGGCTGGGCGCGGTGATGCTGGCCTCGTCGGGCTATCAGGTCAGCCTGGCGTACGCCCGCGAGCGGCGCCAGGGCCGCCCGCCCGGCAGCCGCGATCCGCTCAGCCCGCCCATCCCGATCACCGGGCACGCGGACGTGCGCCGCCTGCTGCTGCGCCAGAAGTGCGTGGTCGAGGGCGGGCTGGCACTGTGCCTCTACGCCTCGTCGCTGGTCGACGACCTGCAGACCGGCCCCGAAGCGGAGCGCGCGGACGTGTCGCTGCTGCTCGACCTGCTCACGCCGCTGGTCAAGTCCTGGCCCAGCAGGTACGCGCAGGACTCGCTGGGAGACGCCATCCAGGTCATGGGCGGCGCCGGCTACACCCGCGACTACCCGGTCGAGATGTACTACCGCGACAACCGCCTGAACCCCATCCACGAGGGCACCGAGGGCATCCAGGGCAACGACCTGCTGGGCCGCAAGGTGACCCAGGCCGGGGGCCGGGGCCTGGCGCTGCTGTGGGCCCGGATGCAGGCCGATCTGGACGGCGCGGCCGGGGACGGCGTGGCCGACGAGATCCGCCGCGCCGTCGAGATCGCCGCCGGGCAGGCCCGGGACGCCCTGCAGTCGGTCACGTCCCGGGCCTCCACGCTCGGGCCGGAGCTGTACCTCGCCAACGCCAACGCCGCGCTGGACATGCTGGGTCAGCTGGTCGTGGGTTGGATGTGGCTGCGCCAGGCCCGGGCCGCCGCGCGGGCGCTCCCCGAGGCCACCGGGGACGACGCGGCCTTCTACCGGGGCAAACTGCAGGCGGCGCGCTTCTTCGCGGCCCACGAGCTGCCCAAGGTGCGTGCCCAGGCGGAGCTGCTGGCCAGCGCCGACCGCAGCACGCTGGACATGCAGGATGACTGGTTCTAGGCGGCAGATCCGCGCTCCCCGTTCCTGATGGCTGGCGCAGGCGGCTCAGCCGGGGGTCAGTTCAGCACCTTGCTCCCGCCCGCTTCGGCGCGGGTCAGCACGATCAGGGTGAACTCCGGATGCACGTGCAGGATCAGGTCGCGCTGCAGGTAGCGCAGGGTCACCGTCTGGAGGGCATCGTCCATGAACTGCTGGCCGATCACGCGGGCCGTGTTCACGAAGTAGACCGCGAAGGTCAGCAGCTTGGGGTCGAGGGGCTGGCCCACGTTGCCCAGCAGTCGGTGCTCGGCGTTGAGCAGGGCCAGCGCCTCGGCGTGGCCGCCGCTCTGGTAGTGGCTGATCAGCCGCCCGGCATCCTCCAGCGCCCGGCTGGCGGGGGTGCCCGGCTGGCCGCGCGGATCCGCTTCGGGCCGGGCAGGCTCCTGCGGGGCCAGGGCCACCGGTTCAGGCGCCGTGGGGGTGGGAACCTCCTCTGCCGGCGCACGGGCGGGCGCCGCAGCTTCCGCGCGGGCCGGCAGCAGGCCCTCGACCATCGGGATCAGCTCGTCGGGGCTGAAGGGCTTGCGCAGCACGGCGGTGGCGCCGGCGTCGCGCGCCTGCTGACGGATGTCGTCGTCGACGTTGCCGCTCATGAGGATCACCGGCACGCTCTGGAAGCGGGCCTGCTGGCGCAGCGTGGCGCACAGTTCCAGGCCGCTCATGCCGGGCATGATCACGTCCACCATCAGCAGGTCGAAGGACGTGGTCTGGTTCTGGAGCGTCTCCAGGGCCTCCTCGCCGCTCACGGCGCTGAGGCTGGACAGGGCGTGGCGCTTGAAGGTGATTTCGAGCGCCTTGCGGACGCTAATGCTGTCATCGACGATAAAGATCTGTGCCATGGGGTTCCTAGGGATGCCGGACGCTGGATTCATCCAGATCGACGGCGAGTTCGATGAGAAGGCGGGCTGTGGACTGCGTGAAGTCGCTGGCGTGGTGAAGCTGCACCTCGGGGGCGCGGTAGAAGCTGAACTCGGTGGCCTGGTGCCGGTCGATGAAGCGCAGCAGCGAGAGGATGGCCTGTTTGCCCGCCAGCCCGCCGAATTCGGCGTACACCACCCGGCCGGCGTTCATGGCCAGGTGCCCGGTGCGCTGCGAGCCGCCCTCGGGACGGGTGGTGACCAGCCAGTGGCCGCTGAATTCCAGCTCCGCCACCCAGCCCAGGAACTCCGGCAGGCCGAAGCTCCCGACCAGGCCGGCCAGTTCCGGCGCCAGGGCGCTGTTCATGGGCGGCGGATACTGCGCCGAGTCCAGCCCCAGGTGCTGGAAAGCGCGGGCCAGCACCTCCGGCCCGGCAGGCAGCGTCAGGAAGCGGTGGTCGTCGGCGGAGTCGGGCGGGCTGGGAATGAGGTAGACCGGCAGCCGGCTCGACGAATGATCACCGGCCACCACCGAGCAGAATTCGGCCCCCGTCATGTCCGGCATCTGGGCGTCGCAGATGATGGCGTCCACCGGCGTGCGTTCGAGCTGGGTCAGCGCGTGCAGGGCGCCCTCCGCGTGGATGGCCTGCACGCCCGCCTGCGCCGCCAGGTGGCCGTACATGACGGCGCGTTCGGGACTATTGAGCACCGTGAGCAGCGAGCGCGCGGTCATGGGCGGGTTCCGGACGCGGCGCCCACCGCCGGCGCCATGTCCGCTGCCTCAGTGGAGGCGGCGGCCACGATGCTGGCCATGCGGCGCAGCAGCAGCGCCTCGTTGATGGGCTTGGTGAAGTAGTCGGTGGCGCCCATGCTGAAGGCCAGCCGCTGGTGCTTCTCGCCCGCCCGGGTGGTCATGATGACCACCGGCAGCGCGGCGGTGGCCGGCCGGCCGCGCAGCGCCCCGAGCAGCTCGAAGCCGTTCATGCGCGGCATCTCCAGGTCGCTGACCACGGCGTCGAAGCCCGCGTCCTGCTGCAGCCGCTCCAGGGCGTCCTGACCGTCGTTGGCGGTCTGCACGTCGAAGCCGGCGCGGGTGAGCATGTTGCCGACCACCCGGCGCACGCTGAGCGAATCGTCGACCAGCAGCAGCCGGCCACGGCGCGGCTCGGCGCCGAGCTGTCCCTCCGCGCGCAGCCAGGTTTCGGGGCGGCGCGCCAGCCGCAGCAGGCCCTGGGCCTCCAGCAGCGGCAAGACCTCACCGGACGGCGACAGCGCGGTGCCCGACAGGAAGTCCAGCGCGCCCAGCAGCGTGTCCGGCGGGGTCACGGCGCTTTCCTGGATCGTGCCGAAAGAGTCCACCCGCGCGGCTACGTCGCCCGAGAGCGTGGAGAGCACGACCAGCGAGAAGGTGTCCCCCGGGGACTCCACGCCCCACAGCGCGCGCAGGTCGACCACCGGCACCCAGCGGCCTTCAAAGGGCGCCAGGGAGCCGTGCTCGCTGACCCGGGTCTCGGAGGCCGGCAGTTCACGCAGCGCCCGCACGCTGTTCACCGCGAAGGCCAGCTCGACCTCGCCGACCCTGACCTGCAGGATGTCCATGATGCGGCGCGTGGTGGGCAGCCTGAGCGTGAAAGCGGTGCCCTCGTCAGGAACCGAGCTGATCAGCAGCTCGCCCCCGAGCTGGCGGGTGGTGGTGGCCACCACGTCCATGCCCACGCCACGCCCGGCGACGGTGCTGAGGCTCGCGGCCGTGGAGAGGCCCGGCAGCAGGATCAGGCGGGCGACCTCGTCCCCACTCATCAGGCCCAGCTCCTGGGCCGAGCGCAGCCCGCGCGCCAGGGCCCGCTCGCGGATGGCCTCCAGATCCAGGCCCTGGCCGTCGTCCTGCACGGTGATCTCCAGAAAGCCGCCGCGCTGCGTGGCCCGCAGCTCGACCCGGCCGCGCGCCGCCTTGCCGGCCGCGGCGCGCTGGTCGGCGCTGCCCAGGCCGTGGTGCAGGGCGTTGGTGAGCAGGTGGAGCAGCGGTTCGCCCAGCCGCTGCAGGGTGGCGCTGTCGACCTTCAGGTCGTCGCCCACGGTCACGAACTCCAGGCGACCCTGGTGCTCGCGCGCCCAGCGCCTGAGCCGCGCCGTGACCTGGGAGAAGGGCAGGCGGCTGGTGCGGGTCACGTCCGCGCGCAGCCGGCGCAGCAGCTTGCCCATGGCGTCGTGTTCGTCCTGCAGCTCGCCCACGGCCGCGCTCAGGCGCCCGCGCACCTCGGCGAAGTCGGCGCTCAGCTCGGTCACCCCGCGCGCCAGGATGTTCAGGTCGCTGTAGGTATCGAGCTCCAGCTCGTTGAAACCCTCGGTGGGGTTGAGGCCGGCCAGCTCCGGGCGCGCCTCGCCCTCGGCGCCGCGCAGCATGTCGGGGTTCAGGTGCCGCTCCTCGAAGTCGCGCACCATGCGCTGGAAGCGCAGCTGGCTGTCCTGCATCCCGCGCTGCAGCTCGTCGAGCCGCGCCAGGGCCTGGCCCAGCCGGGCGCGTGAGGTCACCAGCTCGCTCATCTGATCCATCAGCCCCTCGATCTGGCGGGCTGGAACGCGCAGGGTGGCGTTCTGTGGAGCGGCCGCCGGGGCAGCGGACTCGGAGGCGCCGGCCTCAGGCGCGCTGGGTGCGGGTGAGCCGGGCTGCGGCGCCTCCCCGCTCGCCAGCGCGGCGAGCCGGGCGGCCTGGGCGCCTATGCGCTCACCCAGCGTGCCGGGGGCGCCGGCCGGGGCCTCGGCGGTCAGCAGCAGGGCGTCGGCCAGATCGGCCGCCTGCCGGAGTTCCTCGCGCAGCGGGGCGTCCAGGCGCGTCAGGCCGTCGCGGGCGGCGCCCAGCACGTCCTCCAGGCGGTGGGCGAAGTCGCCCAGGGGCGGCAGGCCCACCATGAACGAGGAGCCCTTGATGGTGTGCGCCGCGCGGAACATCACGTCCAGATCGGGCTGGGGTTCGTCGAGCTGGGTTCGCAGGTGGCCCAGGTGCTCGCGCACCTCCGGGGCGAAGTACTCCCAGACCTCGCCCTGCTCCTGCACGAAGGCGCGCAGGGTGCCCTCCAGGGTCGAGCCTCCCGTGCCGGGGTCGGCGGCCGCGTCCGACCTTTCGGCGGGCTCATCCAGCCCCGTCTCATCCAGCGCCGGGTCATCGTGCGGCCCCGAAGGCAGGGGGCGAGGCACGAAGGCCAGCGGCTGGGCCCGCAGCACCGTCTGGAGCTGCGTGGCGCCCCCGGCGCGGCTGAATTCCAGGCCCAGATCGCTCTCGCGCTCGCCCTGCGCCGCCCGGTTCAGGCCGCCCTCCAGCACCCTGACGGCGGTGTGCAGCAGCTCCAGGAAGGGGGCACGCAGCGCGCCGCCCAGCTCCGGTCGGGCGTCCAGCACCCTCTCCAGCAGCGCCGCCATGCGGGAGAGCTGCGGGAAGCCGTACAGGCCGGCACTGCCGCGCATCCGGTGGGCCAGCACGCCCAGGGAGGTAAGCCGGGCCTGGTCGCCGTCCTCCGGGGCCTGACCCTGCAGGCCCTCCACGCCTGCGCGCAGGGTCGCCAGATCGGTGCGGGCTTCGGTCAGGAAGCTGTCCAGGAGACCACTTCGTTCCACAGTGTTCACCCTTACGCCGGCAGCCGGAAGCGCTCCAGGCTGCGTCCCAGGGTCTCGGCCAGCTGCTCGAGCGTTTCGGCGGTCTGGCGACCCTGCTGGGCGGAGTCCTGCGAGTCCTGCGCCACGGCCGCGATCTGCTGCACGGCCTGGTTCATCTGCTCCACGCCCTGCACCTGACCGCGGGTCGACTCGGCCATCTCCTCGGCCAGCTGCGCCGACTGCTCGGCCAGGGCGCCGATCTCGCGCAGGCGTTCCCCGGCGCTGCCGGCCACCTGATAGCCCTGTTCCACCTCGCGGGTGCCGTCCTCGACCGAGACCACCACGTCCTGAATTTCGGCCTGCACGGTCTTGATCAGCCCGGCGATGCGCGCGGTGGCCTGGGAGGAGGTGTCGGCCAGCTTGCGCACCTCGTCGGCGACGATGGAAAAGCGGCTGCCGGCCTCGCCCGCGCCGGCCGCCTCGATGGAGGCATTCAGCGCCAGCAGGTTGGTCTGCCGGGCGATCTGCGAGATGGTGTCCACGATCTCCTGAATCTCCAGCGAGCGGTCACCCAGGGTCTTGATGCGCTTGGCGACCGCCTGCACCTCGCGGCGGATGTTCTGCATGCCGTCCAGCGTGCCGCTCACGGCCGCCTGACCCTGCTGCGAGGCGAGCAGCGCCGCCCGCGCGGTGTCGGCCGAGGACTGCGCGCTGAGCGCCATGGCCCGGATCGCGGCGGTGATCTCCTGCACGCGCTCCGAGACGCGCACAGCCTCGCTGGCGGTCAGCTGCGCGCCCTGCTCGATCTGGGCGGTGGTGCCCAGCATGGCTTTCGAGCCGCCCAGCACCGACTGCGAGGCCCCCTGCACCGAGCGCAGCACCACGCCCAGCTCCTCGGTCATCAGGTTGATGGAGTCCACCACGTTGCCCAGCACGTCCTCGGTGACCAGGCCGCGCCGCGTCAGGTCGCCCTCGGCGATGTCCATGGTCACGTCGAGGAAGCGGCCGATGTTGGCCTGCAGGGCCTCGGCCTCCTGAGCGCGGGCCTGGCTGACCTCGTCGCCCGCGCGCAGCTGGGTTACGGCGTCGTTGAAGGCCCCGGCCACCACGCCCACCTCGTCGCGCGTGTCGACGGGCACGTGGACGCTCAGGTCGCCCCGGCCCAGTCGCTGGGCGCCGCGGGCCAGCTGCGTCAGCGGGCGGGAGATGGCGCGGCCGACCAGCACCAGCAGCAGGACGGCGCCCAGCGTGATCAGCCCCAGAACGCCCAGCTGGGTGTACATGGTGGTGCGCGTCTGGGCCAGCCGCTCGCCCAGCAGCCGGGTGACCTCGCCGCGCCCGACCTGAACGGCTGCGCCCACCTTGTCGCTGGCGGCTTCGAGCGCGTCGGGCTGCAGGCTGCGGTAGTCGCGCAGATCGCTGCCGGCGCCCAGGTTCACGAGCTGGCGGAGGCTCTCGAGATCCTTCACCGCGGCGCCCAGCGTGTTGGTCAGGCTCTCGTCGGCCTGCTGGGCCCGACTGGCGTAGCCCAGGGCGGCGTCGAGCGCCACACCGGTACGGATGGCCTCCTCCTGGAACTGGGGCACGATCAGCGACGCGATGGCCGGCTGGCCCTGCATGCGCTCCAGCGTCTCGGCGAGCAGGTACATGTTCGAGAGCCGCAGCTGCACCTCCGGAAGCTTCGAGAGCGTGCTCTGAATGGCGTAGTAGGTGGTTTCGCGGGGATCGAGCGCCAGGGCGGAGTCGGCCAGCAGGGTCTCCAGGCCGGGCAGCAGCGTTTCCTTGCCGAGCTGGGTCAGGTTGGTGACCGCGAGCATCCCGCCGGGGCCGACGTCACCCTTCTGGAGGGTGGCCCACTGGGCGCCGACCTGCTCGAACGTGGCGCGGGTCTCGTAGAGGCCCCGGTTGCCCGCCCCGCTGGTCAGGGCGTCCAGGGCGGCGCGCACCTTCTGCTCGGCGGTGCGGGCGCCCGCCGGGTCGCTCTCGGTCTTGAAGTTCAGGTACTCGCGCATTCCGCTCTGCAGCTGCTGGAAAGCGCCGAACTGGGAGGCGCCCGCGAGTTCCCGCTGGGTGAAGCTCAGGTTTTCCTGATGCACGCTGACCGCCAGCACCATCACGGCGGCGATCGGCACGGCAAAGGCGAAGGCGCTCAGGGCCAGCTTCTGGCTCACGCTCAGCTGGGCGAGCAGGCCGGTGGCGGCGCGGCGTGCCCGGGTACGGGCGGCCGGGGTGCGCCGGGTGGGGGCGGGGGCAGACAGTCGGTTCAGCATCGGAAGGCTCCTTGAGGTGGGCTCGGTGGGCCGGGACACAGGTGTGCCCGGCGGTGGGTGGGCTCAGGCCAGGCGGAAGTGGGCCAGGCGGCTGTCCAGGGTCTGCGCCAGCTGTTCGAGCTGCTGCGCGGCCTCGCGGGCGCGGGCGGCGGAGAGCTGGGAGGTGCTGGCCACCGCCGCGATGTCCTGCATCCCGCGCGACACCTCACCCACGCTGCTCACCTGACGGTCGGTCGCGCCGGAGATGTTCTGCGCCAGCTGGGCCGTGATGCCCGCCAGGTCGCCGATCTCGCGCAGGCTGGCGCCCGCGGTGCCGGCGATCTCGTACCCCTGCTCGACCTGCGCGGCGTTCGCCCGGATGCCCTGGGCCACTTCGCGGATCTCGCCGCGCAGCGCCCCGACCAGCGCCGTGATGCGCGCGGTGGCGAGGGTCGACTCATCGGCCAGCGTGCGGACTTCGTCGGCCACGATGGCAAAGCGTGTGCCCGCCGGCCCCGCCCCCGCCGCCTCGATCGAGGCGTGCAGCGAGAGCAGGTTGACCTGCGAGGCGATATGCGAGACCGTCTCCACGATCTGCCCGATCTCCTCGGAGCGCACGGCCAGCGCCTGCATGCGCTGCTGGGCTTCCTGCGAGGACTCGCGGATGGAGTTCATGCCCTCCATGGTGGCGCTCACGGCCTGCTGCCCCTGGGTCGAGGCGGCCAGCGTGCGGCGCGAGGCCTCGGCCGAGGCGCGCGCGATCGCGGCCATCTGCCCGATCTCCTGGCTGATCGCGCGCGCCTGCTGCGCGATACGGGCCGTCTGCTCGGTGGTGGCCTGGGTGCCCTCCTCGATCTGCGCCGTCGTCTGGAGCATGGCCTGCGAGCCGCTGGTCACGGTGACCGAGGCGCCGCGCACCTGCCGCAGCGTCTGCGCCAGCTCCTCGGTCATCAGGTTGATGGAGTCCACCACGTTGCCCAGCACGTCCTCGGTGACCTCGCCGCGGCGCGTCAGGTCGCCCTCGGCGATGTCCATGGTCACGTCGAGGAAGGCGCTGACGTTGGCCTGCAGCGCCTCGCGGCTCTGGCGTTCCTGGTCGCGCTCGGCCTCGGTCTGCACCATGCCGCGCAAGCGCACGATGGCGGTGTTGAACGACCGCGCCAGCACGCCCAGTTCGTCGTTCGAGCGCCCGGTCGTCTGCACCGACAGATCCCCCTCACCGACGCGCCGGGCCACCTCCGCCAGGCGCCGCACCGGCTGCACGATGCTCTGGGCGAAGGCCGCCGCGATCAGCAGCGCCACGAGCCCGACCACACCCAGGATGATGGCCAGCGAGGTGCTGGCCTGGCGCGCCTGGGCGGCGATCAGGTCGAGATCCATGCCGATCCGCACGGTGCCGAGCTGGCCGGCGAGCACCGGCACCCGCTGGTCGCTCACGTGCCTCAGGGCGCCGCTCTCGGGGTCGCGGTAGCGGAGCTCGGCCGTGCCTGTGCTGCTGGGGGCCGTGCCCGTGCTGCCGGAAGCCGTACTGGCCGCCCCCGACTGCAGTTCCTCCGGGATGAAGGGCGCGAAGGTGTGGGCGATGGTGCGCTGATCGGCGTCCTGAATGAGCACGTAGGCCACCCCCTGCACCTTGGCGTACTCGTCGATCAGGCTCTGGAGCTGGCTGAGATCCTGGGTGCTGACGTAGCCGGGCATGACGCTGGCCAGCGAGGAGGCGATGGCGCGGCCCTTGGTGCCGAATTCCTCGCCCAGGGCGCCGCGCAGCCGGGCGCCCGAGAGCACGCTCGTGAGCGCCGTCAGGGTGATCAGCAGCAGCAGCAGGAACATCACGATCTTGGCCTGGAGCCCGAGGAAGCGGCCCCGGCGGTCGGCGTCGGGCCGGCTGGCCCCGGCGTCCGCGCTGCGGGGGGCCGGCTCCACGAGGGAGGTGGGAAGGCTGGGGGTGTGTTGCGTCATGAGCGGCTCCATACTGCGGGGAACGGTGTGGCCGGGGCGTGCGGTTCAGGGGACTGCGGGGCTGCGGGCTGCGGTGCCGGCGCGCGCAGATCAGGGCCGGACAGCATCGTTCCAGTCCTGAATGGGCACCCAGCGGCCGCCCTTCACGGTCGTGAAATAGACCTTGTCGAGTCCCTGGTGGTGGCCGGGGGTGAAGCTGACCCGGGCGCCGGTGCCGAGGTCGAAGCTGCTCAGGCGTTCCAGCGAGGCGTAGAAGGCCGATCTCTCCAGCTTTCCGCCGGTGCCGCGCAGTCCCTGCACCAGCACCTTGGCGTTCAGGAAACCCTCCAGACCCACGAAGCTCAGGTCGCGGGGCGTGTAGGTCGCGTCGCGCAGGGCGGCGGGCACCTGTGGGCGCCACTTGGCCATCAGCGCGCGGTACTGGGCCACGGCCGGCAGGGCCACGTTGTCGTAGGTGGGCACCACCTGGGTGTTGAGCAGCGCCCGGGTGTAGTCTCGGCCCGCCGTTTTGCCGGCGTCCTGCAGCAGGGAGAGCAGGTTGTCCGAGCTCACGAACGAGAGGTTGGTGATCGGCACCGTGAAGCCGCCGTCGCGGGCCGAGCGCACGAAGGCGCCGATGCCGGCGTAGGCGCCGGTGCACAGCACGACCTCGACATCGGCGGCCTGCAGGTGCTTGACCGCGCTGCTCATGTCGTCGCCGAACTTGGCGCCGCGCCGGTAGGTCGCCTCGGCCTTGATGCGGCCACCCCGCGCGGCGAGGGCCCGGGCGACGGCGTCGGTGCCGCTGCGCCCGTAGGCGTCGATCTGGTAGAAGACGCCGAATTTGCGGATGCCCATCGCCCAGAGGCGGTCGACCATGGCCTCCATCTCCTGGCGGTAGGACGCGCGCACGTTGAACACGGACTTTCCGTACAGCAGGTCGCGCTGGATCTGGGCGCCGGTCAGGTTCCCCAGCAGCACCAGCCGGTCTTTCTCGTAGGATTTGAGCACCGGCAGGGCCGCCGTCAGGGTGGGGGTGCCGACATAGTTGAAGAGCGTGAAGACCTGCTCCTTGCGGATCAGCTGGATGGTGTTCTCGATGGTCTTCTCCGGCTGATAGGCGTCGTCCAGGGCGATCAGTTCGATCCGGCGCCCGCCCACCCCGCCCGTGGCGTTGACCTCGTCGATCAGCGCCCGGGCGCCGCGGTAGTACTCGGTGCCCAGCCCGGCCGACGCGCCGGTGAACGCGGCGCTCATGCCCACGCGGATGGGGCCGGGCCCGGCGGCCGGGGCGGCGGCCTGCAGGGCCGGCCATCCCAGCAGCGCCAGCGCCGCCAGACGCTGGACAGTGCGGCGCGTCGGCAGTGGGGGAGTGGGGGTCCAGTGTGTCATCGTGGTGGGTCTCCTTCGGGGAACGGGGTTCAGGGAGATGGCGGGGCCGGGAGGCGATGGAGGGGGAGCCAGGGCCCTGGGCACGGGCTTTGGATACTGGTTCAGGGCATGGGTACTGGACTGGTACTGGGCCGCCGCGGCGGGAGCTAGACCCGCTCCAGATGGGCCCGCAGGGCGCCGAGCAGCGGCTGGAGGGAAAGGGGCTGGGCCGTGGCCGGCAGCGGCTCGGGAGCCGCCAGAGCGAGGGCGTCTCCCAGCAGGCCCGCCCCCGGGGTATGGGGTGGCAGGTCGGTCAGGCCGTACACGACGTCGGCGGGTAAGGCGACCGACTCCTGGCCCAGGCGGATCACGATCATCAGCTCGGCCTCGGCGGTGGGCCGATCCAGCAGGCGCGCCAGGTTGACCAGCGGCACCGCCCGGCCGTGCACGGCGCTCAGCCCGAGCAGCAGCGGGTCGGCCTGCGGCAGGCGCGTGACCGGGGCCCGCGGCATCACCTCGCAGTCCTGCTCGGTCAGGGCCAGCTGGAGGCCCGCCAGACCGAACACCAGGGCACGCGCCACGCCGATCCTCAGCTCACGTGCCGGGACACGATGCCCAGCACCTGCTCGGGGGTGTACGGCTTGACCACGTAGTCCACGGCGCCCTGGCGCAGGCCCCATTTGACGTCGCTGTCGTTGCCCTTGCTGGACACGAAGATGACCTTCAGATCCGCCAGCTCGGGGAGGCGCTTCAGGGCGCGGGCCACGTCGTAGCCGCTGCGGCCCGGCATGACCACGTCGATCATCACGAGTTCGGGACGCTCGCGCAGCGCTGCCGCCTCGACCTCGGCCGGGTCGCTCACGGCGGTCACGGTGTGGCGGCCCGGCAGCAGGGCGGCTTCGAGAAATTTCAGGTCGGCTTGGGAATCATCAACAATCAGGACGCGGGCCATGGGTTCCTCCGGGAACAGGATCAGGAAATGGGGGACGGGGTGGGGGATGCCGGCTCGGGGCGAGCTCGGTGCGGGTTCAGGCGTGGGCGCAGGGCCGACTCAGGGGCACAGGACAGTAGGGCTCAGTCGGCGGCCACCGGCTCCAGTCCAGCGCCCGCCTCCAGCTCGTCCGCCGCGTCGCGGCTGCCCGAGGCGTCCATGGCGATGGTGGCGATGGCCAGGCCGATCAGCAGGAACGACACGATGCCGATCATCAGGGCCAGCAGGCTGTGGTTGGCGCCCGCGAAGGTGGTGATGGTCTGCAGCGTGGCCTGCGGATCGGCCGTGTAGCGCAGCGCCGCCATGCCGGTGTAGTGCATCCCGGTGATTGCCACGCCCATCACCAGGGCGGCCAGCACCTTGGCGCCCAGCAGCATCGAGCGGCGCTGGTGCTGCGCCCAGTCGCTGGCGAGCTGTTTGAAGAGGAACAGGGCCACCATGCTGGCGCCCACAGCGATCGCCACCGAGGCCACCAGCGGCCCCCACAGCACCGTGACGACCGTTCCGGGCAGCTGGTAGGCCGCCATGCCCGAGTAGTGCATGATCACGATGCCCGAACCGGCGATCACGCCCGCCGCGCTCAGACGGCCCGCACTCAGGGGGCCGGCGTGCAGGATCCGCAGCGCCGGATACACCAGCAGCGCGGCCGCCACGCCCGAGAAGATGGTCAGGGGCACCTTGAAGCCCGACGGCGAGTTGACCTGCAGGGCCATCATGCCGACAAAGTGCATGGCCCAGATGCCGTAGCCCAGCAGCAGCGCCTGGGCGACCAGCCAGAAGTGGGTGGAGCCGATCGCGCGCTGGCGGCCGGCGCGCGCCGCCAGTTCCAGCGACACGAACGAGGTGAGGGTGGCGATGACGTACGACAGGCCGACGTAGCCGAAGTTCCAGGTCTGACTCAGGTGGGCATGTTCCATGATGAACTGACCCTAGGCTGGGTCAGCCCACATCTTTCTTACAATTTGCCGACCTGGAGGGCGAATTCCAAGTTTTTCACAAAGCCCCCCCCGACATGCGGTCGCCGGCACCCCGGAATGTCCGCCGACGTTTAAAATTGACGTCCACGTACACTCCGCCCTATGCTGAGCCCCTCAGCCCACTCGTTCCACTCCCTGGAGGACTCCCCATGTCATTGAAGGAACTCTTCGACCTGAGCGGCCAGACCGCCCTCATCACCGGCGGCTCGCGCGGCCTGGGGCTGCAGATCGCCGAGGCCCTGGGCGAATACGGCGCCACCGTGGTGCTCACCGCCCGCAAGCAGCACGAGCTGGACGAGGCGCAGGCCCATCTGCGGTCTCTGGGAATCACGGCCCACGTCTACGCGGGCGACCTGGGCGCCCCGGACACCATCGACCCCGTGGTGGAGCGCATCGTGCAGGAGGTCGGCCCCATCGACATCCTGGTCAACAATGCCGGCGCCACCTGGGGCGCGCCCACCGTGGATCACCCGCTGGACGCCTGGATGAAGGTCATGAACGTCAACGTGAACGGCCTCTTCCTGATCACGCAGTCGGTGCTGCGCCGCTCGATGCTGCCGCGTGGCCGGGGCCGCGTCGTGAACATCGCGTCCGTGGCGGGGCTGCGGGGCAACGACCCGCGCATGGCCGCCACGCTGGCCTACAACACCTCCAAGGGGGCGGTGGTGAACTTCACCCGCGCCCTGGCGGCCGAGATGGCCGACAAGGGCATCACGGTGAACGCCATCTGCCCCGGCTACTTTCCCACCAAGATGACCAAGGGCACGCTGGCCTACGGCGAGCAGGCCATCCTGGAGCACACGCCCATGCGCCGCCTGGGCACGGACGCCGACCTGAAGGGCCTCGCGCTGCTGCTGTGCTCGGGCGCCAGCGCGTACATCACCGGCCAGAACATCGCCGTCGACGGCGGCATCACCTCCGTATGACGGGTGACCTGACCGGCGGGAACGGCCTGGACAGCCCCGGCGCCCGGGAGCTCGTCCGGCGCGGCATCCACGGCAGCGCCTACACCAGCGCCCTGGGCACCCGCCTGCGCCACTTCGCGGCCGGGCGCGTGGAGATCGAACTCGACCTGCGCCCGGATCTGACCCAGCACCACGGGCAGGCCCACGGCGCCGTGCTGGGCTACCTGGCCGACACCGTGAGCGCCTGGGCCGCCGCCAGCGTGGCCGGCGACGTGGTGACCACCGAGTACAAGATCAACTTCCTGAGCGCGGCGCGGGGCGAGACCCTCTGGGCACGCGGCGAGGTGCTGCGCGCCGGCAGGCGTCAGGTGGTCGTGCGCGCCGACGTGTACGCCAGCCAGAGCGGTCAGGACACCCTGGTCGCCACGGCGCTGGCCACCGTGGCCCCCGTGGGCCGGGAGCCCTGATGCGGCCCGAGGCCCTGCCCTCGCACCTCGGCCGGGAGGTCGCGCTCTCCGGGTGGGTCGAGGTGGATCAGGCGCGCATCGACGCCTTCGCGCACGCCACCGGGGATCACCAGTTCATCCACGTCGATCCTGAGCGCGCGCTGAGCGGCCCCTTCGGCACCACCATCGCCCACGGTTTCCTGACCCTCTCGCTGCTCGCCGGCGAGTTCATGTCGCGCGGCGGCTCGCCCGAGATCGAGGGCGCCCGCCTGGTCGTGAACTACGGCCTGAACCGGGTGCGCTTCATCACCCCCGTGCGGGCCGGAGCGCGCCTGAGGAACCGGGCCGTGCTGCAGGCGGCCGAGCCCGGCGCCGGTTTCGTGCAGATCACGGTGGCGAACACGGTGGAGATTGAGGGCGAAGCCAAACCTGCCTGCACCGCCGAGAGCGTGTTCCGGGTGTACCTGTGAGGCCCGCCCGGCTGCTGCTGGGCCTGGGGGCCCTCGGTGGGCTGGCCGGTCTGGCGTGGCTGCGGCGCACCCCGGCTCCCATCCAGGCCCGCGCCTGGGCCGGCCTCCCGCCCGCGCCGCCGGCCGACTCCGGCCCCTACGCCGACAACGGCCGGCTGGAGGGGGCCAGCCTCTTCGACCCCGTGCCGGGTCGCCGGGCGCCGGAATCGACCGCCGTGGACGCCCAGGGCCGCGTCTATGCCAGCTTCGACGGCGGCATGGTCTACCGCTTCGCGCCGGACGGTACGCGCCCCGAGCCCTTCGCCGACACGGGCGGGCGGCCGCTGGGCCTGAGGCTGCACCCGGACGGCGACCTGCTGGTGGCCGACGCCCTGAAGGGCCTGCTGCGCTGCACGCCGGGCGGCGAGGTGGGCAGGCTGGCCACCGTCACGGTGCTGGCAGACAGCGCCCAGGGCCTGCCCCTGGGTTTCACCGACGACCTGGATATCGACTCCCAGGGCCGCTATGTCTACTTCACCGACGCCAGCAGCCGCTACCGCTGGCCCGACGAACTGCTCGACCTGCTGGAACATGGCGGGCACGGCCGGGTGCTGCGCCACGACCTGCAGGGCGGCGAGACGACCGTGCTGCGCAGCGGCCTGAACTTCCCCAACGGCGTGACGCTCACCGCAGACGGCTCGGCCCTGCTGGTCACCGAGACGGGCGCGGCGTGCATCCACCGCCTGTGGCTCTCGGGCCCGCAGGCCGGCGTCTGGGACGTCTTCGTGGCCAACCTGCCGGGCTACCCGGACAACATCCGTGCCGACGGCCAGGGCACGTACTGGGTCGCGCTGCCCAGCCGCCGCACGCCGCTGCTGGACGCCACCGCCCGGCTGCCGTGGCTGCGAGACCTCGTCGCCCGGCTGCTGGCCCACGTGAAGCTGCCGCTCAAGGAGGAAGCGCTGCTGGTGGCGCTGGACGACCAGGGGCAGGTCGTGGCCTACGCGACGGGGGGCGGCCCCGGCACCTATTCGTACATCACCCAGGTGCTGCCGCACGGCGGAGATTTGCTGCTCAGCTCCCTGCACCAGCCCACCGTGGCGCGCATTCCGCTCTCCCAGGTGCGCGGGGAGCGCGCGTGATCCCCGGCACCGTCTACACCCTGGAGCGCGAGGGAGAGGTGCTGGGCACGCTGACGGTGAGCGGTTCGGACGCCCTGGCCATCCATGCCGACTTCCAGGCCACGCCCGCCTTCGCGCCCTACCGCGAGCTGTTCAACCAGGAGGCCCTGCTGACCGGGCGCCTGGCCCGCAACCCCTCGCCCGCGCTGCTGGAGGAGGCCGAGGCCGTGCTGGAGCGTCTCCTGTCCCTCAAGCTGATCCTGCGCCGCGAGGGGAACCTGGGCTACCGCACCGTGCTCGTCAGCATCGAGAGCGACCGGGCCTCGTTTCGCCCCCTGACCCCCGAGGAGGAACCCCTATGACCGTATTCGACGTGTCCCCCCGCTCCACGGATCTGCGTGAGCGCCTCAGTGCCTTCATGGCCGAGCACATCTACCCCAACGAGGCCGAGATCGCCCGCCAGATCAATACCGGCGACCGCTGGCAGCACCTGCCGCTGATCGACGAACTCAAGCCCAGGGCGCAGGAGGCCGGGCTCTGGAACCTCTTCCTGCCGCCCGCCAGCAGCCGGGACGGGAAGTACGGCGCGGGCCTGAGCAACCTGGAATACGCCGGGCTGTGCGAGATCATGGGCCGCGTGTGGTGGGCGCCCGAGGTCTTCAACTGCTCGGCGCCCGACACCGGCAACATGGAGGTGCTCTCGCGCTACGGCACGCCCGAGCAGCAGGAGCAGTGGCTCATTCCGCTCCTGAACGGCGAGATCCGCTCGGCTTTCTCGATGACCGAGCCCGACGTGGCCTCCAGCGACGCCACCAACATCCAGTCCAGCATCACCCGGGACGGCGAGGACTACGTCATCAACGGCGAGAAGTGGTGGACGAGCGGCGCCGGCGACCCCCGCTGCGTCATCTCCATCTTCATGGGCAAGACCGAACCACAGGCCGAGCGGCATCTGCAGCAGAGCATGATCCTGGTGCCGCTGGACGCGCCTGGGGTGACCAAAGAGCGCATGTTGACGGTCTTCGGCTACGACGACGCCCCGCACGGTCACGCGCAGATGGGTTTCAAGGACGTGCGCGTGCCCGCCACCAATATGCTGCTGGGCGAGGGTCGGGGCTTCGAGATCGCGCAGGGCCGCCTGGGGCCGGGCCGTATCCACCACTGCATGCGGCTGATCGGACAGGCTGAGCGGGCGCTGGAACTGATGGTGCAGCGCGCCTCGCAGAGGGTCGCCTTCGGCAAGACACTGCTGGGCCATCAGCACGTCCGCGAGGCCATCGCCGAGAGCCGCATGGAGATTGATCAGGCCCGGCTGCTCACCATGAACGCCGCGCACATGATGGACACCGTGGGCAACAAGGCGGCGCGCGGGCAGATCGCCGCCATCAAGGTCGTGGCGCCCAATGTGGCGCTGCGGGTCATCGACCGCGCCATCCAGGTCTACGGCGGCGCGGGGGTCAGCCAGGACACGCCGCTGGCGATGATGTACGCCCAGGCCCGCACCCTGCGCCTCGCGGACGGCCCGGACATCGTGCACGCCGAGACGGTGGCGAAGGTGGAGATCGGGCGGCAGGGCGTGGGGGGATCCCGCTCAGCGTAACTCACTCCCCGAAGCGAAGTAAGGAGTAAAGTAAGGAATGACACCCAAGACGGCTGAACCCGGTGTGCATCAGGCGAAGGTGACCAGCAAAGGTCAGGTGACCATTCCCAAAGCCGTCCGAGACCGGCTGAACCTGCAAGAGGGCAGCATCCTCAATTTCATCGAAGAGGGCGAGACGGTCATCCTCCAGCCCCAGCGGAGGGCCAGACGCAGTTTTCACGAGGCGATCGGCACGCTGGATCCGGAGGGCATGACCGCGGACGAGTATGTCAGCAGCCTTCGGCATGGCCCCGGCGACCGGGAGGCACTGCAGAGCGGGGGGGGTGGCCCGAAGCGCGTCGTCCGGATCAGTGACCTTCTTATGGGGCGCGAGCAGTTGTGATGGTGACCTGCCTGGATACCAACGTCATCCTGTCGTTGCGGTTTCAGGAGCCCACGGCCCCACAGGTGGCCACCCTGTTGGACAGGCTCGACCGCGTCATGGTCTGTGGCCCGGTGGTGGTCGAACTCAGCCCCCGTGATCCCGGAGCCGAAGGGTGGCTGAGCCAGCAGGGCATCGAGATCGACTGGACGCTGGATCAGGCGGTCTGGCGGCGGGTGGCCCTGCTGCACCGTGAGCACGCCCTTCGCCAGCGCCGATCAGGAGGGGGAGCGCCCCGGCGTGTGCTTACCGATTACCTGATCGGCGCCCACGCGGAGGTCAACGGCTACGCCCTGTGCACGCTCAACGCCCGCGATTACCGGTCGTTCACCGAGTTGACGGTGCTGGTCGCCGGGCAGGACGACTCGTAATAGCGGTGGACAGCCGGACACGCCACAGCCGCAGGCCACTGAGGAGCCCAGAGCTGCGAAGTTGAGGGCCAACCGTTCCATCGCAACCGGCTACCCCTGCGCGGGACTGTGACCTCCGAGGCCCGCCGACAATCCAGATGCACAATCGCCTCGTCCGCCATCCACCCAGCTGCCGCGGGCCAGCAACACAAGGAGTTCACCCATGAAATTCAAGGACAAGATCATCGTCGTCACCGGCGCTGCCTCGGGCATCGGCCTCGCGCTGGCCTCCCGCTTCGTGCAGGAGGGCGCGGTCGTGATCGCCTCCGACCGCAACGCCGAGGTCGGGGCGCAGAAAGCGGGTGAGATCGGGGCCCGCTTCTTCGCGGCCGATATCGGGCAGGAGGAAGGCGTGAGGGGCCTGATCGACGACGTGCTGGCGCAGGAGGGCCGCATCGACCTCTTCTGCTCGAACGCCGGCATCGCCATCGGCGAGGGGCCAGAGACGCCCGACAAGCAGTGGGATCTGATCCACCGCGTGAACGTGATGAGCCACGTCTGGGCGGCCCGCCACCTGCTGCCGCACATGCTGGAAAGAGGCGAGGGCTACCTGCTCAACACTGCCTCGGCGGCGGGCCTGCTCACCGAGCTGCACTCCGCCCCCTACGCGGTGACGAAGCACGCGGCGCTGGCCTTCGCCGAGTGGCTGGCGATCACCTACGGCGAGAGGGGCATCAAGGTGGCCTGCCTGTGCCCCGAAGGCGTCTGGACGCCGATGATCCAGAACGCGCCGATCCTGCAGCAGACGGCCATCAGCACAGACGAGCTGGTCGAGAGGACGCTGGAGGTGCTGCGCGCGGACGGCTTCCTGATCACGACCCACCCCACCACCCTGAAGTCGTTTCAGAACAAGGCGAACGACTATGACGGGTGGATCGGCAAGATGCGCCATCTGCGGAGCAAGGCGATGGCGCTGCTGGAGGGCCACGCCCCGTTTCCCGGGGGCGCCCGGCCATGACCGGCGACACCGCGCCCGTGCGGCCCGGTGAGGAGCTGCCGCTGGAGGCCCTGCGGGAGGCCCTGCGGGGCCGCGTGGCGGGCGACGTGGACGCCCTCAGCGTCGAGCAGTTCCCGGGCGGCTTCTCCAACCTGACCTACCTCCTGCGGCTGGGCGAGCAGGAGTACGTGCTGCGTCGGGCGCCGCTGGGGCCGGTGGCGAAGGGCGCGCACGACATGGCCCGCGAGGCGAGGTTGCTGGAGAAGATCCACCCCGCCCTGCCGGTGGCCCCTCGGCCCGTGCTGGTCGTGGAGGATGAGAGCGTGATCGGCTCGCCCTTCTATCTGATGGAGCGGAGAAAGGGCGTGGTGGTCAGGACACGGCTGCCGGGCGAGTACGCCGCCCTCCCCGACGCCCCCCGGCGGCTGTCCATGGCCCTGATCGACACCCTGGCCGACCTGCACGCGGTGGATATCGATGCGGCGGGCCTGCGCGACCTCGGCAAACCGGAGGGTTTCAATGCCCGGCAGGTGGCGGGCTGGGCGGGCCGCTGGCGCCGGGCGCGCGAGGCGCTGAAGGACACGGGCGACCTGCCGCCCCCGGCGCAGCTGCGCGACGAGCTGGTGATCGCCTGGCTAGAGGCGCACACACCCCCCGAGAGTGCCCACACCCTGGTGCACAACGATTTCAAGCTCGACAACCTGATGCTCGACCCGGCCGATCCGGGCCAGGTCACCGCGCTGCTCGACTGGGAGATGACCACCGTGGGCGACCCGCTGGTCGATCTGGGGCTGACCCTGACCTACTGGACGATGCCCGAGCTGCCGGGCGGCGCGCCGAACCGCGTGGGCGCGGCCTCGGCGGGCTTCCTGAGCCGTGACGAACTGGTGGCCCGCTACGAGGAGCGCACTGCTCGTCACGTGACGAGCAGCCTGCCCTGGTATGAGGTGCTGGGCCATTTCAAGCTCGCCGTGATCGTGCTGCAGATCTTCGCCCGCTACCGCGCGGGGCAGACCAGTGACCCCCGCTTCGCGCCCCTGGCCGGACAGGCGACCTGGCTGATCGGTGAGGCGTGGCGGCGCATCAGTGAACAGGGCACTAGTTCGGGGGAAGACGGGCAGAGCGGGGGCACGCTTGAGTGAGCTGATCCTGGTGCGCCACGGTCAGGCGACCCCCTTCCAGGCCGACACGGATCAGCTCTCCCCACTGGGCGAGGCGCAGGCCCGCGCGGTGGGGGAGGCCCTGGCCGCCCAGGGGGTTCGCCCGACCCACGTCCTGCACGGGTCTCTGGTGCGTCAGCGGCGCACGGCGGAACTGGCCGCCGCCCCCGACTGGCCCGCGCCGACCCTCGACCCCCGCCTGTCGGAATACGACGGCGACGGGCTGGTGCGGACGCTCGCGCCGCTACTGGCGGAGCGTGACCCGGCCCTCGCCGCGCTGAGCGAAGCCTTCGCCGCCCAGCGCGGCGGCCCGGAGCGCAACCGGGCCTTCCAGAAGTACCTCGAAGCGCTGGCGGCCGCGTGGCAGGCCGGCACCCTGACCCACCCGGAGGTCGAGGGCTGGGCCGACTTCCAGGGACGGGTGCGCTCGGCCCTGGCCGATCTCCTGCGCCTGCCCTCCGGTTCCACCGTGCTGGCCTTCACGAGTGGCGGCGTGATCGGCCTCATGGTCGCCCTGGCCCTGGACGCCCCCGGCGCCTCGGCCCTGGCGCTGAACTGGCGTGTGAAGAACGGCAGCGTCACGCGGCTGACCTTCGGCGGCGGGCGGCTCAGCCTGGACTCCTTCAACGAGATCCATCACCTGAGCCCTGAGCTGCGCTCCTGGCGCTGAGAGGTCATGGGGCGGCCGGAGTCAGAATCGTCTCGATCCTCGCCAGCTCGTCCTCGCCCAGCGGCCCGGCGTTCAGGGCGCCCAGGGCGTCCGTGATCTGGGCCGGGCGGCTGGCGCCGATCAGGGCCGAGGTGACCTCCGGATGGCGCAGCACCCACGCCAGCGCGAGCTGGGCCAGGGTCTGCCCGCGTTCCTGCGCCAGCGCGTTCAGGGCGGCGATCTGGGCGAGCCGCTGCGGGGTCACCTGATCGGCCTTCAGGAATCCGGTGGCGCTGGCCGCGCGGGAGTCCTCCGGAATGCCGCGCAGGTACCTGTCGGTCAGCAGGCCCTGCGCGAGCGGGCTGAAGACGATGGCGCCCACCCCCTCGTCGCGCAGCGCCGGCAGCAGCCCGCCCGGTTCCAGCCAGCGGTCGAACATCGAGTACCTGGGCTGGTGCAGGACGAAGGGCGTGCCCTGACTCCGCAGCAGGGCGGCCGCGCGGCGGGTCAGGTCGGCCGGGTAGTTGCTCACGGCGGCGTACAGCGCCCGCCCACTCCGGACGATCTGCCCCAGCGCCGCCATCGTCTCTTCCAGCGGCGTCTCCGGATCGGGGCGGTGGTGGTAGAAGACGTCTACATAGTCCAGGCCCAGGCGCTTCAGGCTGGCGTCCAGCGAGGCGATCAGGTATTTGCGGCTGCCCCAGTCGCCGTAGGGGCCGGGCCACATGGTGTAGCCGGCCTTGGTCGAGACCACCAGCTCGTCCCGGAAGGGGGCCAGATCCTCCCGCAGCAGCCGCCCGAAGGTCTCCTCGGCGCTGCCGGGGGGCGGCCCGTAGTTGTTGGCGAGGTCAAAGTGGGTGACGCCGCCGTCGAAGGCCGTGCGCACCATGGCCCGCGCGTGCTCGTGCCGATCCACCCCGCCGAAGTTGTGCCACAGCCCCAGCGAGATGGCCGGCAGCTTCAGGCCGCTGCGGCCCGCGCGGCGGTAGGGGAGGGTGTCGTAGCGCTCGGGCGGGGGAGAATAGACCATGGAGACCTCGGGGGCAGGGAAGGGGGTTCGGGCGGCGCGGTCGTCCAACGGGTCGGTGTATGGGCCTCTGGAGGGAGATGAACGAGTGGCCCACCACGCAGTGAGTCCACATTGAGGTGGCAGGATCAACCATACCGCGCCCCAATCCGGCGGTCGGCGGCCGAAGCTGTCCGACCCGCCGGGCAGGGGTTCCAGACGTCCGCCCGGCGCCGAGGCCCGGCGCTCTCGCCCGTCACCGGGGGACGTCTCGACTGAAGGGTGCCGGAGCCTGGGATACTTGGTGACGGTCACGGCCGGCGGGGCTCCTGTGTCCATGTCGCTCCACGCGAATTCGGGGCACATCTGGACAACCTCTGGCCCCCTCTCTGGCGGCACAGCACCGTACAGGGCGGTGGCCGCCCGGGCTTCGTCCCGGCTCAGCCAGAGTCGACTCCCACCTTGTCCCCATGCCCACGCCGATCCCCCAGCCCGGCGGGCCCGCTTCCGGAGGTTCCATCATGCCCACGCGCCCCCTGTTCCTGTCTGCCCTCACCCTCAGTCTCCTGTCGCCCCCTGCAGGCGCCCAGGCCAGCGCCGTCAAGATCGGGGTGATCATGCCCTTCTCCGGCGTCTACGCCTCCATCGGTGAGGAGGGCTGGCGCGGGCTGACGCTGTACCTGGACTCCATCGGCAACAAGGTCGCGGGCCGGGCCCTGACGCTCGTCCGTGAGGACGAGGAGGCCGACCCGGCGGTGGCGCTGCGCAAGGCCAGCAAACTGATCAGCGCCGACCGGGTCGACCTGCTGGCCGGCGTGGTGCTCACGCCCAGCGCCTACGCCCTGGCGCCGGTGGTGGAAAAGGCCCAGGTGCCGCTGGTGGTCTTCAACGCGCTGGGCAACGGCCTGACCCGCGAGCGCGGCAACCCCTACGTGTTCCGGGCCTCAGGCACCGGCTGGCAGTTCAGCCACCCCTTCGGCCGGTACGTGGCCGGCAAGGTCAGCAAGAACACCTTCCTGCTGGGAGCGGACTACTCCTTCGGCCGGGACTCGGTGGCCGACTTCAAGGCCTCGTACACCGCGGCCGGGGGCAAGGTGGCGGGTGAGGTCTACACCCCGCTGGGCAGCGCCGATTTCAGCCCGTACCTGGCGCGCATCGCCGCCGCGAAGCCGGACGCGCTGTACGCCTTCCTGAGCGGCAGCGACGCCGTGCTGTTCATGAAGCAGTTCGTGCAGTTCGGCCTGAACAAGACCGTCAAGCTCGCCGTCTCGGGCGAGATGGTCGACGAGAAGCTGCTGGACTCGGTGGACCGGGGCGTCGCCGGGGCGCTCAGCGTGGGGCCCTGGGTGCAGGATCTGGACAACGCCCAGAACCGGCTGTTCGTGGGCGCCTACCGCAAGAAGTATGGGGACGCGCCCGGCGTTTTCGCCCTGCGCGGCTGGGACACCGCCCACGTGATCGTGGGGGCGCTGAAGAAGACCGGCGGCAACGTGAGCGACAAGGCCGCCCTGCTGGCCGCCCTGCGGGGCGTGACCTTCCCGTCGCCGCACGGCAACTTCCGCTTCGACCCGGCGACGCAGAACGTGGTGCACAACATCTACGTGCGCCAGGTGGTCGTGGGCGCCGGTGGGCTGACCAACAAGACCGTGACGTTCCTGGGCTCCTACGCCGATCCGGGCAAGTGAGCCGGTCGTCCGGTCTTCGCCGGAGAGGGCCACGGCCTTCGTCGCCCGGCGCCCCTGCCCGCTCCCGCCCCGCCCACCGCTGACATGCAACTCGCTCTCTTCGCGCTGCTGAACAGCCTGGCCTTCGGAATGCTGCTGTTCCTGCTCTCGGCCGGCTTCTCGCTGATCTTCGGGGTGGCCCGGGTCGCCAACCTCGCGCACGGGGCCTTCTACGTGCTGGGCGCCTACCTCGGCTTCTCCGTGACGCAGGCGGCGGGGCCCTTCTGGCTGGGGGTGCTGGTCGCCACCCTGGCCGGGGCGGCGCTGGGCGTGCTGGCCGAGCGGCTGCTGCTCTCGCGGCTGCGCGGCCAGGAACTGCCCCAGGTGCTGGCGACCCTGGGGCTGAGCTTCGTGCTCGCCGACCTGATCCGGGCGGTCTGGGGCGCCGACATCCGCTCGGTGTCGCCGCCCGCTCCCTTCGACGGGCCGCTCACGCTGGGCGGCCTGCTCTTCCCCAGCTACCCCTTCGTGGTGACCGGCCTGGGGGTGTCGGTGTTCCTGGTCATGCGCCTGGTGCTGCGCCGCACGCTGGCGGGCGCGCAGATCCGCGCGGTCACGGCCGACCCCGTCATGGCCGGCACGCTGGGCCTGTCGGTGCCAAAGATTTCCGCCCTGACCTTCGCGGCCGGCATCGGGCTGGCGGCCTTCGGGGGGGCGGTCGGCAGCCCGCAGCTGGCCCTGAGCCCCACCCTGGACGCCCGCATGACCCTCTTCGCGCTGATCGTGGTGGTGATCGGCGGGCTGGGCAGCCTCGAGGGCGCCTTCATCGCGGCGCTGCTGGTCGGGCTGGTGAGCGGTTTCGGCGCGGTGTACGCCCCGGCGCTGGCCGAGGTCATTCCCTTCGCGCTGATGATCCTGGTGATCGCCCTGCGCCCCCAGGGCCTGCTGGGCCGCCGCGTGGGGAGCGCGTGAAGACGGCGCGCCCACTGCTGATCGGGGGGGTGGCCCTGGCCCTGCTGCTGCCCGCGCTGCTGGGCGGCTACCCGCTGTACCTGGCGACCGAGGCGCTGTGCTGGGCCATCGCCGCCGCCGCGCTGGATCTGCTGGTCGGCTACCTGGGCCTGACCCCGCTGGGCCACATCGCGATGTGGGGACTCGGTGCCTACGCCGCGGCGCTGATGATGCGGGCAGGGCTACCACTGCCGGCCGCGCTGCCCCTGAGCGCCCTGGTCGCCACGCTCTACTCGGCCCTCACGGCGCCGCTGGCGCTGCGGGCGGGCGGCATCTTCTTCACCCTGGTCACGCTGGCCTTCGCCCAGATGCTGCAGGTGCTGGCCGACCGCTGGACGGCCGTGACCGGCGGCACCGACGGCCTGAATGTCCAGAGCGGCCTGAGCGAGCCGGGCCTGTACCTGCTCACGCTGGGCGCCGCCGCGCTGAGCCTGCTCGTCCTGACCCAGCTGGTGCGCTCGCCCTTCGGCCGCGTGCTGGAGGCCATCCGGCAGAACGAGCCGCGCGCCCGCGCGCTGGGTTACCCGGTCTTCGCGTACCGCTACGGCGCGGTGCTGATCGCCTCGGCGTTCATCGGGCTGGCGGGCGCGCTGGGCGCCGCCCACCGCGGCATCGTGACCCCCGGCGACCTGGCGTGGCTGCAGAGCGCCGTGCTGCTGATCATGGTGCTGCTGGGCGGCGCCCGGACGCTCTGGGGGCCGGTGCTGGGCGCCGCGCTGTATATCGGCCTGCAGGCGGCCGTCAGTTCGCGCACCGACCTGTGGGCCGGGCTGGTGGGCCTGCTGCTGCTGGCGCTGGTGCTGGGCGGGCGCGGCGGCCTGTGGGCGCTGACCCGGCGGGGGCGGGCGTGAACGCCGGGCCGGGGCTCGCCCTGCGGGTGGAAGGGGTCAGCCGGAGTTTCGGCGGGGTGCGGGCGCTGCGGGAGGTGAGCCTGGACGTGCCGGCCGGCGCGCGTCACGCGGTCATCGGGCCCAACGGGGCGGGCAAGAGCACCCTCTTCCGGGTGGTCAGCGGCGAGGCGCCGCCCAGCGCGGGCGCAGTGAGCCTGGACGGGCGCACGATCACCGGCCTCTCGCCGGGCCGGCTGGCGGCGCTGGGGCTGGCCCGCTCCTTCCAGACCAGCAGCCTGTTCCCGCAGGAAAGCGTGCTGGACAACGTGGTGCTCGCCGCGCTGGCGGGGCTGCCGGGACGGCGGCAGCTCTGGCGGCCTCTGTCGGGCCAGACGGAGGCGATCCGGCGGGCCCAGGAGGCGCTGGCGGGCATGGGCCTCGCCGGGCGGGCCTTTGAAAGCGCCGCCACCCTCTCGCACGGCGAGATGCGCCAGCTGGAACTGGCGATGGTGCTGGCGCAGCGCCCCCGCCTGCTGCTGCTGGACGAGCCGCTGGCGGGCCTCTCGGCGCCCGAGCGGGAGCGGGTGGCGAACCTGATCCTGAACCTGCCGCGCGACCTGACCCTGGTGCTGATCGAGCACGACCTAGCCTTCTGCCTGCGCTTCGCCGACCGGATCACGGTGCTCAGCGGCGGCGAGGAGGTCGCCACCGGCACCCCGGACGAGATCCGCGCCAGCGCAGCGGTGCAGGCCGTGTATGTGGGCGCCGCCCTGGAACGCCCGGGTCGCCCGTCCGCGCCCGCCCGCCCGGCGCCCCTCCTGCGGGTGGGGGGGCTGGGCGCCGCCTACGGCCGCGCCACCGCGCTGCAGGGCGTGTCGCTGGAGGTCGGCCCCGGCGAGGTGCTGGCGGTGCTGGGCCGCAACGGCATGGGCAAGACGACCCTGCTCACCACCCTGATGGGCTGGCGCCCTGCTGTCCACGGCACGGTCACGCTGGCCGGCCAGGACGTCACGGCGCTGGGGCCCGCGGAGCGCAGCCGCGCCGGGATGGCGCTGGTGCCGCAGGGGCGCCGGATGCTGGCCGGGCTGAGCGTGGACGAGGAGCTGCGTCTCGCGGCCCGGCCCGGCCGCTGGACGCTGCCACACGTCTACGAGACCTTTCCCCGCCTGCACGAGCGCCGGTTCAGCCTGAGCACTACCCTCTCGGGCGGGGAGCAGCAGATGGTGGCGATCGGCCGGGCGCTGTTGCAGAACCCGGCAGTGCTACTGCTCGACGAACCCACCGAGGGCCTCAGCCCACAGCTGGTCGGCGTGGTGCAAGGCGTGCTGCTGCAGCTGCGAGGCGCCGGCGAGACCGTCCTGCTGGCCGAGCAGAACCTCGATCTGGCGCTGGCGGTGGCCGACCGGGTCTGCGTGCTCGACCACGGCGCGCTGGCCTGGGCAGGCGACGCCGCCCACCTGGCCGGGAACCGCGCGCTGGTGCTGGAGTTGCTGGGGGTGTAGGGGACGGGCCGCCAGGGCCTGCCCAGAACTTTCCTGAACCATCCAAGGGGGTCGGCCGCTTCCATTGTCCCCCGGACACGACCTGGGCCGCGCCGCTCACCTTGAGGGCGGTCTGGTCATCGATAGCGTACCCCCTTCCTTCACGCCAGCGGCCCACCGTTCGGCGTGGGCCCGCGTGTTCCCCGGCAACAGCGCGTGATCCAGGTGGGGGAAGATCGACCCCGCCCAGCGCGCATCGCCTCCGGTGAGCGGGATCCAGCCGACGACCTCCTTGCCGATCCGTGGGGTCTTCACCACACTGCCGGCGCTCAGCCCCACCCAGACGGTCTCGCGCAGCGAGGGCAGGCGGCACCAGTCTATCCCTCAGTGGTTCCTTTTCGGAAACCATGCCACCAAAATGAAACCTCTTCACAAAGTGAATCGCCGCTGGTAGCGTGATTTTCCGGAGATTGACGCTCAGGTGGGCGGTCGTCCACCGCTGGAGGCACCCATGAACGAACTGGTTTTGACCTATGGAGCAGGGGGAACGCAGGGCGCGCCGGTGGCGCACGGTCTGCTGGCGGCGGGCTACCGCGTGCGGGCGCTGGTGCGCGACGTGCAGAAGAACCGCGCCCTGCAGGAGGCGGGCGCCGAGGTGGTGGCCGGCGATCTGGCTGACCCCGAGAGCGTGCGCCGCGCCACCGAGGGCGTGGAGCGGGTCTTCCTGATGCTGCCCTTCACGGGCGGCGGCAATCCGCTCGACTACGCGCACAACGCCATCTCGGCGGCGCGTGAGGCCGGCGTGAAGCTGCTGGTGCTCAACACCAGCGGGCAGACGCCCCGGCAGAGCACCGGCCTGCCCATGCTGGACTACCGCATCCACCTCGAACAGGGGCTGCGGGAGAGCGGCGTGCCCAGCATCGTCCTGCGCCCCTACGCGTATATGGAAAACCTGCTGGGGCCGTGGGTCTTGCCCCGCCTGCAGCAGGAGGGCGTGCTGGCCTACCCGACCGAGGCAGAGCGGCCCATCTCGTGGATCGCCGCGCAGGATCTGGGCCGCTTCGCGGTGGCCGCCCTCGGGCGCCCGGAGCTGGCCGGTCAGGCCTTCGACCTGGGCGGGCCCCAGGCGTTGACCGGCCCGGAGATGGCGCAGGCCTTCACGCGCGCCCTGGGCCGCGACATCCGCTACCAGGCCATCTCGCCCGAGGAATTCGGGGCCATCATGGGCCGCATGATGGGCCCGGAAGCGGAGGCCGGCATCGTCGCCGCCTACCGCGCCTCGGCCGCCGCACCCCTGGACGCCATGGTGGTCGACATGGCCGGGGTGCTCGGGGCGCTGCCCGTGCCCCAGACCCCGCTGGAGGACTGGGTACGCCAGCACGCGGCGCTGTTCGGGGGCGCGCCGGCGCCGGCCAGCGCGGCCGGCGCGGCGGGATGAGGGCGGCCCGCTTCCACCGCTTCGGCGATCCGGGCGTGCTGCAGCTCGACGAGGTCGCCTGGCCCGCGCCCCGGCGCGACGAGGTGCTGATCCGCGTGCATGCGTCGAGCATCAACGGCACCGACCTGAACCTGCGGGGCGGCGGCCTGGGCCTCCTGATGGCCAGCCAGCTGCCCTTCACTCCGGGCTTCGACGTGGCCGGCGAGGTGGTGGGCTGCGGGCCCCAGGTCACCGCCTTCCGGCCGGGCGACCGGGTGTACTCGCTGCTGGGGCACCGGGGCGGCGGCGCGGCCGAGTACGTGGCCGTGCGGCAGTCGCGCGTGGGCATGGCGCCCCAGGGCACCGATCTGGTGAGCGCCGCCGCCGTGCCGCTTTCGGGCCTGACCGCGCTGCAGGCCCTGCGAGGCGAGGGGCGGCTGCAGCCCGGCCGGACGGGCGTGCGGGTGCTGGTCTACGGCGCCTCGGGCGGTATCGGGGCCTTCGCCGTGCAGCTCGCGCGCATCCTGGGCGCGCACGTGACCGGGGTGGCCCGGCCCGCCAAGCTGGACTACGTGCGCTCCCTGGGGGCCGACGTGGTGCTGTCCACCGAGGAGCTGGACTGGACGGCGGCCCACGAACCCTGGGACGTGATTCTGGATAGCCCGCCGGCGCTGAGCTTCGAACAGGTGCGCCCGGCGCTGGGCGATCAGGGCACGCTGGTGAGCGTGCGCGGCCTCCCCAACCGCCTGTCGGACGCCGCCGCCATGCTGGGGCGCGGCGGGCCCCGCTTCGCCTCCGTCAGAACCGCCGAGCGCGGCCTCGACCTGGCCTTCCTGAGCCGGCTGATCGAGAGCGGTGAGCTGAAGATTCCGGTCGACCGGGTCTTCGCGCTGGACGACATCCAGGCCGCCCACCGCTACGCCGAGGGCACAGAGGTGCGCGGCAAGGTCGTGGTGTCGGTGGTGGAGGGCGGGGGCAGCTGAAGCCGTCCCGGCCTGACCCGCCTCAGGGCAGCGTGTTCCCGGCCGCGAGCAGGATGGCGTACCACTCCTCCCGCGTCAGGTGAACCTCGCTGGCCCGGCAGCAGTCCTGCAGGCGCTGGACGGTGGTGGTGCCGGTCACCGGCTGCATCTTCGCCGGATGGCGCAGCAGCCAGGCCAGGGCGATGGTCGTGTTGCTGACCCCGTACTTCGCCGCGATCTCATCGATCTTGGCGTTCAGCTCGGGGAATTTCGGGTTGTCCAGGAAGACCCCCTCGAAGAAGCCGAACTGGAAGGGCGACCAGGGCTGGATGGTGAGGTCGTGCAGCCGGCAGTAGTCCAGGACGCCGCCGTCGCGGTCGACCGCCTGGGCGTTTTCCATATTCACGTTGAACCCGCGCGTGATCATGGTGGCGTTGGTGATGCTGAGCTGCAGCTGGTTGGCGACCAGGGGCTGCCTGACCGACTGCTTCAGCAGCTCGATCTGCATCGGTGTCTGGTTGGACACGCCGAAATGGCGCACCTTGCCGGCACGTTCCAGCTCGTCGAAGGCGGCGGCCACCTCGTCGGGCTCCACCAGCGCGTCGGGGCGGTGCAGCAGCAGGACGTCCAGGTACTCGGTCTTCAGGCGCCTGAGGATGCCGTCCACCGAGGCCAGGATGTGCTCGCGCGAGAAGTCGAACATGCCGGGACGGATGCCGCACTTGGACTGCAGGATCAGGCCCTCGCGCACCGAGGCACTCATGTGAACGGCGTCGGCGAAGATCTCCTCGCACTGTCCCTGGCCATAGATGTCGGCGTGGTCGAAGAAATTCGCGCCCTGCTCCAGCGCGGCCCCCACGAAGCGTTCGGCCGCCGTCATGTCCAGCGCATTGATCCGCATACAGCCGACGGCCACCACCGGCACGTCCAGTTGAGAGCTGCCAAGTTTCATGGTTCGCATAGGGCTGTCCTCCTGACCGGGTGGGGCGGGCAGGAGATGGCGCTGCCCGGCCCCGGGAGGCGCAGCATAGCAATCCGCTCGGCGCACGGCGCGTTTGGCTCGGCCCGCCCCCCCCGGGCAGACGCAGCCCACCCTCGAGCGGCCACCCTCGGGGCTGTCTACAGCAGGGTGTGCGGTTCGTGCCGTCTCAGGTTGTGGGCTAGCGGATCGTCGATGACGGCGCCGACAGGTCGAACACGCTCAGACCTCCAGTCCGGGTGGCCTGGGCTGGCCTGGCCACCGTGTAAAGCACCAGACCTGGCTGCAGGGCGTTCGCTTTCACCGGGTTTGACGCTGGCCCAACCGCCGCCGTCTGGGGAAGCGCCGCGGTCACTGGAGGCGCTGGCCTGAGGGCCTGGACACGGGCCGCCGCCTGAGCAGCGGTGCGGATCGGCGCCCTGGGGGCTTCATAAGGGGCGGGAAGGGGTACGGTGGCGACTGGCGCCCCGGACGTTCCGGATCGAACTGCCACTGCGGCAGTCGCGGGCCGAGGGCGGGGGCTGGTCGGCTGCTGGTAGGCTCCCAGCACCTTCCGGACATAGGCCTGGGTCTCGGCGTAGGGAGGAATGCCGCGGTACCGCTGCACCGCTCCGGGCCCGGCGTTGTAGGCGGCAATCGCGTGCGTCCAGTTGTGGAACGTGTCCCACATCTGCCTCAGGTATTTGGCCGCGCCGTAGATGTTCTGGTGGGGGTCATGGGCATCGACACCGAGGGCGGCGGCCGTGCGTGGCATCAGCTGCCCCAGGCCCAGGGCACCGACCGGGCTGACGGCCCCGATGCAGAACCGACTTTCCGTCCAGATCAGGGCGGTGAGTAGTCCGGCGTCGAGTCCGAAGGTGCTTGCCGAGCGGGTCACGGTGGCCTGCAGCTCTGCGCTCAACGGCTTGCAGGCGAGAGCCTGCGATGAGGCGGCGCAGATCGTCAGCGGAATGAGGAGGCGGTTCATGGCGCCCAGCGTAGCCACCGGGCCTGCGTCCCCCGGGCATTGCGCCACATGGGGTCAGCCAGCTCCGCTGCTCTGGGCTGGCCGCTTGACCCTCACACGCTGTCAGGCTTCAGAGTGCTGGGTACAGCGCCGAGCCCCCACATCCTCCTGAGGTGACCTATGTTTCCAGCATTCACGGCTGATCCTGCCGCTTGGCACGACGCCACCGAAGCCCACACCTGTCCGGCCACGGCCGAGATCGGGGGCACCGTGACCCTGAGACTGCGAACCCGCCTGCGGCCCCGCCGGGTGCAGGTGCTGGAGCTGCGTCACGGCGAGATCCTGGCCTTCGCCGCCCATCCATGTGAGGCGCCTTACGAGGGCTGGGCCGAGAAGTGGTATGCCTACGACCTCCGGCTCGGCTCCCTGCAGAACCGCTATATCTGGCGACTCGACTTCGAGGAGGACATGCTCTTCGTCTCGACTGCCGGTCTGAAGCCGGTGTGTCCGGGCTACCGTGACTGGTACAGCGTCCTGGCCGACTACCAGCCGCCGGAGTGGGTCTGGGAGAGCGTCTTCTACCAGATCTTTCCCGACCGCTTTCGGCGCGGGGGAAGCCACCCCCGGCCTGAGCCCGGCGCTTACGCCTATCCCCAGCTGCACCCCGAGGTGATAGGGGCCCTCTCGCCGGGCCGCTCCGAGCTGGAGCGCGCGGCGCTGGGGGCCTTCCCCCTGCGCACCCCGGACTGGGACGAACCGCTCTCGATCGCCGAGGATGCCCACACCCTCTACGGCGGCGACCTGGCCGGCGTACAGGATGCCCTGCCGTACCTCGAGGCCCTGGGAATCAACGCCCTGTGGCTCAACCCGATCTTCCGCAGCCCCTCGAGTCACCGCTACGACACCAGCGACTACCGGGAGGTCGATCCCCACCTGGGAGGCGAGGTGGCCTTCGACCACCTGAGCACGGCGCTGCGCAGGCGTGGCATGCGGCTGGTGCTGGACGGCGTCTTCAATCACCTAGGCAATGAACACGCGCTGTTCCAGAGGGCAATGGCCGATCCGCAGGCCCCCGAGCGTGACTATTTCACCTTCCGCGCCGCTTCCCCCGGCCAGCTGCCCTACCACGGCTTTTACGACGTGCCCACCCTGCCCAAGCTCGACTACACCCACGAGGCGGCGTACCGAGAGTTTATCGACGGGCCGGACAGCGTGACCCGGCACTGGCTGCGTCGGGGCATCGACGGCTGGCGGCTCGACGTGGCCCAGGGCATGGGCACGGCCGGTACGGACGGCGGGAACCTGGAGATCCTCCGCCGGCTCAAGCGCGCGGCCCGCGAGGAGAATCCACAGGCCTACGTGCTGGGCGAGCGCTTCTTCGATGCCGAGCACGCCCTGCAGGACGGGCGGGGCGAGGACGGCGTGATGAACTACCACGGCTTCGGCCTGCCGGTGATGACCTGGCTGACGGGCCGCGACAAGGATGGCGAGCCGCAGCGCATCGACACGGAGGCGCTGGTGGCCCACCTGTGGGACGCCTACCGGGTTCTCCCCCTACCGGTGGCCCTGAACCAGTTCAACCTGCTCGAGAGCCACGACATCGCCCGCGCGCTCTACCGTCTGGATGGAAATGCTGAGCGCTACCTGGGCGCGCTGGGCCTGCTGATGGCCTATCCCGGTGCGCCCTGTCTGTACTACGGCAGTGAAATCGGGCTCTCGCAGCCTCACGGCGACTCGATGAACTACGCGCGGGCGACCTTTCCCTGGGAGGAGTCGGCCTGGAACCGGGAACTGCTGGAGGGGGTTCGCCGCCTGGTGCAGCTGCGCCGGTCGCTCCCCGCCCTGCAGCGTGGCAGCCTGCGCTTCGTGGGCGTGGGGGAGCACAGCTTCGCGCTTCTCCGGGAACTGGGCGAGGGGGGCACGCTTTCCCGGGTGATGTGCCTGGTCAGCCGCAGCCCGCAGACCACCACGCTCGATCTCTATCTCCCGCCCGGCGGCTGGCGCGATCTGGAGTCGGGGGAACTGACCGGAGTCCCGGGGGCCGAGGGCAGCACCCGCCTGAGCTGGCAGGGCACGCGGCTGCTGATCTGGGAAAGCCCAGTGGATCAGCTTCACCAGCCCAGTTCCGCGCAGCCCCGCCGGAGACGGGTGATCCTCAATTAGGCTCGACCCACGTGGGACGAACCAAGTGCCAAAACGAATCCGGCGCCGCAGCGAGCTGTCCGGGAGTCGAGGGCGCATGACCGGGTTCGCCCGCCTGCAGCCGACGTCATGGGGGATGAAGGCGTCATGGCTGGACATCACGCTTCCAGGGCCGTCCCCATTCCGCCGCACCACTCCGTCGCTGCACGCCCTCCACGGTGCGCTCCGGCTGGTGGAGTCGGGGCTTGGCCCTGAATCCTATGGGGGAGGTCGCCGAAGGGATGCAGGGGCGATCATGAGCTGCACCTCGGTGCGGTAATGCTCCTTGCGGGGCGTGTCGAGTGGACTCGTCCAGTACAGCTCGCGGTAGTGGGTGCTGAGGGTCAGGTCGGCCTGAGCGGCGTGGTGGAACAGCGACTGCAGGGCCAGATGGATCGGCTCATAGCCGCCCACGTTCAGCGTCGAGAGGGCCTGGTGGGGCTCCGTCCAGCAGAGCTCAAAGCCCTCCGGGGGCTCGGTGGCCCCGACCACCGGCACGCCGAACAGGTGAGGCCGCTCCTCGAAGGGATCGCCCTGCAGCTCCCGGCGGGAGGCCTCCAGGGGATCTCTCGCCGGCAGCAGGTCGTTGCTGGAAAAGCACGGGCCAGCGGCCCTCGCGCCCACCCTGACCAGCGCCTCGCGCAGCCGGCCCAGCGCGAAGGTGCGGGTCTGATCCTTGCGGTGGATGGGGATGCAGAACCTCAGGCAGAGCGCGGTCTGGGCCTCCACACGGACCTCCCGCACCGGGTAGAGCTGGCCCGGACGGGCTTCCATGCTGCGCAGCACCTCCAGACTGTGCTCGTAGACCACGATCTTCTCGGCGATGCGCCCCCGGTGCTCGCCGAGCTGGGCCACGGCGGCCGGTAGATCCGGCTCGTCCAGAAAGCGCCGGATGTCGCGCAGCGGCATGTCCAGATTCCGCAGCAGGCGGATATACACGGCCCGCGTGAACTGATCCGGGTGGTAATAGCGGTATTTCGACTGCGGATCGATGTGGGCCGGCGCGAGCAGCTGCTGAAGCTCGTAGAACCGCAGCATGCGCGCCGACAGGCCGACCATGACCGAGAACCGGCCGATGGTGAGCAGGGAGGCGGGCCTCCGGGCGCTCTCGTTCCACATGGGGATCACCGCCTTCTCGGGGAGCCGGACTGAAAGTGGGTTCTGGATGTCCTATGCCGGTCACTGTACCCCCATCGCTCTCAGGTCACGAGGCGGTGGAGGCGCGGGCATGTCCGGCAGCGCCGGGTCACACGAATTCCGAAGGCCCTCCGTTCGGTGTTCGGAATCAATCCGGGGCGGAGGGACTCGCAGAGCGCCTCAGGAGAGAACCATCCTGTGCTCTCCCGGTAGGGGCGGAACGGAGCGGCAGTCCCTACCGGAGGGCAAGCCAGGCTGAAGCGGCGCCCTCCGTCTCGTCCTGAACGAAGGGCGCGTCCGTGGTGGGATCGTGGCGCAGGCTCGCTGCACCCTGAACGACGGCAGAGCCGGATCACTGCGGGGCCAGATCACTGCCTCGCACGCGCCGCCCTACTTGATGTTGGCCTTGATCTCCTGGGTAGCGCCCGACAGGATGCTGAGGTAGTCCGGCGACGGTTTGCCGGTACTGAGGACGATGGCGCTCGTCCACGGCCCCCACACCGCGCCCATCTGCGGCACGTTGGGCATGGGCACCCCGGCAGCGATGTTTTTGCTGAAGCCGCTGACGACCACATCGTTTCTGAGCTGCGCGACGGCCGCGGCGCTGATCGGAATCCGTCCGCCTGCCCGGTTGAAGGCCACCTGACTGTCCGGGCTGATGATGAATCTGGCGAAGCGGGCGGCGGCCGCCTTGTTCTTGGAGTAGCTGTTCATCAGCACGCCCTGCACGCCGACGAAGGGGCTCCACTTGCCGGTGGCGCCGGGAGGGGTCGGGAAGGCAGCAATGCCGTAGTCGATGCCGGCCTTCTTGATGTCGCCCATGTCCCAGGGGCCGGTGAGCAGCATCGCCAGGCGGCCGTCCACGAACGCGCTCTTGGCGCCGCCGCCGTCCACTCCCTCGGGTACCAGCTTGTACTTGTAGCGCAGGTCGTTCAGAAAGCCCATAGCCTTGGCCACGCCGGCGTTGCCCACCCCCAGATCCCGGACATCCAGGGTGCCCCCGTTGTTCTTGAACACGTAGCCGCCGTAGGCGCTGATGACCCCGTACTGCGCGTACACGTCGCCCAGGTTGGCGAGGTAGCCGTAGGTGCCCTTTTTCTCGTCGGTCAGGCGGGTTGCGGCGGCCAGAAAGCCGGCCCAGTCGCTTGGCACCTTCTGGATGAGTTTCTTGTTGTAGACCACGGCGACCGCCTCGGCGAACATGGGCAGCCCGAACAGCTTGCCCTGGTAGGTCATGGCGCTCAGGGCCGTGCGGTTGATGTCCCCGCGGGCACCGACGTACCTGTCCATGGGTTCGAGCACTCCCGCCGCCGCCATCTCTCCCAGCTGGTCGTGGGGCAGGGACAGCACCAGGTCGGCGCCCTCCCCGCGTGGGGCCCCCAGGATCAGCTTCTGTTTGATGTCACCGAAGGGCACATTGATGATCTCGACGGCGTCCTGCTGCTCCTGGGCGCTGTATTTGCCGGCCACGTCTTTGAGCCAGGCCAGTTCCGGGCCGTTAAAGTGAGTCCAGACCGTGAGCTTGGCGGCTTGAGCGCTGGAGAGGCTGAGGGCCAGGGCGAGCAGAGCAGTGGGCTTGTGCATGGGGCATCCTTTGAACGCGGGAGGGCTCGGGCAGGCAGGCGACCGGTTCAAAACGGCACGGCAGACAGCCACCTCATCCCATACGGGAACGTCGGGCGTGAGCAGCGGGCGCTGAGGCTGGTTTGAACTTGGATTGACGCTAAACCCTCACATTGTGTCAGTGTCAAGCAAGCTGACATCCGGCTGAATCAGGAGATGGAGTTGAGCGTCCTGCCGGAACGTCTGGCTGCAGCATCTGGGACGCTCAGGGATCGCCGGGAGGAAGACCACCTGGACAGAGTTCCTGCCGACCTGCACTCCCCATGCGGGCCCCAGGACACGCGATTGTTTGTGCCGGCCAGCCCAGGGCGGAACAGCGCCGCACCCCGGGGTGAGACTTTTACGGGCGCTTCTCAGCGGGCTGGGTAGGGTCTGGACAGGTCTACACAGGGGCGAGATCCGGGACGCCGGAGATCACTGGGCGCCGCTGCAGCGGGCGCGCCCCCCCACGCCGTTCGGGCCTGCCGATCCGTCCTTTCCCCCTTCCATTCCAAGGAGAACTGCCATGATCAAGACCGCGATTCGTGTCTTTCTATGCTCCAGCCTGCTGCTCGGCGCCGCCTCGGCCCAGACCTTCAGGTCGCCCACCCGCACCACGGCTGACCGCAGCGCAGAGCGCATGGCCCGCCCCGTCCGTCCTCCCCGGCCTACTCCGGCGCCCGGCACCAGCGTGAACGTGCGGATCGACTGCGAAAACGGTCTGTGCCGCGTCTACAACAACGGCGATCTGCTGGGCATCTACCGGGGCGACAACTCCAGCGTGGAGACGGTCTCGGTCAATGGCGTCAGCGTGACCCAAATCTACATCGACGGCCAGCTGGTCAAGCAGTTCTAATCAGGACACCCCTCCGGGAGGCGGTGTCCGGACAACCACCATGCCCAGAGCCCTGGTTGTCCGGACACCGAACGGGGCGGTGTGAGCAGGAAAAGAGATCAGTCGAAGGTGCGGTGCGGGGAGCGTGGTCTCTCCGCACCTTTGTCATGGGTTGGAAGGCGTCATCGTTGCTGCTGTGGACGACTGGACTTGCCGCGGTGAGCCGTACCGCCGGGGCGAGCTGGACACGGCCGCCGAGGCCGCCTGCACGCCCCTTTCCAGGCACGCCTCCAGCGTCCGTCCCTGCAGCACGCTCCACAGGTAGGCGGCGTTGAAGGTGTCGCCAGCGCCGATGGTGTCGACGACCCGCACCGGGGGCGCGCTCACCTGCCCATGTTCGGTTTCCCTCCAGGCGACGGCCCCGTCCGGGCCACGTTTGATCACCAGGGTCGCCGTGAGCGGCAGCTGGCCGCGCAGCCAGTCGGCGGCCTCATCCCCTGTTCTCCCGCTCAGGCCCTGCGCCTCGGCCGCGTTCACCAGCAGGTGGTCGCACGCCGGCAACCAGCCCGCCACCTCGGCGCGCACGGCCGGTGTCCAGCCCTCCGGGGGCCAGCCGGGATCGAGGGCAGTTCGCAGGCCGTGGGCGTGGGCGGCGGCCAGGATGCCCGCCTGGGCCCGGCGCAGCTCCGGAGACAGGAAAGTGCCCACCAGCAGCAGCAGGCTTCCGGCCGGGGCCAGCGCAATCTCGCCCAGCACCGGCCCGGCGCCGTCGTCTTCGAGGTGGCCCAGGTGGGTGAAAAACGTCCGTTCCCCGTCCGGGTGGGTCAGCCCGACCGAGATGGCGGTGGGCCGCTCCGATCGTGTCCAGCGGGCCGGGATGCCCGAGAAGGCGGCCTGCAGCCAGTCGCCCAGTGGCCCGCTGCCGCGGCTGGCGACCAGGGTGGAGGGGGCGCCCAGGGCCTGCAGCGCCAGCGCCGTGTTGCCGGCGGCCCCGCCCGGGCGCAGGTCGTGGTGGGGCACCACCGCCTCCGTGCCGGGCGTGGGCCAGGGCGTCTGGGGCCCGAGGATCAGGTCGACGTTCACGTTGCCGGCCACGATGATGTGGGGTACAGGAGTCTCAGCGCTCAAGGGTCACCTTGCGGGCGTGGCGCGGCTTGCCGACCTGGCGAACCCGGTCCGACGCGAAGTCGAGCAGCAGGCGCTGCAGGGGAAACACGGCGTTCAGAACTGCCGCCAGACCGCGCCCAGGCGCCAAGGCCAGCCAGACCGTGCCCGGCACGGCCTCGCCGCCCGCGCAGTCGAGCACGACCGGGCGCAGGCCCGCCTCCACGCACTGCCGGGCCAGCGTGTCGGTCAGGTCGGCGCTGGGGCCTCCGGTGCGCAGGAGCACCACGCCCAGGCCGGGCCGCAGCAGTTCGATGGGGCCGTGGCGGAACTGCCCGCCCTCGAAACCCAGCGCCGGCACCCGCGCGAGTTCGGCCGCGTGCAGGGCGCAGACCTCGGCCAGTCCGGTCAGCTCGGCCCGCCCCACGAACACCAGGGTGTCGGCGCTTCTCAGAGTGTCCAGGGCCGGGGTCAGGTCGAGGGTGTCCGGGCTTTCCAGAGCGGCGCGAACGCTGCCGCTCTCCTGGCCCAGCGCCTCCAGCACGGCCGCGTGCAGGGCCACGCTGAGCACCAGGCTGCGGGTGGCCGCGAAGCCGCGTTCGGCGCCGCCGGGCCCGATCAGGCAGGGCAGGGCCTGGGCCAGCGGGCTGTGGGGGTCGAGGGTCAGGCCGAAGCGGCGCTCGTCCTGGGCCGGCGTCTGCAGGTAGCGGCCCACCTCGCCCGAGGCGCCGGACTGGGAGGCGATCAGCGCGGCGCGCGGCCCGGGCGGCAGCGGCGTGTACAGCGCCTCGCTGAGCGGCATCGCCGTGGCGTCCAGGCCCAGCCGGCGGTACTCGGGCTCGGCCATGCGGTTCACGAAGTGCGAGGCGCCCATACCGAGCAGCAGCAGTCGGCCGGAGTCGCGGGCGGCGTGCGCCAGGTCACGGGCCCGGGCTTGCACCTGGGGGTCGGCGAGTGAACCGAGCGCGTCGCCGCGCTGCCGGGCCATCTCGCCGAGGATCAGGCTGAGGCCGGTGGAGGGAGCGGGGTCGGTGGGTGGAGCGGTGCCCGTGGGCGGAGCAGTGTCGGTCATGAAGGATGTCCTCGTGGAGCGGGTCTGCTGGGGCGGGTCGGGGAGACGGGCAGGAGGGGGGGGTCGCCGCACTTCAGCCCTTGACGGCGCCGGCACTCAGGCCCGAGAGCAGGCCACGCTGCAGCAGGAAGCCGATCAGGATGGGCGGCAGGGCGGCCACCACGCCGGCGGCGCAGATTAGGCCGTAGTCCACGGCGCGCCCGGCGGCGAAGTCGGCGATGGCCACGGGCAGGGTCTTGGCGCTGGTCGTGCTGGTGAAGAGCAGCGCGTAGAAGAACTCGTCCCAGGCCAGCAGCACCGCCCACACGGCCGCTGTGCTGAGGCCCGGCAGGGCCAGCGGCAGGGTCACGCGGCCCAGCACGCCCCAGCGCGAGAGGCCGTCGATCTGCGCTGACTCCTCGATCTCCAGGGGCACCGCGTCGAAGTTGGTCTTGAGCAGCCAGGTGGCGAAGGGGGCCAGGATGGTGCAGTACACCAGCGCCAGACCATACACCGAATTCAGCAGCCCGGCCCGCGCCAGCACCGCGTAGAGCGGCAGCACCAGGGCCACCGGGGGCAGCATATAGGTGGCCAGCACCGCGTACAGCAGCCCCGCGCGCCGCCCGGGCAGCCGCGAGAAGCTGTAGGCCGCCGGGATGGCCACCAGCAGCGACAGGCCCGTGGCACCCAGAGCGACCAGCAGGCTGTTGCGCAGCGCGAGCAGGAAGGCCGCGCCGGGGCTGCCCGGTGCCACGCTCAGCAGCGCCGCGTAGCGCGAGAGGTCGGGCGTCCCCGGCCACCAGCGCAGCGGCAGGCTCGTCAGGTCGGCCGTGCTGGACACGCTGGAGATCAGCAGCCACACCACCGGCGTCAGGATCACCAGGGCCAGCAGCAGCGCCAGCAGATGAACGGCGACCCCCTCCAGCCGGCGGCGGGCCGGGGCGTGCGGGGGGAACCTCACGGCGCCGCCTGCCTGCGCAGCAGGGTCAGGTACAGGGCGATCAGCACGGCGCTGATGGCCACCACCAGGTAGGCGTAGGCCGCGCCCACCCCGGAGCGCAGGAAGCCGAAGCCCTGCTCGAAGACCAGGAGACTCAGGGTCTTGGTGCTGTCGGCGGGGCCGCCGCGGGTCATCACGAACACCAGATCGAAGACCTTGACCGCCTCGATGGTGCGCAGCACGATGGCCACGCTCAGCACCGGCAGGATGCCCGGCCAGGTGATGCGCCAGAAGCGCGTCCAGGCGCCCGCGCCGTCGATATCGGCGGCCTCGTAGAGGGCCCTGTCCATCAGCTGCAGGGCCGAGAGCGCCACGATCGCCACCAGCGGGAAGTTCTTCCAGACGTCGGCCACGATCAGCATGGTCATGGCGCTGCCCGGGTCGCCCAGCCAGGAGCGGTATTCGGGCAGCAGGTGCCACTGGGTCAGCAGGGCGTTCAGGGCGCCGTACTCGGGGTTGTAGATCCAGCGCCACATGATCGCGTTTACGACCGTGGGCAGCGCCAGCGGCACGATCAGCAGCGCGCGGGCCAGCGCGCGGCCGTAGAAGCGCTGGTTGAGCAGCAGCGCCGCCAGCACGCCCAGCAGCACCTCCAGCCCCACCGAGGCGACCACGAACAGCGCGGTGCGGCCGGTGGCCGCCTGGAAGGCCGGGCTCTGCAGGGCCTGGGCGTAGTTGCTCAGGCCCACCCAGGGCGGCGCCTGCGTGAAGGCCATCAGCCGGGCGTCGGTGAAGCTGAGATACAGGGTGCGCAGCAGCGGGTAGCCCACCGCGCCCAGCACCACGATCAGCACCGGCAGCAGCATGACCCAGGCCACCCGCGACTCGCGCCGCGTCAGGGTGCCCGGTGCCCGGCCCCGGGTCAGGGCGGCGTGCCGCTCCCCGGCGGTGCCCACGCGGCTCATGGGGCGTCCGGTCGCCACGCGGTTCGGGGCCGGGCACCGGGGGGCGGCGGCGGGCCCCCCGAACATCCTCGCCCTCTCACTTCAGCGCCGCGACCTGGCGGGCCGCGTCGTCCAGCGCGGCTTCCGGGCTGACCTGACCCAGCAGCGCCCGCTGCAGCGCCTTTTGCAGGATGGTGCTGACCTCCTGGTACTGGGGCACGACCGGGCGGGGGTACATCGCCCCGATGGACGCGCCCGCCGCCTTCACGACCGCCTCCTGACCGCGCGTGACGGCCGGGCTGCTGTACGACGCCTTCCAGATCGGCAGCGACAGCTTGGCGTACTGCTCCTGAACGGGCCGCGAGGTCAGGTAGCTGATGTACTTCCAGGCCGCGTCCGGGTTCTTGCTGCCCGCCGTGATGCCCAGGCCCATCGAGCCGTTCACGGCGCTCACCTTCGCCCCGCCCCGCGCGCCGGGCGCCGGTACGATGCCGACCTGCCCGACCACCTTCGACTCCTTCTTGTCCTGGGTCAGCGCGTACATGTACGTCCAGTTCAGCGCAAAGGCCGCCTGACCGCCCGAGAAGACCCGCCGCACGTCCTCTTCCAGATACTCGCGGGAGTTGGGGTTGGTCAGCCCCTCCTTGACGGTCTGCACCATGAATTCCAGGGCCCTGAGGCCGCCCCCCGTGTTGAAGGCGGGCTGGCCGGCCGCGTCCAGGAACTGGCCCCCGAAGGCGCTGACATACATGGTGTAGTCCGCGACCAGCGCCTCGGCCTGCGACCAGCTCGACACGATGGGGTACCGGGCCAGCCCCTTTTGCTTGATGATCCGGGCCTGGGCCAGCAGCTCCTCCATGGTGCGGGGCGGCGCGCCGATGCCGGCCTTCTTCAGCATGGCGGTGTTGTAGAAGAGGTACTTGGTGTCGAGGATCCAGGGCAGGCCGTAATACCTGTTCCCCAGCTGCACGGTCGTCCAGGCGCCGGGAAAGATTTTGGGCACGTCGGCCTTGTTCACCCGGCCCGTCACGTCCTGCAGGAAGCCGTTTTTCGCGTACTCGGCCGGCCAGATCACGTCGAAGAGCACCACGTCGTAGCCGCCCGAGGCCTGCGCGGCGACCGTCTTCTCGCGCAGGCCCTCGTAGGGCACGAATTCCAGGTTGACCACGATGCCGGGATTCGCCTTCTGGAAGGCGGCCGTCATGGCGCGCACGTCGGCCTCGGAATAGGCGGCCTGCTTCATGAACAGGGCGCTCAGGGTGGTCTGGGCGGCGGCCGTCTGGACGCCGGACAGCGCGAGCGCCAGGGCGGCACTCAGGGGCAGGAACCGGCGGGCGGCGGGGCGGGGGTGCGACATACGTCCTCCTTATGAACTCCCTGGGGAGCGTGGGGTGGCTGGCAGGTGGGGGAAGGTCAGCCGGACGGGTTGAGCCGGGCTTCTCGGGGCGTGGCCGCCGGAAGCCCGGCCCGCAGCACCCCGTCCTGCGCCAGACGGGCCGCCAGGACAAGGGCGCCCCGGAGTGGGCCCGCGTCGCCGTGGGCGCTGTGGGCGATGCTCACGGAGCCGGACACCAGCGCCCGGATCTGCCCGATCAGCTCCTCGGCCGTGTCCGGGCCACCCTGCACGACGAGCAGCCGCAGGTCGAGGGCCGCGGCCAGACCCCCGACGATCATCGCCAGGGCCGCCTGGCGGGTCTGCGGGTCGAGCGACTCCAGCGGGGTGAGCCTCCCGGCGTCGGGCCAGCGCAGCAGGGAGAGTTCGCCGGCGCGGCCGCGGTCGCCGCGGTACAGGCGGCCTCCCAGGAACAGGCCCAGCGCCACCCCGGTCTCGCGCAGGGCCAGCAGGGCGAAGTCGTCGCGGCCCAGGGCGGCTCCAGCGTGGTGCTCGGCCACCGCCGCCAGCTTCACGTCGTTCTCGAAGGCCAGCGGCACCTCATGGGCGCTGGCCCAGTCCTGCGCCGCCGCGGCCCCGAACTCCGGCAGGCCCGACGGGGCTTCAGGCTCGCCCTGCGGGCCCACCGGGGCCGGCACGGAGATCACGACCTGTCGCAGCGGGCCGTGGGGGGGCCGGGCGTGGGCAGCCCGCAGCAGCTCCAGCACCGTGCCCGTGACCTCGTCGGGCACCGGGAGGGGCAGGGCCTGGACGGCGCCGGGATCTCCCCGCAGGTCGCCGAGGGTCGCCGTGACCACCCGGCGCTGCACATCGACGCCCAGTACCGTCCCCGCCTGGGGATGCAGATCCAGCAGGCCAGCCGGCCGACCGGCGTAGCCCCCTGCCAGCCCGGCTTCGGTCAGCCAGCCAGCTTCGATCAGCTCGGCGGCGATGTTCGTGACCGCGACCTTGGACAGGCGCAGGCCCTCGGCGACGTCGGCGCGCGAGCTCAGGCCGTGGCTGAGCACCTGGCGCCAGACCCGCTCGCGGTTGCCTGCCCTGCCCTGTGCCTCCGTCACCTCACGATCCCCCTGTGGCCGTTCTCCGGCTCCGATCCAGTTATTAAACCAAGTTGGTTAATTAACTGGAGTGTGGGGCATCGCTGGTCTGTTGTCAAGCTGTGCCGCAGAAAGCGGGGTCAGGGCCGTTCTCCGCTCCAGCGTTCGTGGCCCGCCAGACGGAACCTGACCCGTAGAGGCCCCCTCCCTCGTGACGGCCTGTGGGGCCTCTGGACGAGGTCAGTCGTCCTCAAGGGGGGTGGGGGCAGGGTCGGCGACACCTTGAAGAGGAATGCCCACCGGGCCCTGCCGGTTCGCGCCGATCCGGCACGCGACCGTCAGGCCGGCCCGCCAGCCCGGGTTCAGCGCGTTCTGAACGAACAGCCGATGTTCCAGGCCATTCAGACAGTCCAGCTTGACCAGTCCCCATCCCTTGGGACTGGTTCGCTCCAGCACCCCGCGCACCACCGCGTCGATCACGAACACGTCCTCTGCCCGCAGTTCTGCGGCGCCGCGCAGGGCGGGCAGAATCCGGAACACGACGCGGGCGCCGCGCCGCAGCGGGGCATCGACCGCCATGTTGCGGGGCTGGAAGTAGTAGATCTGCCCGGACGTGTCCTCGATGAACCCGAAGTTGCGGCCGGTGCGCAGGATCGTGCCGCGCACCCAGCGGCTCAGCGGTGTGTCTTCGCGCCCGGCCGGGCCTGGGGGAACCGTCTCTCCAGTCTCACGACGCTGCCGGGCGCGGGGCGGCGCCGGAGAGGCCGCGGTGGTGGGACGCGCGGGGGCCTGGGCTATGGGGGCTGGCGCCTGCAGATCACCGGGACGCAGGCGATCCCAGAGCACGTCGTACCAGATCAGCTCCGCGTCGCCCGCGGCCACGAGCGACTGCTGGGCGCCCAGCAAGGGGGCGCTGGTGTCCAGTAGCCCGCTGAGCCGGGCCGAGTCGGCGTCGCACAGCAGCGTACCGGGGCGGCCGGCCCCGCCCAGCAGCCGGGCGGCCCGGTCGAGCGCCGCCCCGACGAACCGGGGGGGCTGCCCCTCGGACAGCAGACAGCCCAGGCGGCCGGCCGCCAGCACCGCCCCGCACGACCAGCCGTCCTGGGCACTGGCCCGCAGCGTGGCGACGATGCCCTCGACGGCGGCCGTCGCCTGATTCTCGTCAAAGACCAGCGTGAGTCCGTCCGGCGAGGGCACTTCGCCGAGAGTCAGCGTACTCAGGGCACTGCCCTGTGCCTGAAGGTACTGGGGAGGTGCGCTGCTGGTCAGCATCAGTACCAGGGCGGGCTGCACGACGGCCCGGCCCGTACCGGTGTTCTGGGCCGGAGACGGAGTGTGGCCCGTTCCCGAGGGGGCATCAGTCAGGGTGCTGGAACCCGTAGGGGCAGTGGAATTGATTGCCATCATCACGTCCTCCTTGGAACCGTGGCCCCTGCACCGCATGGAGAACCGGGCCGGGGGCTGTGGCCATTGTCTGGGGCAGTGAATCCGGGGGAGCTGAAAACCGCACATCGGCCCGCTGGCCCAGATGGACTAGCCGCCCCGCTGGCCCATTTGGGTCTGTGGGGTTTCGCCGTGCCCGAGCACCATGAACCCACGCAAAGTCAGCCGACTTGCCCACATCTGGTGGCGCGACCTGTGCCGTTTTTCTTATTGGAGGTGTTGTTGTGATGCAGCGTACCGATTGGTCTGGACCGAAGCTGGATCTCCCCGGCTCACGTATCGTCTGTCTGTGCGGCGCCGAGCGCTTCCGGCCGGCGTTCACCGCCCTGGACGAACGCCTGACCCACTCCGGCTGCGTGGTGGTGACCATCGCCAACCCCACGGGCACGCCTGCCGGTTCAGGTGCCCCGGAGCATCCGCAGGCCCAGGCCGACCTGCACAAGATCGAATGGTGTGACGAGTTCGTGGTGCTGAACGCCCACGGGTACATCGACGAGCTCACCCGCCAGCATATCCGCCATGCCCAGAAGCTGGGCAAACCCATCCGCTTCGTCGATCCCATGGGCGGCCAGATCCGGCCCAGCCACACCGAGGCGCTGGCGCGCTGCGGCGCGCGGGCGTTCCGGCCGGCCGAGGTCGTGACCGTGGTCGGTGAGGGCACGGTCATGGATCTCACCGCTCCCTTCAAGGTGAAGGCCGGCGCCGTGCTGCTGTATGGCCCGGATGAAACGCGTCCCGCCTGTACGCTGGTCAGTGAGCACGTCTGGCCCGGTGTGAAGTGGGTGCCCGAGGTCTGGTACGCCGAGGCGGCCAGCAACACCCGGGTCGTGCAGTATCAGGCCGATCCGGCCGCCCTGCAGCCCATCGGCGAACTGATCCGCTGGTCGATCGCCACCAGCGGCCAGATCTGGGAGCGGATGCTGTGGGGCCTGCTGCTGGTCGATTCGGTGGCGACCCAGGAAGAACTGAGCGCCATCATCGGCTGCCGGCGCGAATCGGTGACCACCGCCATGCGTGATTTCCGTGCCCAGGAGCTGATCGAGAAGGTGGATGGCCGGATCCGTCTGACGGCCAAGGGGCTGGTCTACGCCGCCCAGCTCGGCGCCCTGGACGACGGCGACACGACCAGTGGGCTGGGCGATCTGCCGGAGCCCGACCTGAACGTCAACTGACGGGCCGCCCACCGGGGCCAGGCTCCCCACCGCACAGTGCCGGCACGGTGCCGCGAAATTTTTCCCCGAACCGGCGCTGTCCGGGAGTGCAATACGACTGTTCCGTACAGAGACCCAGGAGGGAACGCATGACCCTGACCACCGTACCAACCATCCGCTCCGCCCACATCCGTCCGACCGGCGTCGGCCCGGATGTCCGCGAGGTGCCGGTCGCGCAGCTGGTGCTGGCAGACTACCGTCCACGGCAACGCTTCCTGGCGGCGGCCCTGGAGTCACTCGCCCAGTCCATCGCGGTTCACGGCGTCACGCAGCCCCTCACCGTCCGTCCGCTGGACACCGACCTGTACGAAATCGTGGCCGGAGAGCGCCGCTATCTGGCGGCCCAGCAGCTCGGACTGAGCCACCTGCCCGTGCTCGTGCGCCCCCTGGGGGACGACACCGCCCTCGAGGTGTCGCTGATGGAGAACCTGCAGCGCGAGGATCTGAACGAGCTGGAGGAAGCCGAGGGGATCCTGAGGCTGCTGTCCCTGCGGCTGGGCCGTGAGGTGGGCGCGGTGAAGTCGATGCTCTACCGGATGGACAACGAGGCCAAACACAAGGTTACCCAGCAGGTGTTGGGTACGGCGGAGGCCCGGACGGTCGAAACGGTCTTTGCGGTGGTGGGCCGCCTGGCCTGGCCCAGTTTCGTCTCGACCCGGCTGCCCCTGTTCTCACTGCCCCCCGAGGTCATGGAAGCGCTGCGCGCCGGCGTGCTGAGCGCGGCGGGAGCCCGGCTGCTGGGCCGCGTCCGTGACGAAGGGGATCGCAGGGCGCTGCTCGCCGACCTGTGGGTTCGTCCGGTCACGGACGCCGAACTCCGCCGACAGGTGCTGTCCACCCTGAGTTCGCCCCAACCGGCTGCCCCCCTGGCCGCCCGCCTGAATGCCTGGAGCAGCGCCCTGATCGCCCAGCACCGCTGGCACAGCCCGGCGAGGCAGGCGCGGGCCCAGGCCCTGCTCGATGAGCTGGCCGCGCTGCTGTGCGCCGAGGAGGACGACCATGACGAAGCGACCCTCTGAGCCCCGGGTGCGGGTGATCGCCCGGCCCCCCCCGGAGCCGCTGCCGCGCCGACTCCTGCCGCTGCTGTTCGCTCTGGCCGCGCTGACCTGGCTGGCCGGGGCCCGCGCGCAGAACGCGGTGTATTACGCCAATGACCTGCAGGCTGCCCCCGCCGCTGCTCTGGTGTCGCCCGGCTTCCTGACGGTCATCGAGTTCTACCAGGAGATCGACCAGATTTCGTCCGGGCGGCCGGATCTGCTTCATGTGGAGGCGGCGGGGGCGAAGATCTACGTTTCGGCCCTGGGCCGCACGGGTTCCACGGATCTGGTCATCGAGGTCGGCGCCCGCACCCAGCTGCTGCATGTGGAGATCTCGCCGGGCAACGCGACCCGGCGCTACGTCGTGAGGCTGAACAAGCCGGCGCCCCGCCCCCCCGCCGCGCCACGGGCCCAGGCCCTCCCGGTCAGGCCCCCCGCTTCCGCCCCCGCCGCCCGCCCGCCCGCGCCCCGCCCGCCTGCGGTGACCCTGAGTGCGCCGGTGGCCCGGCCAGCCGCCTCACCGGTGGCCACCCGGCAGACCTGGTCGACGGCCGCCCAGCCCTCCTGGCTGTCGCTGCGGGTCATCGAGCAGGATCTGGACGCCCGGCCAGACGAGGTCACGCTCTTCTTCGCGGTGGAGCACAGCGGCACCGTGCCGCTGCTGGTGCTCAGCGAGGCCGACGTGAAGGTGAGTCAGAACGGAGCGACCCTTCCTGTGCGGGTCAAGCAGGGCGCCAATCCGGCCACCCTGCGCGCCGGCCGCACCCATCAGGGCACGCTGATCCTGCAGCTGGCCCCCGGTCTGCGCCGCGACCAGCCGGTCACGCTGAGCTGGACGCTGCGCGACCCCAGCGGACAGGTGAGTTACCTGGTGCAGCGGCGCCTGGAGCGCCTCCCTGTCCGTTGAACATGCGGCCCGACCTGACGCGCCAACCACCCAGGGAAACCCTCAGACCTCAGGAGCGAGGTGTCCTATGAACCTGCATGACCTTCCACAGCGAACCCATGTCCGTTCCACCGTTCAGGCTGGCCGTACCCGCCTGGCTGGTCGAGCCCGACGATGGACGCTGGCCACCCTGTGCCTGTGGTCCGGCGCCCAGGCCCAGGCGCCCTATGTGGGTGTGCTCAGCGCCGTCGATATCGGGGCGTTGCCGGAATCGCGCCAGGAGGCCGGCCGGGGGCCGGGGCTGAGTACCGTCCTGCCGGGCGCTGGCCAGGTCATGCCTCAGGTCGAGTTGATCCACCTCAAGCACCTGGCCGCGTGCAAGGCCAGTGGAGCGGCCGCCAGCAAGAAGTGTCCGCAGTACGAGTGGTCGGTGCCCTTCATCTCCGAGGCCTACGCCCTGGCGATGGAGGAGGCCCTCTCGCGCGCCTGGAACACCTTCGACGCCCGCTCGACCTGGTACATGAACTCGCTACTCAATGCCAAACCCGATCCCGGCATCATGGGTGCGTGGGTCGGTCAACTGAGCCCCCTCGCGGCCGTGTCAGTGGCCGCCCAGTTCAAGAGCCTGGCACCGTCCACCCAGGGCCGCAGCTTCGCGGCCAACTGCGGGCCGAACGCCAACGCCCGCGTCGACCGCTACCTGAATGCCTGGGACGGCGGCGATCTGGTGGCGAGCCCCCTGAAGTCGGATCAGTTCTGCTCCGGTCTGCAGGACGCCATCAGTGCGGCGGTGCCCAGCTACTTTCCGGGTGCCCAGTGCACGTTGATCGACCTTCCCCAGGTGACCAACTGGGCCGAGGTCAGCCGGCGGTACGCAGCCGGCTACCAGCAGGCGGTGAGTGTGTTCTACCCGCAGTACTGGAAGGAAGTCTACGAGGCCATCGAGACATACATGCCCGGTTCCCTCGCCTGGGACGGGGTCTATCCGCTCAGCGGGGCGGCCGGCACCTCGGGCGGTGTGCAGCTTCAGCCGGTCTATGCGACGGGCCGCCGCCCTCTTCAGTACCGGGCGCTGGCCCAGAAGGCCCAGGCGAAGAAGGCGGGCGGCGCCGCCTATATCCTGAAGAACTATCCCTACCCGGGGCTGGCCGCCCCGGCATCGGCCTCCGCCGGGCTGGCCGTGCCCCGGCTGCCGGGCGGCGCCACAGGCACGTCCTGGCCGGGCATCCCCACTCTGGAGGTGCTCAAATACGGCCTGTCGCAGCGTGAGGACATCTTTTCCCGGGCTGATCAGTGGTGGGGAGCGCAGCCCGCACCCCAGGGCCCGACCGGCGCGGGAGACCTGCGTGAGACCGAGGGCGTTGGTGCCGTGGGGTTCATGCAGCTCTTTTCACAGGTGGATCGCCTGACCTCACCGCGCACCGTCGAATACCAGCGCTGGTGTTTCATGTCGTACGCCCCGCCGGTTCTGACGCTCGTCACGCGGACGCTGCCCAACATCTCGACCGGCATCAACACGTACCTGGGCGGGATCACACGCGTGCACGTGCGCTGGGAAACGGCGCCCGAGGGCTATCCTCTGCATCACGTCCGTGGGCAGCCCTCGCGCGGCACCACATTGGGGCTGATGAACCTGGCTGAGCGCCTGCCCGTGCTCAAGCTCCCGAAGATCGACGTCACCACCCTGCCCTCGACCCAGAAGACGTTGCAGGACAAGGCGGTTCAGGCGGCGGCAGCTGCGGCCAGCCAGTCCTCTACAGTCACTGCGCCGCCGGCACCGACGCCGGCCAACACCGTCGGGAGCCCGCCGAAGCCGACGCCAACGCCGACCAGTCAGGGCACGGCCAGGACGGTGACCGGCTGTGAATCGGCTGGGGGGGAGCAGGCCACGGTGAAGTGTCTGGCGCGCAAGGTGCTGGACAATCCGAACATCGCCTTGAACACCAGCAGCACGACCAGTGGCGGGAGCCCCCGGCAGAACATCGTCGACGCGATCAACGGTGTGCCGGCCGCCCGTGGGTGCGGGCCAACCACGCCTAACTGTGGTCAGCGCGAGGCGATCAGTCCAAAACTGCTGACCGCCATGCTGGCGCTGGCCAGGCAGGGGTCATACCGGGTCACGGCCATCACAGGCGGAGGGCACAAGGGCAACTCATCGCACTATACCGGCGAGGCGCTGGACATCGGCACCTGGGACGGAGTGCTGCTGAACGTGCCCAACGCAGGCCACAAGCGGGCGCTGGAAGCCTGTCTGGCGGCCGATGCCCGATCCGGGTACTCGCTGAACGCCTTCAACGACCCCGCCCACAAGGATCACGTGCACTGCGACTTCCGGTAGGCGGTCGAACACACTCTCCGGAGCGGCGGCACAGTGTGATCTGTGCCGCCGCTGCCCTGACCTGTCGACCCTGTGCCAGGGTCATGACTGGGCGCCGGTTCCCCTGTTGGGGCCGGAACCGCTCCAGGTCGGGATTCCACCCGGCGATGTTCAGGCCCCCGGTCTGGACGCCTTGATCTCTGCGCCAGATCATGCCTGACGCGGTGGTCTGCCCATGGAGGAACCTGTTCTGAACGACTGGGGTCGGCCTCCTGCCGGGTACGTGCAAAAGAGCTGATGGGCTTCGACCAGACTCCCCGGACGGGGCACGGCCAGACCTTCGCGCCCTCCCATATGGGACAGAGTTCAGCCGCTCCCCTGGATCTGGAAGCGGCTGGCGGACTTGTGGATGGGCGCAATCTGTGTGCCGGCTCAGGGCGTTTGTGGTTCCAGGCCGCCGACCACCGTGATCAGCAGCGGCGTGCCCCGGTCGACCTGCGCGATCCGCTCCAGCGCTTTCTGGGTGGGGGGCACGGCGAACAGGTTGGCGATTGCCCCGGCGATGGTCGTGGACAGCTGTGGCGGCACCGTCACGACCACCTTGCTGCCGCCCTCCGTATAGGTCTCGGTCTGGTTCCCCAGCTGTTCCACGTAGCCGGCCACACCGGCGGCGGCGGCGCGAGTCAGGTCGGCGGCCAGCGAGGGCGCCACATCCCTGGTCTTTACAGGCAGGCCCGGCAACCCCGCCTGATCGTAGGCGCGGGCGTTCAGGGACTCCATCTGCCCATTCGCCAGCACACTGCTGAAGGCGATCTCGATGCGGCCCGCGGCCCCCAGGGTGGCCAGCCCGCTGAACACGGCCCCGCTCTCGCTGCGCGCCAGGATGGGCATGGAGCGGCTGCCCTGGGTGACCAGCAGCCCGGTGGTCAGCACGGCCTTGAGGGTGGTGCCGACTGGGAAGGTAGCCGCTTTGGAGGGGGCCGGCGGTGTCAGCGCCAGGGGTGACGTGGGGGCCGCAGGAACCGTCGGTTCAGCAGGCGCCGTGGGTAGAGCGGCCTGTGGAAGGGCGGCGGGGGGCGTCAGCCCGCTGCCCGGCGGCGTAGGCGCGGGCAGGGGCTGCTCGCCTGCTTTGGGCTTGTCCGCGTCGAACAGGGTCATGGAGGTGGGCAACTCCTCGGGCTTGGCCTGGTACAGCGACAGGTCGCCCGGAGGCGCGCCACCCTCACCCTCCGCCCTGGGCTCCCCGGCGCCGCTGCGCGCCTGGGACACGTAGACCGTGGTGCTGGTGTCGGCGGTCGCCCGCTTGGCTGTGTAAATGGTGGCGCCGGCCACCGGCGCTGGCGGCGGGGCCGCCGGGGTGGGCGGCAGCGGGTCGCTGGCGGGCGGAGCGGGCTCGGGCAGTGGAACAGCTTCCGTGACCCTGGGGAGCGGCGCCTCGGCCATCGGCTCGGGAGCTGGGGGCACGGGCAGCTCGGTGTTCGGCATGTCCGGCACCGGAGGCAGGGGCGCCGCTGGGGGCACGGCAGCCGCGGGAGGCTCGGCGGCCACCGGGGGCGGCGTCTGGGCCACAGCACTTGGCTGGGCCGGACTCTGTTTCGGGCTGCCACCTGCTCCGGCCATCAGCGTGGGCACCAGCACCAGGCAGACGCCCGCCAGCCCAGCCATGCCCACCTTCCCCTTACTGACCGTCCACTCGTCGGTCAGGTCGTCCTGCCGGTAGAACAGGCGCTGCAGCACGCCCCGCGCCTGGGCACGGGTACGGGCCTGCGCCTCCGCCTCCGGGAAGAACGCCTGCGAGTCCATGATCCCGTCGGCCTCGTCGTTCTGCAGGCCAGCGATCAGCCGCAGGGCCAGTTCCGGATGTTCGGTCTCCAGCTTCGAGTAGAAGGCCGCGAAGCCTGGAGCGCTCGGATCGGGAACGGCGTGGCCGAGCGCCTGTTGGATTTCCACCTTGATCTGTTCCTCGATTTTCATAATCGAAGTGTAGTTCGACCACAAGGAGGCTCAGAAATGTATCCAACGTTCGGAGTGGCAAAACAGGGGCAGGTCGTTATGGAGTATCTCACCGGACTATTGCTTCTGACGGATCACAAGGTTCGGACGTGGAGTGAGCAGCACTTCATGGTTCAACCTGAAACCCACCGGGCGGCCTTTGTCTGGGGCATGGCAGTAGGCACGATGGCCGTGATGTCGGACGCGCTGGCACAGGGAACTCCCACCAATGGAGGGGTAACGGAAAACACGGATCCGTTTACCACTGTGAATACCGGTATCTGTCAGGTTTCTGGTTGGCTGCGTGGTCCAGTGGGCATCGGTCTAGTCATCATGTCGATCATCATCGCTGGCATCAGCCTGGCGGTAGGCGGTAAGAAGTCCACCTCAATCCTGATCGCCTCACTGGCCGGAGCGGCGGTCATCCTGGGTGCCCGTTCGATCATGTCCCTCGCCGCTGGTAAGAATGGCCAGGCCATCTGCCTGAACAGCTAACCGCGTCACGGAACCTGCTTCCCGAGCACTACCCCCGGGCGTGGGCCTGCGAGAGCGGCAGGCCCACACTGAATGTTCTGAGAGGAGACCCCTATGCTTCGCATGCGCGTGTACCGCCTCGCCGTCCCCCTGACCGTCATGGGCCTGGACGTCTGGGCGCTCCTGACCATCGGCGCGGGCACGCTGATGTCCTTGCAGTACTGGCAGGATCGCGTGCCTGCCATCCTGACGCTGCCGCTCGCGGCGCTCAGCGGCTTCGCGCTCTCCAAGGTCATCGGCTTCATTCGTTACCTGTTCCCAGGCCGCGCGCTGATGCACGTGCTGGCCTGGCTCACCCAGGGCGACCGCTACCGGGTCATGCGCGACCTGTGCTCCTACCCACTGATCGTGCCGCGCGAGGACCGCTTCCTGGTGCGCCCCTCCAGGAAACCGGTCAAACGTGCGCGGAGACCCGCTGTGCCCGGCGCCCCCGTGCAGGCGATCAAGGCGCCCATAAGCGCGCCCGAAGGGGGCTGAGATGTCGAAACTGACCGAGGCCCGCACGCGCTCGATGCTGGACGCCCTGCCGTACTGGGATCTGCGCGACGGCACCATGTTCCTCGAAGACGGGCGCATGGAGATCGGCGTGGAGGTGCAGTTCCCGCCGGCGCTGTTCCTGAGCCCCGGCGGCCTGGAGATGGTGCTCCGGCAGCTCAAGAGCGTGCTGCGCAACGCCGTGCCGCAGGGCCAGCGGCTGCGCCTGACGGTCGAGGTCGGGCCGGTAGGCGCCGCCGGCATCGCGCCCTACCGCGCCGAGACCACCAGCCCCGAGCCGCTGGCCCGGCTGCTGGGCGAGAAGCGCGCCGACTTCTACGAGAAGCTGGCCGCCGAGCCCGGCGAGGTGCTGCGCTGGCGGGCCTTCCTGACCGTCACGGTGGGCGACAAGCGCCTGGGCACCAGCCCGAACCTGCTCAGCTACGCCCTGGGCCGGGCGATTCCGGCGCTGCGGCGTAAGACCCACATCGGCTACACCGCGCCCGAGTTCGAGGAACGCCTGCTGGAAGCTTCGGCGGTTCGGATGCGGCTGCTGCACTTTCTGGCCTCGGCGGGGCTCGAGGCCCACGCCATGACCGACGACGACGTGTTCGCGCTGTGCTTCCGCTTTCTCAATCCGGGCCTCAAGCACCTGCCGGTTCCCGGCTACCGCCCGACCTGGCAGGTCATGCCGGCCGAGGTGCTGGAGCGTTTCAAGGGCATCGCCCCGCCCACCCTGCGGGCGCAGGTGGCCAAGACCGAGGTCGACAATTCCCGCCTGCATGAACTGGGCCTGGGCTGGCGCCGGGCCCGGATCCTGAGCCTGGTGCACAGCCCCGACGAGACCGCCTACGGCATGATCAACCACCTGCTGGACGCTTCCGGCGAGCTGTATCTGGTGGTCGACCTGCAGCACGACCCGTACGACAAGGCCATGCAGCGCCTGAAGTCCTCGGCCCGCAAGTTCTATTCGGCCTCCATCGACACCAACGTGTACGTCGATCCCAACGTCCGCACCGGGCTGGCCGAGACCGAGACGGCCATCGACCACATCACGTCCTCGGGCGATCACGTGTTCCAGGTCGGCGTGACCCTGGTGGTGCTGGGCGCCGAGAGCAAGGAACTCGAATCGCGCATCACCCAGGCCTTCGGAGCCTCGGCCAACGTGCCGGGCAGCCCCTTCCTGATCCTGCAGCATGGCCTGCTGGAGCCCTTCTCGCAGTGCCTGCCCTTCGGCGGCGAGCTGATCGACCAGCGCCTGAGCCTGCTGGAGACCAACGCCGCGCACTTCTTTCCGCTGGGGGCGCCCTGGGCCGGACAGAAACGCCCCTCGGCCATGTTCCACAACCGCTGGAAGGCGCTGACCTTCCTCGATCCCTTCGATCCCCACATGACCAACTGGAACGCCCTGATCGTGGGCGGCTCCGGGCAGGGCAAGACCTTCTTCGCCCAGTACATGATCACCGAGCTGCTGCGCCAGGACGACGTGGACGTGATCATCGTCGATCGCGGGCGCAGTTACGAGAAGACCGTCGAGCTGCTGGGCGGCGCCATGATCGACGTCGAGCCCGGCGGTGAGACCTCCATCAACCCGTTTGACCTGATGCCGGGCGAGACCGCCCCCGACGAGGACAAGATCTCCTTCCTGGCCGGGCTGGTGCGCGCCATGGTCGGGGCCGTCGATCCCCGCCTGGAGGCCGAGGAGGACGCCCTGATCAGCACCGCGCTGCGGGCCGCGTACCTGCGCAAGACCGACGAGGTCTTTGAGAACGGCGAATACCACTCGCGGCTCGACGAGGTGCGCCTGTCGGACTTCGTGCGTACGCTGGGCAACCTGGAACGCATCGGCGAGAAAACCGTGACCCACGAGGACAAGCTGCTGGCCGACACGCTGGCCCGCACCCTGCAGAACTGGACGGGCAAGACGCCCTACGGCAGCTTCGTGGACCGCTCCACCACCGTGCCGCTCACGCACGCGCGGCTGGTCTGCTACGACACCAGCAAGTTCCAGCTCGATTCGCCGCTGGCGACGGTGGGCATCATGATGATCGCCGACCTGGTGTGGCGGCGCGTGAAGGGCGACCGCACCCGGCGCAAGGTCGTGATCTTCGACGAGTGCTGGGCGCTGCTGACCATCCCGGCCGCCGCGCACTTCATGGTCGAGCTGTACCGCCGTTTCCGCCGCTACAACGCCGCCGTGTGGAGCATCAGCCAGTCCATGGCCGACTTCCAGCGCCCGGAGGCGCACGGCATCCTGCAGAACACCACCTACCACTACCTGCTGCGCACCCCCGGCGAGGACGACGCCGTGCGCGACCTGCTACACCTGCCCGAGGCGGCGATGGAGGCGTTCCGCGACCTCAAGCGCATCGACGGCGTGTACAGCGAGGTGCTGGCCTGGGTGCGCACCGAGACCGGCAGCATCGGCGACGTGATCTGGGTGAGACCCACGCCGCTGGATCTGTGGACGTTCACCACCTCGGCGCAGGCCATGGCCCGCCGCGACGAGGCCATCGAGCGCTCGGGCGGCGACCTGCGGGCCGCGCTGACGGGGCTCGCCTATGGCTAGGCCCAGCGGACACTTACACAACGGGTCTTGGGTAACACGGAGGAGCCTATGAAACAGAAGATGATGGCAATCACCGCAGTCCTGGTGCTGGGCGCTCAGGCCCAGGCCGTCACAGCCAACGATCTGCTCGACGGCGCCGGCAAGGCCCTGGAAGCCGCCGACTGGACGTTCGAAGATCTGCTCAACCCCCGCGCAGCCATCGACAAGGCGATCGGCACCGTGTTCAAATCCGTGCCGAACACCATCGTCAAGGCCGGCTTCAAGGATCTGCTCGTCAGCATCAAGGGCACGAACAACGCCACCCAGAAGATCCAGGACGTCTTGCAAAACGGAAGCGGATCTACCGCCTTCAAGACCATGGCAACCACGAACGATGCCATTGCGCTGATGCTCAAAAATCCGACGGTCGCCGGGTACGTGGAAAGCGCGTCCCAGAAGATCACTGGTGCCTACCGGGAGCTGGGCCAGAGCGTTCAGTCCGATGCCAACGCCATGCCGGCGGACGCCAGCCTGCAGGGAGGCCAGACGAAGAACCTGGGGATCAAGATCGGCGGCGCCCAGGCTGTCGCGCAGACCGAGGCCAGTACGCGGGCAGCGGTCACGACTGGGCACTATGAGGCGCAGGCCGAAGACCTCGTGACCCAGGCCACTGATGAAAAGGCCCAGGCCCTCAACAAGACCATGAGCGATCAGGTCAAGAAGGCTGGCAAAAAGCTGCTGAAAGACACCTCCGAGGCAGTATCGACCCGCGCGGTCGTGCAGAGCCTGAACATGGCCGTGGCCTCTCTTATGACCCAGGAGCAGTTCGGCAACGAGCAGATTCAGGCCCGCTTGAACCTGATGCTCAAGCAGGGGGCGATCACCAATACCCAGCTGGGCGACATTGTCCGGGAGTTGAGGAAGGAAGGTGACGCAGCTGCGGCGCAGAGGAATCAGAACTTGCGTGACAGCCAGGCGCAGATCATCGCCCTGGGCCGCTCGACCCAGGCGGCAGCAAACAATGCCACGGCAACAATGGACATCGCCTCCGACGGCGCGGCGGGCGCCTCCAGTGCCCTGACCATCACCAATGGCAAGCCCAAAGGAACCGACTACTCCATCGGTCTGCCGCCCGGTGAGATCACGAAAGATCCCGACCCTGAATCCGCAACCCCGACGGGGAGTGAGCCTTACGGGCCGGTTCCGACATCACCCGGTACGGCCGATCCGGCCCCCGCCACCCAGGACACGGCTGGCGCCCCTGTGCCTATTCCGGTGCCCACGCCCAAAACCCAGGAAATTCCTGGAGCCCCAGTCACTATCCCGGTACCTCCGCCCAAGAACGAGGCCCTGTTCTAAACCGGCCTGAATACCAGGAAGCGGTCGGACGGCGATCTCGGTCGTCTAGCGGACTGCTTCCCGGCCCCAGCAGGCAACTCCAGTTCCAGCGGCCTGTCCATGCCGACCCCATAAAGGAGCCGTGCCTCATGCTTATACGTATCTGTCTGTTGCTGATGCTGGTGCTGGGGCTCTCAGCCGCCCAGGCCCAGACCAATCCAGCGGTGGCGTTCCCGGAGACGAAGAGCGTGGCGATCAACTCCTCGGTCTGTGAGCAGAAGCGCCGGGCCAGCCTGGGCGACAACACCAACATCATCAGCCCCGGCGGCACCATCCAGAACATCACCGTGACCTACAACGCCCTGCCCTGCCCGACGACCTGGCTGGCACAGATGACTGGGGCGATCTCCACGTCGCAGCTGCCCAAATACATCAGTGCCCTGGCCTTCGCGGTCTGGTTCCTGGGCATCATCTGGAGTGGGATCCGCATCGCCAACGGAAGCGAAAAGAGCGACGGCCGCGAACTGTTCGCCCGCCTGTTGATCTCGGGCTGGCTGGTCTTCGGCTCATCGACCTTCAGCAGCCTGCCCAGCGAGCCGAAATTCACCGGCAACATGGGCGAGTTCGTGCGGGCCAGCTGGGTCGAGGCCTACAAGTGGGGTGACGCGACCTTCGCCACCCCGGCGATGGAGCGCGCGGCCAAGGAGACCAAGAACCTCGGCGATCACATCACCAAGCTGGTCATGCTCTACGGCAGCCTGCAGGTCGTCTCGGAGGCGGCCAAGGGCGGGGTGGAGGGTGCCAAGGTCGGCACCGTGGCGGGCAATCCGCTGGCGGGCGGCCTGATCGGCATGCTCTTCGGCGGCGCGCAGGGGATCGCCAACGCCGCGACGGTCACCTCGCAGGTCGGGATTCTGGCCATGAACATGGCGATGCCGATCCTGATCACCTATTACCTGATCATCATGGGCACCGGGCTGGCCACCGTGATCGCCTCGCTGCTCATTCCGCTGGTGGGCGCCATGTTCATCTTCTCGACCAACCTGGGCATGCAGTACGTGGAAACCTGGTTCAAGACCGTGGCCTCCGCCGTGCTGATGATGGCCTTCATGCCCATCGTGTTCGCGGGATCGATGGAACTGGGCTTCGTCGAGCCCGCGCGCAACTTCGACGTTGCCACGACCCGCACCGAACGCAGCCTCCAGACGGATTTCGACAACCTGACCCGGCTGGAGGACGAGGGCAAGATCAACTGGACGGAGGAGCTGGCCCGCAAGGCCGTCAACATCGTCAACGCCACAGTGAACAAGGTCGATTTCGTCGGCTTCCTGAACGCCATGGTCACCTCGCTGATCCTGATGGTCTTCAGTCTGATGGCCGGGGTCTATCTGCTGCGGATCGCCCAGAACTGGATCATCGAATTCCTGAGTGGGGTCGCGGCGGCGGTAGCGGGCGGCGGGGGTGGCGTGCCGAAAATGGGCCTGGGCGGCGTGGGCTCCAGCGTGAGCGCCGTGAGTTCCGGGGTCAGGTCGGCGGCGTCCCTGAAAGCCGGAAACATGAGCATGGGCGCCAGCGCCACCAAGAGCGCGCCCACCAACAGTCCGACCATGGCCAGTGCCGGCAGCACGCAGCTGGCAGGATCAAACACCGTGGTCTCCGCCAAGGGCCTGGGCAGTGGCGGCCGGGCCAGCAACAGCGGGCCGTCGGGCAGTGTGCCCAAGGTCAAGGCCTGATCCTCCATGCGCACTCACCGCATCCTTCTGGCTTTCCTGGCCTGGGCGGCCGCCCTGGGCGTGCTCGTCAGCCTGGCCTGGCTGGGCTCGGTGGCCTGGCAGCAGCTGCTCGACGCCGGTCAGGCTTTGGCGAACCGGGGCTGGGCCCGGGCCATCCGCGTGTCGCCCGAGCTGGGCATCTTCGTGCCGCGCTGCCTGATCGATACGGCGTGTGGGGAGGTGCTGCTGCGGGTCTGGGGCCGCTCGATTCCGCAGTGGCAGCTGTACATTCCCTTCGCGCCCCTGGTGGTCTGGATCGTCCTGGGCATCACCGAGCGCTTTGGCGGCAAGTTCCAGGATCCCGGACAGGGGCGCTGGGCCGAGACCAAAGACCTGGGCAGCTACCTGAAAGACTCGCCCCGCCAGCCCCGGCGCATCGGCTACATGGGTCTCGTCGGCAAGGGCGTGCTGCGGCTGCCTGAGAATGCGCGCTGCGCGCACACCCTGATCATCGGCGGTACAGGCGCGGGCAAGACCACCCGCTACCTGAATCCCAACCTGCTGCTGGACGCCAGAGACGGCCTGAGCGCCGTGGTGTTCGATCTCAAATACCCCGATCCACGCAGCGGCTTCCTGGAAACCATCAACTTTTTCCGGGCCTGGGGTCGTCGGGTCTATGCCTTCACCCCCTTCGACCCGGACAGCGCCCGATTGCCGCTGCTGGACGGCGTGAAAACCTTCCAGCACGCCTTCGAGATCGCCGAGATCTTCCGGCCCACCGGCCAGCAGGACGGCGCCGTGTTCTACCGCAACAACGAACGTCAACTGCTCGCGGGCCTGATTCTGGGCGTCTCGATCGACGGCCAGCCGACCATGCGGCGGGTCTACGAACTGCTGAGCCAGGGCGCCGATCCCCTGCGCGCCTACGTCAACGAGCGCCCCGCCGTGCGCGAGGTGCTGGCTGCCCTGCTGGGCCTCAAGACCGACGTGCTGGCCGGCATCTGTACCGGGCTGGCCGGCGACTTGCAGCTGTTTCTCCATCCCTACCTGAACCGCGCCACCAGCGCCGGGCCGGGCCACCTGCTCGATCTGCGCCGGCTGTGCCTGGAGCCCGGCTTCCTGTATATCGGCGTGCCGCAGGAAGAATTGCAGGGCGGCAAGGGCCAGGTATTGTTGAGGCTGTTCAAAAAGCTGCTCGACCAGGCCATTCTGGAGGTGGCGGGTGAGCACGGTGGCCGCCTGCCCGTGCACCTGTCGGTGTACCTCGATGAATTTCCCTCCTTCGGGCCGCTGCCCAACATCGCCGAGAACCTGGCGACCATGAGGTCGCGCCGGGTGGCCTACCACATCGCCCTGCAGAACCGCGCCCAGGGCGAGGCCGTGTACGGCCGCGACGAGTTCCGCGCCATGATCAACAACAACTTCGCCCAGATGGTGATCTTTCCGCGCTCGCTGCGCCTGGAGGACGCCCAGTTCTTCTCCGAGAGCTTCGGCGAGGTCACCGTGCGGGAGGAGAGCCACAGCGTCAACCAGGAGCCGGGCCTCTTCGGCATCATGGGCCGCAGCCGCCAGAGCCGGTCGTTCAAGGAGGTGGCGCGGCGCCTGCTGACAGCCGAGGCCATGCGTACCTTCCCGGACGGCTCGGCGGTGGTCGAACTGGTGGGCACTCCGCCGGTGATCGTGCGGATGCCGCGCCTGGACGAACGGGACAGCCCGCTGCGTCAGGTCTACCGCAGGATCCAAAGCCGCTTTGCCATTCCCCAGCTGCGCCGGCCCGACGCCGCGCTCCCCGAGGAGCCCCGTCACGCCGTGAGCGCGGTGTCCGCCGAACCCCCCCGCAATCCCCTGGCCGAGACCTTCAGGGTCTGGGTGGGCGACCTCCTTCAGGGCGGCGTACCGCTGGCGCTGGCGCTGGACGACCAGGGCAAACCCCTGGAGTTGATCCTGCAGACGGGGGATCTGGACGGCTTGCCCGTGGAGGCTGCCGCCTGGGCAGATAAGGGCTGGGTACAGACGGGTACCCACACCCTGACGGTCACCCGGCTGGGCCTGAGCCGTGTCGAACGGCTCTGGAAGGCCCTGTGCGAGCAGCAGGCCCGCCTGCCGGCCCTGCGCTGGGCGGCCGATCACGCCGCTCTGCTGGAAGGTCATCCACGGGCGAAGAATTCGGCACAGTCCCCATTGGGCCGCTGGACACCGGGCTCCGTCTGGCTGCCGCTGGATGTGGCCCTGGATGTGCTGGAGGCGGCGTCGGTGGACTGGCAGGATATAGAGCTTGCTGGACGATCTGTGTCCCTGGTCGAGGTGCGCTGGGCGGCGCAGGATGCGGTAGTGCTGGAGACTTCCCAGGTCATGGCGTCCGCCTGACCCACGAGAGCTCGCTTTCTTTTCCGGTGCAGACGCCGTGTTCTGGCTCTGCGCCGGCTTTCTCTGGCGCCAGATGCCCTGAATGCCTGAGCAAGGAATGCCGTCGCGCCTGAGTGTGAGTTCGCTGGAAGGGCTGAATCGGAAGACGGAAGACGACTCCAGGGGCTGACATGGATTCCCTCACTCTCGGCGTCTCTCGCGGGGATCGTGAGGGGTCGTCTGAGCCGCACACGCTGCAGCGACGCTGATGCCCTCGTGATCAGGCCCAGATTCCGGAGACCTCAGCCCCACCAGCGGACAGAGAAAAGCCGCCATCCTGAGAGGAAAGCGACTTTTCGGGTCAGTTCCGGCTGTTTTTCAGGCCGGTGAGATAGGTGACCCGGAGGCGGGCGACCTGATGGGCCTGGCGCATGCCCCAGGCCCGTTCAAAGAATTCCGCGCTGCGGCGAGCGCGGAATATCCGGGTGTCGAGATCGTCGAGCTCAACATCACGGATCTCCTGTTCGAGGAGGTCAAGCTGGCCCTGGAGTAATTCACCCGCAGCGTCTTCACGCTCGCGGGCTTCTTCCAGACGGCGTTCAGCGCTCGCCTGCAGTGCATGCTGCCCCTGAAGGGCGGAGGCGAGGCTGTAAGCAATAAAACTCATAGCCAGAGTTGCGAAAAACCAGAATAATCCCATAGTTGAGCCGATAAAAATCAAATTCATCGTCCTGCAATGTCGCCGGTTCCGAGGTAAGTTCTTCACTGCTTGGCCAGCGAGTTCCAGAGCACCGTTATTCAACAAGGGAGTTTGACCGCCGCCCTTGTCGAAGTTCAGTGCGAACGGGCTGGTCGGCGCTGATCCGGGTGGCGCGCTGGGGCCTGAATGCTCCCAGGACTGAAGGTATGATCCTCTGGCCCCCAGCTGAGACTCTCGTACCCGGTCTGCGGGCGAAAACACCCTCGCACTGTAGATGGGCGGTCTATGTTGTCCCGATACGGCTCTCTGCCGTTGTCCTTTCTTCGCGTACCCGATACGCGTGATGTATGACAATTTCCTCTACCAGGCGCTGGCTGGCCATGGCCGGCGCCATCCTGATGCTCGCTGGCGTGTTTGCCAGCGGGCCTCTGTTCTGGATCATGACCAGGATTCTGGTTCAGCGGCAGTTCTCGGACGTGGATCTCGCCACAGCCGAAAACTGGGGTTCCGCGGCCAACCTGCTGGTGGCGATCGTCCTGGCTACGGCCAGGCGCCGGGGCTGGATGAGCTGGACGTCCACCTCCAGCATGATGGTGTTTCTGGTCGTCTATGCCGTTCTGCTCGTCGGGGCGGCTGCTGGGCTGTTCGATGCCCGGTCATTTCTGGTGTTCGGCTCCGTCAGCCGGATCAGCTTTGTGCCCCTGACCGTCCTGGTGGCGGCGGAGGGCTTCGGACATGCGGGTCTGGCCGCCACCGTGGCCAGCCTGATGTTTCTGGCAGGCGCCGCCGCACTGCAACCGGTCGCCGCCGGGCTGGCCCAGTCTGATCCGGGCTTGGGGTACGCCGCCGGGGCCGCGACCACCGTCGCTGCAGTCGTCGGCACCCTGCTGGTGAAGCGTTTCGGGGTAGCGACCGGAACTGAAGGCGAGCACGCGGAGGGCGTTCCCACCCGGGCCGTGTTCGGCCTCCTGGTCGGGTGCTACCTGCTGCTGCAGGTGGGCTACTTTGCCCGCGACACCTTCGCGGTCTCCATCTGTGCCCTGATGGGTGTGGATGGTGACGGCATCGGCTGGTGGAGCAGCGCGTCCACCATCGGCGAAGCTGCTGTGGCTGTCGCGTTCCTGCTGTGGCCGCTGGCTTCCGCATCCTGGTCTGTCTGGCTGGCGTCCCGAGGTCACCGGCTGGCACACTGGGCCGCTCTGGGCGCCTTCGCGGCATTCTCGGCTGCCCTGGCGTTCACGGCGCTTGGTGCCGGGCATCAACCGGTTCCGCTCCTGTTCGGAGTGCGTGGGGTGGTCGAGGGACCTTCGGCGGCCCTGGTCGAACGGGTGGCGGAAGGTTACATCTACGCAGTGTTCGGACAGCTGAACCATGCGCAGTCACCGGCCCTGATCTTCGACGCCATCGCCCGCCTGATTCCGATCCTGGGCCGGGCCCTGCTCTACCTGGGCTGGTCTGTGCGGCAGGCCTACCTGGGAACGGCTGTCATCGGCGTGGCGGGCCTCCTGCTCGCCTATGCGGGCCGCTCCCACCTGGCGCACTTCTTCATTGAAGTGCTGGGTGGAGGGTTCCGAACCGTCCGTATACCACCTCAGGTGGTGAAGGGCAACATGTCCATCCCTGCCACCCAGCGGGCGTGGCTAAATCGCCGTGCGCGGCGCAGTGGCGTCCGGCAACACCCTGTTGCGATGACGCGGCAACGTACCAGATAAGGAAGCGGGGGAGAGATCGGTCTACTGATCTCTCCCCTTCTCTTGCGATGGTTCGGGGAGGCCAGGATGCCTGCAGCCTGGGGAGAGCCACGGGTGTGCCGCTTCCGGACTGGGCAGTCCGGGGCCTCGGCTCAACCTATGAGGTGTAGCCTCTGGGTTCTTCGCAGATTCACCGCTCGCCCAGTCGAGTCCACGAGCGGCGGTGTGCCGGAGCTGCAGTGCCGTCAACGGGCGCAGGGCCGGTAGGGAGCTCCCTCGCCGGCCCTGCGCTGTTCCATGGAAGAGCCTTTGACCCCTACAGCCCCCTGGTGTTTCCGGGCAGTCCGTCCCAGTCGCGCATCTCGTTCCCGAAGGCCTCGCTGCCCATGATCACCGGCCAGCCCGTATTGCTGTTCAGGGTGAAGCCACTTTGCTTGTTGTTAAACCCCCTGGACTTGTAGATGTAATGCACCTGGTCGCCCCGGCCCAGCTTGAAGCCGTTGCCGTCCCCACTTTTGCCGGTGGGGTTGGGGAAGCCCAGAGGGCTCTTGCCGCCTTCGAAGGCCTCTGAGAAATACACGTAGTTCGACTCCTTGCTTTCCCAGAAGTCGAAGCCGTCGTCCGAATTGTTGTAGGCGTAGGAATCGATAATGGTGCTGCTGGAGACCACGTAGCCGTCCCCGTTGCCGCCCTGATCCGTCACGCCGTCCAGGGTGCCGTCGTAGCGCCGGTCGTTGTAGCTGTCGCGCGCCTCGGTGCTCACGACGCAGTTGTTTCTGGAATCATCGTTGGCCCGCACGAACGCGCGCCCGTTGGTGCTCAGGTAGCCGCTGGCCCGGCCGCTTCGCCCGGTGCGGGCGACCGACACCCGGTAGGCGGTGCCGCCGCTCCCCAGTTCTATCCCCACGTTGCGGGTATCGATGATCCTGACATTCGACAGGGTGCCGCCCTGCCCCATGCGTACCGCCATCAGGACGTCGCGGCCGTCGATGACGACATCCTCGCCAGGGGCACCCACCAGGGTCTTACCGCTCAGATCCACCGTGTCAGAGATGCGGTACGTTCCGCCCTTCAGCACGACCGTGTTCGACCTGCCCAGGGCCGCGCTGATGGCGTTGCCGTCGCCCGGCGAGATGGTCAGCCCGCTGCCCGGAATGCGGTCGACCCGGGCGTGGCAGTTGTGGGGATCGCCGAATTGTGAGGCGCGGGCATCGATCTCAGACCACATGGCGGCAGAGACGCCCCTGTAGGCCACATTTTTTGGTGTGGGTGCAGGTGCTGGAGCTGGTGCGGGTGTTGGCACCGGGGTAGGGACACTGCACTCCACGCGGGCGTTGGCCCAGTCCCCGTGGTCGTAGCCGATCCAGTTGCCTCCATCGCCGACCACCAAGCGCAGGGTTCTGGCGTCTGCCGGGATCGCCACGTCCACGGTCTGGGTGCTGCTCTTCTCGGTCATGACTCCGGAGTCGAACAGCCGTGCAGTTCCCGCGTAGACGGTGAAGGTCAGACTGCTGATCCCGCGGGCGTTGTACTTTCCGCCGACCCGGACACTGTCATCCACCCCGACGCTGGCCCTAAAGCGCGAGCAGCGGCCGTCGAGGACAAAGCTCAGTTCACTGTTGGCATGAACTCCCAGACCCTTGGTGAAGGAAACACCAGACAGACTCAACGGCGGTCCATCTCCCGCGGCATCGTCGCCGTTGGCCCGGTCGCGCTCAACAGGGCCCCAGCCGTTGACCGGGGCGGGTGCCGAGTCCAGCTGATCGCTCAGGAAACCGCTTTTCAACGCCGGGGCGTCCTGCGCGGCCGCCTGCAGTGACGGTGTGCCCGCACTGCTGCAGGCGCTCAGTGTCATCGAGAGCATCAAGCCCAGGCCTCCGGCGCACCAGGGCTGGTGGGCTGGAGTAGGACGGACACGAGGTAAGGGGTGGGTGGAACCGGATGGATTCATGGGCGACCTCCAGGACAGACGGCGGGGTGGCGAATTGAGGCAGCGTGAGGCGTCATGGGGGAGGGCACCCAGGCGAGCCGACGACACCGCCCACCCCCGCCGCAGATCCGTACCGGGGCAAGCACATTCAGGTGCCGCCTACGCGGTAGACCTGGACGTCGGTCGGCGCGACCGTGCCACGCAGCGTCGAGCTAGTCTTCTGCATGGTGCTGGGCAGGCGGGACACCGGAGCCGAGAGGGCGCCTTCACACTGGGGAGGCAGGGTCAGGTCGACCTGTTTGGCGCTGGAGTACGAGGTGTTCAGGATGCCCACGTAACAGGCCCCCTGATACTCCCAGTAGGCGTAGTTCAGTTCCCGGTCCGCCGTGGCCCGGCGCGTCAGCCTGCCGGCCAGAATGGGGCCCCTGAGAGTGATGAGCACGTCGTCCTTGAGGGCCACCAGCTCGTTCCACAGTTCCTTCTGATCGAAAAGTTCCTGGGAATAGACGAAACCCACGATGCCCTTGGCGCCGGCGAAGAGCTGCCCGTACACCATGTTGCGCAGTTCGGCCCGGGTGGGGTAGCGGGTGCCGTCGCGCTCCCAGCGGAAGGTTTGCGAGTTGATGATCATCGCCTTGCCCGCCTGCTCCGCCGCCACGACGTAATCGCGGCTGACGTTATAGGACTCGGTCAGCGGATTGCCGCCGTAGTCGTAGGCATAGTCGCCCGGCGGGTCGATCGGGTACATCTGCAGCCCGCTGGTGTCGCTGGCGGTGAGCCACTGGCCCTTCTGGGCACGGCGCGCCGTGTAGTACCCGGTCAGTGTCGAGAAGGTGAGATGCGACGGGTCTTTGGCCTTGGCCGCGCTATTCAGCTGCCGCAGGCTGTCCGGGCTCAGGCGGCCATCGTCGGAGTCGTCGTAGAGCGACCAGCCCAGCACGGCAGGCTTGAACCTGTACTGCTCAATGCTCTGCTGGAGGTAGGGCACGCTCTCCAGACCCCGGTTGCCCGAAAGGCTCGGGAATCCGACCAGCATCTTCACCTTGAGGCGGTTGGCCTCGTCCAGCAGGGTGCCAAATTCATTGGTTGAGATGTCCTCGGCGAGCATGGTGTTGAAGCCGCTGCCCCCGATGTTCCTCAGGCCGGTCAGGCGCTCGGCGAAGGGCTGACGCCAGTTGACGCCGTAAAAGCCGAAGGGGAAGAACCTCTGCCCGTCCACCACGATGGTGCCGGTGCTGTCCACGTAACTGCCCGTCTGTGGCCCGCTGGGCGGTGGGGTGGGCTGGGGGACTGGAGCAGGTGGTGGAGGCGGGGCCGGGATGGGCGCGGGAGCAGGCTGAGGTGCTGGCGTCCCACTACACCACACCTTCGCGTCGGCCCAGTCGGCGTGGTCGTAGCGGACGCCGTCCGATCCGTCCTCCACCACCAGCCGCAGGGAGGTCGCGCCCGCCGGGATCGCCACGTCCACGGTCTGAGTCCGGCTCTTCCCGCTCATGACGCCGGAGCTGAACAGCCGCGTGCTTCCCGCGAACACCGAGAACGCCACGGTGCTCACGCCACGGCCGTCGAACCTGCCGCCAGCCCGCACGCTGTCGTCCACCCCGACGCTGGCCTTGAAGCGAGCACACCGGCCGTCCAGAGCGAAGGTCAGGTCACTGCGGGCATGGACACCCAACCCTTTGACAAATTTCCCCCCGGCCAGGCTCAGGGGCTCACCGTCCCCAACAGCCTCATCCCCATTCGACATGTCGCGCTCGGCCGGCCCCCAGCCGTTCGCCGCGGCCGTCGCCGCGTCCAGCTGGTCGCTCAGAAAGCCGGTTCTGAGCACCGCCGACGGCCCACCACCCGCCGGAGCCGACTCCGGGGTGAGTCTGCCCGGAGCGCTGTTGCAGGCGACCAGGCCCATCGCCAGGGCCAGGCCGAGGGCCCCCCGGCTGTACTGGCCTGTCGGGCGACTGACCGGCCGGATCGTCTGGCGTTGAGTGACGTCATGCATACCAACCTCCACTGCTCGGAAACGGGGAGATCCTGTCGACACGACTGGCTCGTGCTCCCGGGAAGAAGAGCGATTCGGTCTGAACCGCTGCATGGCACCGTAACAACGGCAGGACGAGGGCGCCGGAAATACTGCTCATCCATTTGCCTGGGCAGACGGCATCGGCGGCCGGATGTAGAGGGCCAGAGCTGAAACCATGCGGGCCGGGTCTTGCCCGAATCCCGGAGTGCCGGAGGGCATGAGGGCGCCACTCCTGCCCAGGCCTTCACAGAGGCGAATCGCCAGGCGACCGCCTCCATGTCTGCCGGCTCTCAGTTCAGCGTGACCCGGGTGCCCAGCCGGAAGAGACCGCTGCCGGTTTCCCAGGCCTGATTGCGGGAGGGGTCGTCCGCGTTCGCGGGCCGGATGGCATAGCGCGCGTCGCTGGCCAGGGTGGTGGCCGCGTCGGGCAGGCCGAGCAGGACGTCGTAGGTGCCTGGAGTGGCCTGCGCGGGGATGGCGACGGGCAGGGCGACCGTGGTGCTGCTGCCGGGCAGCCAGCGGCGCGGATCGACGCCGGAGACGGCGGTGTCCACCAGCTGCCCGGTGGTGGTGTGGCGCAGCACCACCCGAACCGTGCGGGGGTTGAACAGCCGCGACCATCCGTCGTTGCTCACGGTCACCTGCAGGGGCAGGACACTGCCGCGCGCCGCGCTGGCCGGGTGCGTGGCCGCCGTCAGGCGGAAGCGGTAGCCAATGGAGCGCGACACCTCGTCGTAGCACCCTCTGGCCTTCCAGCCGTCGATGAAGTTCTTCCAGAAGTAGAAATTCAGGTAGGTCAGGGCGTATTCGCGCCCTTCGCGCAGGATGTCGGGGCAGTCCATCCTCGCCTCATTGCCTCCGACATCGCAGGTTTCCGCGCCGAAGGGAGTCACCCTCGACAACGCCTTGGTGTACTCGCGAAGGGGATCATTCAGACCGCCGTACGTCCCGGCGTCCCCGTTGTTGGCCAGGAAGCAGTCGTTGTAGATGCCGATGCGCGCACGGGTCGTGAAGGTGTCCGCCTCCGTGGGGGGCGAGGGATACCACCGGCGCATATCGTCCGGGTACCGCATCTGCAGGAACCGGCCCTCGGGCAGGGCGTCCAGCAGGGCGTCCCGAATGGTCACCTTGTTGGCGTCCGAATCCAGCCCGTTCACCGAGTCGTGCCATTCGCCCCACGCCCCCACGAAACCGGCCTGCCAGAAGGCGATCACGTCGGCATTGCGGGCGAGGATGGGCTTGATCTGCTGGATATGCTGGAGAACCAGACTGACGTTCGCGTCGGGTGCGTTGGCGTAGTCACTGCCAGGAAAGTTGTACGAGAACCGCAGCACCACCTTGAGGCCGGCCGCGCGCGCCCTGCCGAAGCCCTGATCCAGCTTGGACAGCCAGTCCGCACTCAGGGCCGAGTTCCGGAAATCGTCGAGCCTGATGTAGGTACGCACCAGGCGAAATCCCAGGTCGGCCTGCCCACTCAGGGAGCCGGTGGGCTCGGCGGCCAGGTCGGAGCTGTCGCCGTGAAAGCCCCGCTCGGGGTTGGGAAAGTCCTCGCTGGTGCCGGTGAAGGTCGTGGACACTGCCGGTTCGGGTGTGGGCGTGGGGGTCGGGGTTGGCGTGGGTGCAGGTGCGGGCGCGTCTGACGGAGCCAGTTCCAGCCAGTCCAGATTCACGGCCGGGGCGGAGCCCACGTACGCCACCCTCACGACTTGCTTCCCGGCGCTGAGCCGCAGGTCGCCCGCCCTGACCACCTGAGGGGTATCGAAACCCCCGGTGTCCGGCAGGCTCGGCGTCAACACCTTCACCCCGTCGACGCTGATCTCGAGCAGTTCCCCGGTTCGGAGTGTCGCCAGGCGGAAATTCAGACCGTACGTTCCCGCGCTGTCCACGTTCACGGTGTAGTTCAGCCATTCGCCCGCCCCGGACCAGCCCACACCGTAGCCCTCGGGATTGCCCCGACGGTCAATGTCCACACCTTCTGTGGTGCGGTACTGGCCCCCCTGGTTGGCCGCGTCGTTGTCGTGATAGCCGACGCCCTCGCCACCCCTGTCAAAGTCCTCGGCCTGAAGTTTCAGGGGCGCGGAGACGGCCGGGCTGGCCGGAGCGCCGGCAGCGTCACAGGTGACCTTCGCTTCGGCCCAGTCCGCGTGGTCGAACCAGGGACTCCGGTCTCCCTCGGCCACGTTCCTGTGCTGATCCACGACCAGTCGCAGCGTCTCATGGCCACGGAGATCCACCTTGATGGCCCTGGTCGCCGTGCTGCCGGTCATGACGCCGGAGTCGTACAGTTTGGCGGAGTCGCCGTACACTCGGAAGACGACGCTGCCCCGGCCCGTCTGAGCCCGGCTCTCATCGTCGATTCCAATGCTGGCCGACAGGGTCGAACAGCGCCCCGCGGTGACGAACACCACGCTGCTGTCAGCATGCACGCCCAGCCCCCTGGCGTAGCGTCTTCCCGACAGCGTGAGGGCGTTGCCGTCGCCGGCGGCGCCCTCGCCATTGGATCGGTCGCGTTCGACCGGCCCATAACCGTTGCTGGCGCTCTGCCAGGCCTGATCACTGAGAAAGCCGGACACCAGCGGAGAGACTTCGGTCGCTGCGGCGGTCAGATCGTTCCAGGGTGCTCTGCCTTCGGCGTAGGGTGTAGCGCTGATCGCAGGCTTCGTAGAGGCTGGGCTGCCGCAGGCCACCAGGGCCAGGCTCAGACTGAGGGCCGCCAGGCCGTGGACTTGAAGCTTCGGAGGCCGCGCAGGGGACTGGGACGTCGTGACGTTCATGCATACCTCGGGGGGCCGACGGGCGCAGGACAGATTGGCGGACTGATGAGCTGGAGTGGTTTCACCGAACATACCCACTGTCTTCAAGGGGCCCGGGGAAAATCACGCTTCCGGGGGGGAAGGTGCGGTCGCAGTTGCGTGGGTCGTTCGGCTGCCGTCACGCCCGGGGCTCAACTGGCGCGCTGTACATGCTGGGTTCATCAGCCGGGCCTCACAGGCAGCCCAGGGTGGGTTCGCCGTTCCAGGTTCGGGCATAGCGGGCGGCCGCCACCCCCAGGAAGGGCTCCACATCAAAGCCCAGGGGCTGCTGTGCGCTGACCTTCTGCCGGGCGCGGGCCACGATGTTTCGGGTCTCGTCGGGTAGGCGTACGCCCTGCCCCAGGCTGCCCCACCAGTCCATCTGCTCGCTGTAGGCCCAGACGTACTCGTCGGTGGTGTTCAGTCCCTGATACAGGTGGTGCTCGAGCATCAGCCGGCGTTCCGCCGTGTTCCGCAGGTGGCAGCCCAGCAGGCCATTGACTCCACTGGCGTTGTAGAGCCCCAGCAGTCCGTCGACGAATACGGCGTGCGAGGTCTTCACCTGGGCGTCGTATCTGGCGCGGTTTTCCGGCGATACCAGAGTCCGCGCCGCGTCTCTTTGCCCTGCGAAGCTGCTGAACTCCTGGGCATTGGGCAGGTAGTAGTAGTACGAGGGCTCATTGCCGTCGATCAGCCGGGCCTGGGGGCCGATGACATCGAGCATGCCCTCGATGAAGGAGGCCAGCAGGCCCCACTCGACCTGTTCCAGGCCGCCGCGCTGATCTGCCTGCTTTTTCAGGTATGTCATGCCGAACAAGGTGAGCATCTGCACGTCGGGCATCTCCGCCTGGATGGTGCTCAGGAAGGCGGCGCCGCGCTGGCGCACCTTGGCCTGCACAGCGGCGAAGTCCTGATCCGGATAGAGGCTGCGGGAGTACGACCAGGGACTGGTGCCGTAGGGCTCGGGGTCGAAGAAAAACCCTTTGAAGTGGCCGGCCTTCGCGGTTCGGGCAAAGTTGCGGGCGTTGGCCTGGGTGGCGGCCCAGTCCTGATCGCTGAACCAGCTCCAGTTCGCCTCACGGGCCGCCCAGATGGAGATGAAGTTGTGTCTCAGCGAGGCGAAGCGGGTGGCGGCGAGGTCGGCGCGGTCTTGAACATAGGCGCTGTCGGGGTAGGCGGTTTTGTTGAAGATGGTCTTGCCGGCATTCAGGTTGACGACCAGACCGTCGAAGGGCTGCTGCTCCATGGTGGCGATGTTGGCGCGCACGAAGTCCGGGGTAGGCGCGTCCCAGCCCAACTGGATCAGTTTCTTGCCTGAACCGGCTGGAGGGCTGGGCGGCTGAGCGCCCTCGCCGCACTCGACGCGGGCGTCGGCCCAGTCGGCGTGGTCGTAGCCGATGCCGTCGCCGGCGTCGCCCACGAGCAGGTGCAGCGTCCGGGCGCCCGCCGGCAGCGTGACATCGACGGTTCGGGTACTGCTCCTGGCAGTCATGATGCCCGAATCGAAGAGCTTGTGGCCGTCGGCGAAGACCTGAAACACCACACTGCTCACCCCACGAGCGTCGTACTTGCCCCCTGCCCGGACGCTGTCATCCACACCGACCCTGGCCGTCAGGCGGGTGCAGTTGCCGCCCATGGCGAAGCCCAGGTCGCTGTTGGCGTGTGTGCCCAGGCCCTTCTCGAAGCTGACCCCCGCCAGGCTGAGCCGCTCACCATCTCCACCCGGATCGTCCCCATTCGAGCGGTCGAGTTCCAGCGGCCCCCAGCCGTTCACCGTGGTGGTCGCCGCGCTCAGCTGGTCACTCAGGAAGCCGCTGCTCAGCTCTGACCTTTCTACATTCAGCGCTTTGGGCGCCGCCGGCGAGGACGCACAGGCCGCCAGGAGCAGGGCGAGGAAGGGGCCGGATCCTCCCCGCGAGAGCCGGGAGATCGAGTGGCGGTCGGTTCTGCGATCCTGGTTCATGATCGACCTCGGTGGGCGGGTGCCATGCCACTGAAACAGAACTCCGGCTGCCTGGAGCGGCTGGAGTCTCAGATCAGGGTTGAACGTCGAGCGTCTGGCCGAGCGCGTTGAATCCGCTGCCCGCTTCCCAGACGTTCTCGTTGGCGAGGCGGATCGCGTACTCCGGACGGCTGTGCAGACTGGGCATGGGATCGGGAAGCGCCAGCAATACGTCGTACTGACCGGGCGCGAGACCGGCGGGCAGGGTAGTGCTGAGCGTCAACACCCTGGTCGTCCCGGGTGCAGGCAGGAACAGCCTCGTGTCCTGGGGTGGGTTGACCACCAGCCGGGTGGGCTGGCCGCCACCTTTCGGGCGCAGGATCAGCTCGATGGCCCGGGGATTGTAGATGCCCCCGAAACCGTCGTTGGTCATGGTGAGCTGTACCGCGAGCCCTGCGCCGGCCCGGGCGCTCAGCGGCACCCTGGACTCCAGCAGGCGGTAGCGGTAGCCCGTGCGCCGCTTGACTTCGGGGAGGCAGTCGCCCTGCACCCGGTTCACCGGGAACTGGTTGGTGGCGTCGGGCCGGGTGATGGCCATCTCCTCGATCAGCTCTGGACAGGGCACTTCCTTCCACACTGCATATGCGAAATCGAAGCAGCCGGTGTCCATCATCTCAGCCTGCGGAACGTAGAGCCCCTCCTGCTGCAGATAGCCCCGGTCGGCCAGCCTTATCCTTCGAACCTCCGGATGGTAATCGGCCATATAGCACTCGTTGTGGAAGCCGACCCGTGACCGGGCCGAGCCCGTGAAGGCTTCTTGCTGGGTCAGTGGCGTCTTGTCGAAGAGCTGGTACTTGAGCCCCGGATACCGCACGACAACGGCCCTGGACTTCGGCACCACGTCCAGCAACTTGTCCATGATCATGCGGGTATTGCCATTGACCTCGTCGTTCGGGCCCAGCAGATCGTTGGTCGACTTATGCCATTCTCCCCAGGGGCCGATGAATCCAGCGAACATGAAGGCGGTCACGTCCGTGTTCGCGGCCAGTACCGGCCTGAGCTGCTCGATGTGGGCGAGCACCCGATCCCTGGGGGCATCGGAGGCCTGCCGCTCATCCAGTGGCCAGCTGTAGGCGAAGTAGGGAATGGCCTTCAGACCGAGCTGCCGAACCACATCCATGTCACTGGAGATGCGGTCGAGGAAGCTCTGTGGAAGTGGCGCGCCCTTCCATTCACCGAGGATATAGACGAAGCGAATCAGGCTTGAGGGCAACGAGACGGATTCCCGCTGGATGTAGTCCCGAACCCCAGACACGGTCAGGGGAGGATTGTTCTCCGGCAGCCCGTCGTTCGCCCCGCCCGGCTGATAGCTGATGATGTCGCCGCGCTCCGGATTCCGGAAGTTTTCCAGGCTCTGGCTGTAGCTTACCGTGTTGACCGGGCCAGGCGCGGGCGTGGGGGGTGGGGTGGGCGCCGTACACTCCACGCGGGCGTCGGCCCAGTCGGCGTGGTCGTAGCCGATATGGTCACCGCCATCGGTCACCACCAGTTTCAGGCTCTGGCGCCCGGTCAGGTTGACCTGCACGTCGCGGGTCGGGCTCTTGGCCGTCAGTACACCTGAATCAAAGAGTTTTTCGCCGTCTGCGAAGACCTGGAAGGCGACCGTGCCGCCAAATGGGCGCACGACGTCGTCGAGGCCCACGCTGGCCCGGAAGGTGGTGCAGGCGCCGCCCAGGGGAAAAGTCAGGCTGCTGGAGGCATGGACGCCCAGCCCCTTGCTGAACTCGACTCCCGAGAGCCGCAGGGGCTGACCATCGCCGGGAACCTGCTCACCGTTTTCCCGGTCACGCTCGACGGGGCCCCAGCCGTTGGTCACGTCGGTTGCCAGGTTCAGCTGGTCGCTGAGGTATCCCCCCTGCAGGTCTGTAGAGGTCGCCACAAGCGAAATGGATCCTTTCCCGGTGACCGTGGGCGCCCTGGGACTTCCTCCCGAGCCACAGGCAGCCAGCAAGAGGGTCAGCGTCAGGCCCGTTCCACTTCGGCGGATGAACCCAACAGAGTTCCTGACAAGCTGCGTGACGACCGGGGAACGGAAACGATTGATCTCCTTCATTCGGCACTCCATAGGTCGAAGACGGGTGAATCGAGAGATTCCCCTGGTCGATCACGATTCTCCTGAACCGCTTTGTGACACTGTGACCTTTTCTCATGGCTACCCCGTGAGGAAGCTCACATACGCGTGAGCGCGACTTCAGGCGGGCAGCTCTTCATCTGACCCCCGGATTCCTGATACCAAGGTCAATACCGCTCACCACTCCCCACCCGCCCTTCGTCGGCGTCCCAGCGAACGTTCAGCTGACATACAGCGCCTACTATCGCGGTGTTGTTCTCCGGTGCCGTCTGGCACCGCGTCTCATGTCAACTCGGTTTTTATTGTTTTTGATCGCTCAGGCGGTCAGCCAGTTTGGAACGGCGGTCAGCACCGTCGGGCTGACAACCCTCTGGGCGTCTCGCGGCGCACCAGCCACGCAGTTGGCACTCATTTTGGCTCTGCCAGCGATTCCGTCGCTGCTGCTGGCGCCATTCGTCGGCGCGACGGTGGAACGGGTAGCGTTGCGTCCCTTCCTGATTGGCGCCAATATCTTTCTAGGTGCCGTCGCATGCGCTGTCGCGTGGGCGGTGGCGCCCTCGGGCGGGCAGGCTGAGCCAACCCTGTTGGTCGCCATGTTCACCCTGAAAGAGGTGGGCAACCGCGCCTTTGCGGCAGGCTACGCGCGGGCGTTCGGTGCTCTGGCACCCGCCACGACAGGCCGACCGGTGATGGTGGCCGATTTTACCAGCCAGAGCGGAGCGGCGCTGGGGGCGGCTGTCGGCGGTCTGATTGCCAGCAAGGGCGGCGGCGAGGTCTTCGTGATCGACGCAGCCACCTTTGTGGTGGCTGGTCTGATTACCCTCTGGCTGCCGCTGCTAGGCGGCGCACCTGCTCGACGGGGTGGAAACCAGGTGGTACGCGACGTCAAGGTCGCGGTCGACCATGTGAGCAACAATGCTCAGATCGCCCGCCTGTTCGGCGCCTACTGCTCCATGTCGCTCACCTGGGCGGCGTGGGACATCGTTGGCGGTTACCTCTTTGTCGCCGCTGGTTCAGCGGAGGCGTCAGGGGTAGCCAACTCCGGTGCCCAGATAGGGAAAATGTCCATTGGCCTCTGGCTTTTCAGTCAGGGGTTGGGACACAGCGTCAACAAGGCCCAGATATCAGCGTTGGTGCTGGCTGGAACGGGCTTGGTCGCCGGTGGTTTGGGCATGTTCGGGCCGAGTCCATATGTCATCGTCCTGCTGGTTATCCTCCGGAGTCTGTTCGGGATGACCGGCTACCTGGGTGGCAATGGCTCGTACACCATGATGGTGCTTGACGCGCCCTCCGAGTTGCGGGCCCGTATGGCCGTGCTGGTGGGCGCCGTAGGAACTGGACTGGTTGCAGGCGGTGCCAAGGTCGGTGTCGGTATATTGAACGACGCCGTTGGGCCCACCCTGGCCTTCATCCTGCCCAGCATGGTCGGCATGACGCTCGGTCTTCTGCTGTGCCGTGCCGAGTTCCGGGCACAGCAGTACCACCATCTCCAGGCCTATATGGTCTGCCGCGTCTACTGGGCGCGGCGGGCCGGGGGCCTCGGAATAGCGGCTGCTCAGGGCGAATTCCTCGTCGGCATCAGCCGCATTTGAAATGAGCGCCGCTCCTCCACCTGTTGAGGGGGCGGCGCTTTCTTGTGTTCAGGATGGTCAGCGTGAAGATTTGCCGTGTCTGTCTGTAAGCGCTGTCTAGACTGAGACGTTCTTTCTTCGGAGTCACAGGCTCCGTGAAGCATGACAGTTCAATTCTTATGGTTCTTGCTCGCTCAGGCAGTGAGCGAGTTCGGAAGCGCTGCCAGCGCCGCCGGGCTCGCCACGCTCTGGGCGGCGCAGGGAGCGCCGGCGACCGAGCTGGCGCTGGTGCTGGCTATTCCAGCCCTGCCAGCCCTGGTGCTGGCCCCTGTTCTAGGCTCCTTGATGGAGGGAGCCCGCCTGAAACGGGCGCTTCTATTCATCAACGTCCTTCTGGGCCTGACCAGCCTGGGAGCAGCAGGTGCCTTCCTGCTGCCTCAACGTGAGGCCGTCCTTGCGTTGACTGGAATTTTCGTCCTGAAAGCGCTGTGCCAGAGCGCTTTTAATGGGGCCTATAACCGGGCCTTCCGGTTGCTGGCTCCTGGCGGCGGGGTTGACGGGCGGGCGGTTTCGCTCCAGACCTTATCTAACCGGCTGGGAACAGCGGTCGGGGCGGGTCTGGGAGCGGTCATCGCTCTGAAGGCGGGGAGCGCCGTCTTCATCGTCGATGCTGCGACGTTCGGGGTTGCCACCCTGATCGTTGCGGCGCTCCCCCTGGGTTCGGGCGCACCTGCGCTCCCACCTGGTGGGCCTCGACTGGCCCCCCGCGCCGTGTTCCGTGACGTGGCGGTGGCCATCCGCTATGTCCTGGGCAGTTCCCGCCTGAGCCGGGTCTTCGCGCTGTACGCGCCGATGACCTTGGTCTGGGCGGCGTGGGACATTCTGGGCGCCTACCTCCTGAAGGAGGCGGGCGCACCAGAAGCGTTTGGTCTGGTGGTCATTGCCGCCCAGGTGGGTGAGATCGCAGTGGCCACCGGGCTGGCTGCGATCAACGCCCGCTTCACAGTCGCCCTGGTGCTGGCAGCAACCCTGCTGCTGGCGCTGGGAACCGGGCTGTCTGGAGCGGTGGTGATGAGCCTGAGCCATCAGTTCCTCGGCGTGGCTGGCACCCTCGCCTTGGTCGTCGCATTCCGGTTGGTCACCGGGGCTGCGGCAAACGTCTCTGGAGGAGGGGTCTACGCCCTCCTGGTCTATGCGGCACCCACCGCATTGACTTCGCGCCTCACGGCGCTCGTGGAAAGCCTCGGTATCGGGGCGATGTATGCGCTGGCGAAACTTGGGGTTGGCACCCTGGGCGACGCCGTTGGCTCCAGCACCACCTTCATGGTGGCCGGGACTCTGGCGACCGCTCTGGGCCTCGGCCTGAGCGTCTTGGAGTTCCGGGCGCGGCAGTGGGAAATCGCTGTCCTGCGCCTGCATGCAGAGGTTTACCTGAGCCTCCGCATGGGCGGACTTGAGGGAGCGGCCTTCCGCTACTTATTGGCGCAAACAACCTAATGACCTTATCTCTGGGCGTCGGCTAAGAACTGGCGTCCAGCGTTGACTGCATGAAATTTAAAGAGATAGTCATTTACTCCGGCCCAACCGACCGGATAAATGCGCCCCCAACGGGGCAAAACCTTGCCAATCCTTTGGCCTTCCAGGGGGGGAGCTACAACACTTTGCTCGAAGTGTTGAGTTCCATTCGGGCGTTAGGAGCGTGCTCCGTGCACGTCTCCTGTCCATTCGCACCCGCCGAGCCACGGTGGGACGTCTGGACTGGGCTTCAGAACCCTGCTGCTCACGGGTTCTGGCCCAAGAACTTCCGGGAACTGAACCACCGATTCGGTTCCCAGAGCGAGCTGCGGCGCTTCATCCGCAGTTGTCAAGCCGCCGAAATGAAGGTCATCGGGGAAATGACCTTTCATTTTGGCCCTGGGGCCAGTTTTCCTGAGGGTTGGGCAACCCCTCGGGAGGACTGGTGTATGGGAGTCCTCCCGCGTCTGAACCTCCGCAATCCCGAGGTTCGGGCTTATGTCCTGCAGACCGTGGACTGGTTTGCGGACATGGGCTTCTGGGGTATCCGCCTGGATACTGCCTTTGAACTCCCCTCGGAGTTTTTAGGCGCCGTCATCGCGACGGCTCAGCGCCGGGGATTATTTCTCATCGGGGAAGTCTTTGATGGCGACCCCACCCTGGTTCAGGGGCTACTGAAGGGGGTTCACTGGACTGACTATCCAATGAACTTTTCGATGTTTGAAGTGCTGGCAGGCAAGGGGAGCGTAGAGCAGCTCCACGCCCTGCTGGCACACCCCTACAGCCGGGAGCAGAGCCTGGCAACGTTTGTGGACAACCACGACGTTGCCTCCTTCGTCCGCGAGTGCGTCAGGCGCTCGTCAGACCCCGGCAACGCCATCAAGTATGCGCGGGCACGCATGCTTATGGCACTTTCATTGATCATGGTCGTACGCGGTGTCCCCACCATCTACTACCTTGACTCCTGGGCGCTGAATTTAGAGGGCATGGCAGACCCTCTCGGCAGCAACCGGCTGCCCGCCCCCTGGGGCCAGCGCCCCATCCTAGAGACAGCCATTGCCAGGCTGTCCACGTTGCGCCACACTCGGCCCGAGCTGGCGCATGGGACTTACCGGGAGTTATGGCTTCCCGGCCCCCGCAACGTATGGGCATTCGCCAAGATTGGACTCCAGTCCACCGTTGTCCTCCTCAACAATGAGGATGAAGCGGTCGATCTGACCGATCTAGGCGGCATCGACGCCCAAGGGCTGCTACCCGACGGCACCATTCATTGCCTGCTCCGACCAGGCAAATCCTTCGTAATCGAAGGAGGCCGCATCAGCGGCGTTTTAGCGCCCCGCTCGGTCTACCTCTTAGGTAACTAGCGCGGTTGAAGCGGTGAAGATGACTCTCAGTCATTTTCACCGCTTTCTTTTGGTCTGGCCCGGCGGCACCCGTCCCCTACACTGAAGGCTGTGAGCCTTGCCGCTGCACACAACCTGCCCCCTCAGCCCACTGCGCTGCTCGGGCGCGAGGATGTCCTGCGGGAGGTGTCATCCCTGTTATGGGGCCCCACCCGCCTGCTGACCCTGCTGGGGCCGGGTGGCGTGGGCAAGACCCGGCTGGCGGTGGAACTGGCGACCACCGTGCGGCCCGACTTCGCCGGCGGCGCCTGGTTCATCGACCTGAGCGGCGGTCTGCCTCCGGCTGCGCTGCCGGCCCACCTGGCACGGGTGCTGGGCCTGACCCTGGACGGCGCAGACCCCCTGGACAGCCTGGTGGGTCAACTCCCCGATCAGCCGCTGCTTGTGCTGCTCGACAACTTCGAGAGCGTGCCGGACGCTGCGCCGCTGCTGGGCCAGTTGCTCGGCGCCTGCCCGGCCCTGCGCGTGATCGTGACCAGCCGGGTGGCCCTGAACCTGCGCTGGGAACGGCGGCTGGAGGTGCCGCCACTGGCCCTGCCGGAGCCCGGAAGCCCGTCTCCTGCCGACGCCTCTCCGGCGGTGCAGCTCTACCTGGAGCGCGCCAGGGCGGCCGGTGGGCCAGAGGTCACTGACCTGGGCGCGGCGGCGCGCCTGTGTGCCCGGCTCGACGGGTTGCCCCTGGCCATCGAACTGGCCGCCGCCCGCGCCGCACAGTTCGGGCCTGCCGCCCTGCTGGCGCGGCTGGAGCGTCACCTGGCGCTGCCGTCCACGCCGGCCCCGGATCGTCCGGCCCGTCACCATTCGCTGAACGCGGTCATCGGGGCCAGTTACGACATGCTCAGCGCGGCCCAGCAGGCCACATTGCGGCGTCTGGCGGTGGCGGCCGGTGGGGTCGGCGAAAACGCCGCCCGGGTCATGGCCGAGACCGACGCCCTGGGCATCGACGCCCTGGACGTCCTGCTGGCCCTGACCGACGTGAATCTGCTGTCCGCCAGACCGGGCCACGACGGTCAGCCCCGCTTCTGGATGCTCGAAACGGTTCGGGACTATGCAGGCGCCCAGGCCGACCCGGCTGAATTCCAGTTGGCCCGGCAACGCCACGCGCAGTGGTGTCTGGAACTGGCCGAACGCCTGACTCCCGAATGGAGATCTGAGGCCCAGGCGCAGGTGCTGGCGCAGCTGAACGAGGAGCACCCCAACGTCCGCGCAGCCCTGGCCTGGACGCTCAGGGCGCAGGCGAACTTGGCCGACCGACAGGTGGGCGTGCAACTGGCGGAGGCCCTGTGGCCGTACTGGCTGGCCCACGGCCACCTCGGCGAGGGCCGCGCCTGGCTGGAAGCGGCGCTGAGCGGTGCCGGTGAGGCCGGGTTGCCGGGCCTTTATCGAGGGGCCGGCGTGCTGGCCCGGCAGCAGGGTGATCTTGCGGGCGCCGTCCAGTGGGCCGAGCGGGCCACCCTGGCCGCGCAGCTCGCGGCGGACACCTGGCAGGAGGCGGCGGCCACCGGCGATCTGGGCGTGGCCCTGGCGCTTCAGGGTGACCTGGGCCGGGCCAGCGCCGCCCTCGACCGGCAACTCAGCCTGCAGATCACCCTGGGCGACCAGCACAGCGCCGACGCGCTGAACAACAGGGGAGCCGTGGCCCTGCGCGCCGGCGACTTCGAACGGGCCACCGACCTGCTGGGCCGGGTTCTGACCATGTGCCTGGCCTCCGGAGACGCCCGGGGTGAGGCCGACGTCCGCTCCAATCTGGGGGTGCTGGCGTGTCAGGCTGCCGACTGGCCGCTGGCGAGCGCTCACCTGAGCCGCGCCCTGGAGCTGCGGCGCCAGCTGTGCGACCGGCACGGGGAAGCGGAGACGCTGGGCAATCTCGGCACAGCCCTGCGCCTCGCTGGAGACGCGGCTGCCGCCGCAGCGCTGCACGAGCAGGCTCTGACGCTGCGCCAGCAGGGGACGCAGCCGCAGGCCATCGCGCCCGCGCAGCTCAATCTGGGACTGACCTTCCTGGCGCTGGGCCGACTGGACGAGGCGACGCCGCTGCTGCTGGCCGCTGCAGACAGTGGCGGTGGCTCAGTCGGTGTGTCGTCCATACACCGCGCCGGAGTGCTGCAGGCGCTGGCCACCCTGGCTGCCCGGCGTGAGCAGTGGCCCTGGGTGGCCCGTCTGCTGGGCGCCAGCAGATTGTTCCTGGACGGGGGATCACCGCTCTGGCCAGGACAGCAGGCCGAACGGGCCACGGTGGAGGCCCAGGGGCGCCAGGCCCTGGGCGGACAGAGCATGCAGGCTGAGCTGGCCCTGGGCGAGCGAACGCCGTGGGACACCCTGATTGCGGGCGCCGCCGACATGTTCCGCAGCGTCCCAACGTCCACCGCATCCGCCCTGATCCCGACCCACCGCGACGACCTGAGCGAGCGGGAACGCGAGGTGCTGGCCCTGCTGGTGCGTGGCTGGCCCAACAAGAAGATCGCGTCCGCCATGAAGCTGGCCGACAACACGGTGAAAAACCATCTGGCCTCGGTCTACAGCAAGCTGGGTGTGCGCGGCCGCGCCGAGGCTGTGGCGCGGGCCTTGCAGGAGAGGCTGCTGGAGTAGAGGCTACCCAACTGGATTTGGGTAGGTGGGATTTTGGCGTGATGCGGTGCAGAACAGTCGAAAATAGAGAAGTCGAAGCTTTGGTTTCGACCTGTTGTTTATCGAATACATTATGTTATCAGAGATTAAGGGCCGGATTCGCAGCGCGTCCTTGGGCGATGCGCTTGAGACTCTTCGGTCGATTGAAGTTTTTCAGATAGAGGTAAAACGAGTTTACGACGTTGTGTTTATACACTGTGCGTCTAATCTGACCCTCTCCTCCTTAAACGACCTGTCGACATCGGCGATAATGCTTGAGGTTGAGATTAGTGAAGTTCGCAAATTCTTTCCTAATTTCACTGAGGCCGATGTGGCTGCCCGGTTCAGCTGGATTTCACAGGATCTTCGGCGGATTGAAGCAGCATTAGAGCTGCTCATTCACCAACTTTGGTTGTCTGAGATTGACGAAGCATCACTACTGAAGGCGGATATCGAGCGCCTGCTCGAATAGCCGCCAATTTAAAACCGGGGGCTCAGATTTATTCTGAGCCCCCGGTTCCTTTACACGTTTACCAGTTGCCATATTGCGTCGCTGGCGGCTCGCCTCCACTCAGCAGGGCGTCGATTGAGGCGGCCACGCTCGGATGAACCAGCCACCTGTTCTTGGCCCGGATCTCCACGGCCACGTCGAAGATGGGGCGGGAGCGCCGCTGGCCCGCTGCCAGATCGAGGTCGCCCAGCAGCGGGTGCAGCACCGGGTTTTCCAGTACGTCCTGAAAGACCCGGCCGTGGGCGGTGGCGATCACGTGGACGCCGCGCCGCCCGGCGGTCTGCAGCACCGCCACATCGCCGTGGTAGCCGATCTCGTCGCACACCAGCACCTCGGGGCCGTGGTTGGCGATGGCCTGCATGATCACGGCGGCCTGCCGATCGGGGCTGGCCACCTGCATGCGCCGGGCCGACCCCAGCCCCGGGTGCACCAGCTTGCCGTCGCCGCCGATTTCGTTCGAGGTGTCGATGACGATCACGCGGGGGCCGCGCCGCTCGGCCAGGATGCGAACCATGTCGCGCAACAGGGTGGTCTTGCCCACGCCGGGCGGGCCGATCAGCATCACCCCCTGGTCGCCGTCCACGTACTGGCGCAGCGGCTCGGCCACGCCATGTACCATGCGGGCCACGCGTAGGGTCAGGCCGTCGAGGCTGTCGTAGCGGTCGCGCTTGGCGCTGATCCGGTGCAGGGTGCGCTCGATGCCCAGGCGGTTGTCGGCGCGGAACTGCCCCGCCCGGTCGACCACATAGTCGATGTCGCGCTCCTCGACCTCCCGGTCGCTGAAGATATGCCGATCGCCCGCCCGCAGCGCCAGGGGCTTGCCCAGATCCATGGCGATCTCTTCCAGGCCGTCCTGATGCTGCTCGGCCACCATCCGGATCCAGCCGGGCAGCAGGCGCAGCAAGGGCTCAGCACCGTCGATGGCCGGGATCCCCGCGGCAGACGACCCGGAAGCGGGAAACCCGGTGGCGGTCATGGCGGGCGCTTCCCGGTGCAGGGCCGTGAGGTCGCGGGGGGGCGGGGGGGTGCCGGGCTGGATGTGGGCGGTCATCGGATCGGCGCGGTGGGCTCAGCCGTCGGCGCGCCCTTGCCCGGTTCACCAAGCGCGGACGACGGGCTGGTGGAGGTCTGGGCCGCCAATGGCTGAGCCGCTGAGGTCTGGGCAGCGGCGGCCAGGCCCATGCGGATCAGCCGAAGTTCACGGGCCATCTCCTCGAAGCGGGTGTTGGCCTGACGGGACTGCTCGGTCAGTTGCCGGCCCAGCGCCAGGCCGGCGGCCGTAATCCAGAACAGCAGGGCGGGAATGTACAGCTTGAAGATCAACACGGCGAGTCCCAGCACCCCGCAGCAGACGATCAGCAGGGTCACCGCCAGCGTGCCCAGCGGGGGCAGACGGCGGGCCGGCAGGGGCAGGCGGGCGGACACGGCTTGGGGGGTCGAGTTTAACATGAGACTCCTTCTGGCACGAGGTCGGGCGAAATTGTTTCTGGGATCGACGGAGCGGACTGGCACAGCTGCGAAACAGAGCGGGCACCGACGACAGGGTGGTGCAGCGTGAGTGGAGAGGGATCGGCGTCTTTCCGGAATTCCGTACTGGGAGCGGCGCCATCCTCAGTTCCTGCGGGGGGAAGCAGGCACCTGATACCGGTACGGGCGGGCGGTGGCCCAGGCCTTGCTGAACCAGGTGCTGGCCACCCTGACGGCCTGAGGCTGCTGCAGCGCCAGGGTGGCGCCTGGGCGCCGTGGACTGGGGACATCGGCCAGCAGCGGCCCCGAGACGGTCATCTGTCGGTCGATGGTGGCCCGGCTGGCCTCCAGACCGCGCACCAGCCGCACCTGGATGCCCGGGGTCAGGCTCAGGCTGGCGAGATAGCTGGCGCCCTCGTTGACATACCGGCCGTCGGCGATCAGGAAGATCCGGACGCCGCGCTCGACCGCCGCCCGTCTCAGGGCCTCGGCCACGTCCTTCGAGCGCAGGGTCGGTGTGACCAGCAGAACCTCGGATGTGGCCTCATACAGACTGGCGCCCACCTGCTGGGAGGTGGTCAGCGTCCAGGAACGTTCCGCCCGGGCGCCGCCGCAGACCGTCAGGGCCACCAGCGCGGGCATCAGCACCATCAGCCCAATGGAGCGGCGTCGGGGAGACAGACCCGAAGGGGGGGATCGCACCACTCTGTTCATCGTCGCCTCCTGGAGCGAGTACACCATGGGCATCTGCGGATGCCAGGGAAAATCTCACCGCCCAGTCCGCCTTTGCAGGCCAGAGAAGTCCAGGCCGCTGGGACAGGGCGGCTTCCGGTGCGCCCGCGCTGCTGAGGAACCGGGGGGTGAGTCCGCAGGGCAGAGGAACAGGCTTCTCAGGCTGTCCTCTTGAGGGAGGCTTCCCGGAGCCCGCTGCTCATCTCGGGAGCCTGCAGGGGAAGCGCAGGTGCGGGCGCATGAAGAGCGAGCAGGGTCGGTGCGCCCTGGGGCAGACGGGTCATGACGGTGATGGGGCGGGGCGCCTCCTGGCCTGTGGTGGAGAAGCTCAGCTCAAACACGGGAGGCTCCAGCCGCCAGAGACCAGACGTACCGACCGCCGACAGCAGGAAGGTGAACCTGTGGGCGCCGCTGGCCTGGACTTCTGAAGTCGGGATTCCGCATGGTTCACCTCCTGGTGTCAACTCGCGTCACTTCTGGGCATCACTTCTGGGATGTGAGGTCGGGAGCCGGGGCTGGATGGTCAGGCTTGCCAGGACGGCGTCCGTTCGGATTCAGGAGCACGCTGGCCGCCTGGCTCTGAAATCGACTGTAGAAATCCGCCATGAGGGGTTTTCTGTGCTCCATATGAGGACAGTGAGAAAGCGTGGCGGCGGATGGCGCGGCTGGTGACGGGCTCCGCCGCCTGTGGTATGGGCATCCGCCACCTGAAAACACCGTCCTGGCTGGGCCTGACCGCAGTGGCGGATCATGGTGTTGTGGGCGCCATGTCAGGGCGACTTCGCTGGCGGGGAGGCGAGATCGGTCTTTACCCAAGCTTCATCTACTGGAAGCTCTGGTGAGGGTGGCAGGATCTGGGATTCCCCTGCCAGGGGCCATGACCTCCTCATCCAGTGGGGGAGGGGGCCGCCGAGTGGGCCGAAACTCAGGGTTCGTCCGGCCTCACGCCGGGGCTGAATCCAGGCCCTGACCTGGGTGATCGACCCACGATGTCGGCGGGGGGTTACGGGAGCGCGGCTCAGGTCGGCATTCAGACTTCGCATCGGAAGTGGCACGAGTACGTCTCCCGGAACCGCGGAGGGTGGGACGCCTCGCCTTCCCGCCCGGCCCTGGGCCGCCCTGCTTTGAGATCCTGTCAACACCGTCGGGGGCTGACCTGTCGTTCGGGTCAGCTCAACCGGGCGTTGGGAGATGGACGCCGGACAAGTGACTCAGAACAGAGCGACTGACGGGCAGCGAAGAGGGTGAGGGAATGGATGTGAGCTGACCGGAGATCGGGGCAGTCCAGTGCCCAGCCTCCCAGGCCATTCTGAAGTTGATGCTGATCCGGGTGACCGCTTGTCGGGAGGTGAGGGCCACCCGATCCGGCGCGTGTTGCCGATGGCCGGGGGCCGTCTCGACATTTATAAAGTCTTCATCTTGGTAGAGTGGCTGAGAGATGCGAGTCTGCACATTCAGGCGGGCCTGAGCTGAAGCTGCGTCCAAGCCTGCCCTCCAGTCTGGCCGACGCGCTCCGTCCTGGGGGCAGGTTCCCAGGGCATCCGCCACCATCCGCCACAATCCACCAGCTCCGTCTGGAACGATATTTTTCGAACAATGCGGGTGTCCGGATGTTCAGGCTTCCGGAACCCGGCCCTCAGCGACCAGGGCCGTCCTGATGGCCGAGCTCAAGCACCCCTCGCCTGGACTGGGCGGGCGCTCAATGCCTTCCGAGCACAGGTTCGACCAGCGCGCCAGTTCTCATAGTAGACTCATCTCAGGAGGAGTCCGCTGCTCCTGAAGCCTCGTTCGGGCGGAGGCGGTAGCGCCGCTTTCCGGCCACGCGAGCGCTTTCGACCTGACCGCTCTCCTCCAGAACCCCCAGATCCCGCCTGACGGTCGTCTCGGGAAGTGAGGTCATCGATACGATCTGAGCCGGCGTCAGATCCCGGTGCTCGGCAAGCAGCGCCAGCAATCGGAGCTGCCGGGCCTCCACCGGATTATCGAAACCGGGGTCGTCTGGGGGGGTAGGGGCAACGGGCACGGGCGCTTCCTCGGGAAGCAGACGCGCCTCGATCGCTGCCCGTCGGCTCTCACCCAGCAGGCTCAGCCCGGCCGGTGTCAGCAGGGGCGACCCTCCGGCGGCCGGCACGTCCAGCCATCCGGCCTGGCTCCACCGGGCGAGCTGGGGCGTGGATGGAGCAGGCACCTCGCCTGAGGGGCGCAGCTGCTGATCCTGGCTCTGCCAGGGCGTCCGGGTGGCCAGCATCTCATCGACCCAGCCAAGCAGCTCACCCGGATCGGGCGCGACTGGAGGAATCGCCGCTTCAGCGGCCGGGGGTGCTCCGGGATGGAGGGCGGGCCGAACCACCTGGGCGGCGCGCCAGCTCAGCAGCCGCTGCAGCACCAGGTCGCGGGTGAGTTCCAGTCCCTGCGGCGAGGCCGGGGTCAGGGTCTGCCGGGCGCCCTCGAACAGCGGATTGCGCGCCCGCCCTGCCCGGCGTTCCGAGAGCGCGGGGAGCCAGACAGCGCTCACGCGGCCATCGGCCAGCCGCAACTCGCCCGGCGACGGCACCTCGCGTCCAAGGGTCAGGGTGTGACCGAACAGCGCTGCGTCCAGGCCGAAAGGAACAGCGGACGGCGGCAGGGTCGGCAGATGACAGGCCACGCGGGTCAGACGGAGGGGGGCCAGGAGGGCGGGCAGCTCCGGAAGCTGTCCATCGGCGTCGCCCGCCAGCGGCAGATAGACGCTGACATGCTGTGGAGGAGCCCCGCCCAGCCGGGAGCCGGCACGCAGCAGGTCATGCAGGACGACGTGTTGCAGGGCCCGCACCAGGGCGCGCCCGGACTCGGACTGCCCGGTCTCCGCTGGCAGGCGAAGATAGATCGCCACGGGCCCGCTCAAGGCGCGGCCCACGTCCAGTCCGTCACCGGGTCGGCGGGTACCCCCCGCGCTGGTGGCCCGGTCGAGGTCGTCACTGGCGAAGAGGGCGAGGATCCGGGTCAGCGTCTGGGCCACCCCGACCTGCTGCTCGTGACGCAGGCTGAAATAGAGGTGAGTTCGCTGCCGCGTTCCCTTTTCGGCCCTGGCCAGATGGGCGCCGAGGGCGTCGGGCCCGGCCTGGACGAGGTTCAGCAGCTGCTGCAGACTGCCCTGACGTGCGGCAGCGTCCAGCAGCAGCCCTTCCAGAAGGGCGGATTGCGCCCGGTGTTCCGGGGAGGGGTCAGATTCCGGGGCACCCAGGAGGGCCGTGGCCAGACCCGCCGCTTCCTCTGCCGACCCCAGACCGTCCAACAGGGGGAAGCGCAGGGTAAAGGCCTCGAACGGCGCGAACACCTGCACGTCATGGCGTGCAGTGAAGGGGACGAGCAGCGGGCGCAGATCGGCGGCGTCCGTGCTGGCTGCGCCGCTGACATCAAAGATCACCACGCTCACCCCATCGTGGGCGTCGAGCAGCAGATTGGGCTGGAGGTACCGGCGGGCCACCTCGGCCGGTCTACCGGTCACCAGTACATGCTGACAGCGGCGACTCTCGTCAGGGCGCAGGGCCGCGCCGCTGCGGGTCACGCCCAGATAGCCGCGTGCAGGACGATCCGGGCGAAGGTAGTCCCCCAGCGCCGAGCGGCGCCGTCCAGCGGTGATCGTCCACCAGAGCCCCGCAGCCAGCGCGGCTCCACCGCCCGCCGACAGCAGCCACCAGCCAGCGGGCCCCGCTTCAGCAGTGCTGGTGGCCTGGGCCAGACCGAGAGTGGCATATCCCAGCCACCCCAGAAAGGAAGGCAGCCTCACCGAGAGCTCCATGGACGACCGGGCCCGCTGCTCCTGGGATGGCCCTGAACATTTGCGGGCACGCCCACACCTCCGGGTTCGGCCATAGCCTAGAGTGTAACGAGAACACGGTTAAAGAACGCTGGAGGTTCCATGACGATCCTGACCCTGGTCGGCCGCGACGTTCGTGGTGTGGTGGAAGCCGCGACCGGTTCGCCGTTGCCGGACGAACGCTCTCCGGCCTTCCTGGCGGCACTCGACGATCTGGAAGCCAGGTATCCAGCGCTGTACGCGCTGGTCATGGCCAGTTACCCCACGACGAACCAGGATACTGGTGGGTCGTGGATCACGCGCCCGGAGCGAGGAGACCTGAGGCCGGTCAGGCGGGTGACCAGGCTGTGGCACCGGCCGGTGCTGGCGGGTCAACCGGTGCTGGATTCCCGGCGGCTCTGGGCGGTGTCCGTATTGTGTGGGGCGGCTGTGCTCGCGCCGGCCACGGTGCGCGGCGGGATGTCGGGGAACGCCGGGTCGCCGGTGGCGCTGGGAGCACGGGCTCCTGTCGCCGTCCCAGCGGAGTCGAAGGCCCAGCCCGCCTCCCGCACCGTTCCTCTGCCCGTGCCGCCAGTCCCTGAACCCACCGTCACCGTGGTGACTGCTCGTGGGCCGACGCCTGCACCGGCGCGTGTCCGTCCTGCACCGCGCCCTCTGGAGAGCGGTCTCCCGGATGAACGCCTGCCTGTTCAGACCACCCTCCCCCGCTCGACTGCGGCCACCACACCCCGCGCGTCCGCGCCGAATGGAAGAGCTCAAGTCGGTGTAGCCCAGGCCGACAGTCCACGGGTTCGCGCGGCCCCGACGGTCACAGTCCAGGCCGGGGTGACGCCGGCGGCTGAGGGTCGGCGGGCCGGGCCGGTGGCAGGCAGTGCACCGGAGGCTGACGCCGCACCAGGCTCCAGGGCAGTTGCGCGACCCAGCGCCCCCACGCTAACCCCTGTCAACCCGTCCACCGTTCGTCCCGTCCCCGCAGCTCGTCCGGTTCCCAGGCCGACGGCCGTCCCCGCGCCTCCGGCCACCACCGTGTCCAGTTCCCCAGTTCCCAGCGCGGTTCCGGTCGTGTCGAAGCCTCCGGCGTCACTGGTGGCGTTCGGAAGTGGGACGGCCCAGGATCAGATCGTGGGTCAGCTCACGCCCTCCGACTCTGGACTGGCCGCCGGGTCGGATGGACAACTGAGCAGCTTCTCGAAGCCGCCAGAGGCGGCTCAGGCTCCATAGCCATGATTCTGTCCCCCGCCACGTTTCTGGACAGACGCGTCCACACTGGCCAGGGTGGCGGGAAGGACTGGCGGATGTGCACGCGGAGCCGAAGAGGGTCGTTGGGTTCAAGCCCAGCCCGGGCGGAACGGCAGCCTGTGCGGCCAGGCTGGATCCATTCGATCCATGTGCGCCCGGCGGCCGTGATCACCAGGGCCCAGGCTCCGGTGCTGTGACCAAATACCATCCCCACGTGGTGGATCAAAATAGTCTGGCCCCCAGTGGCCCTACATGCGTTCGAGGAGACACAATGCTGCACAAAACGTTCAGGATCGCTGGGACTGTGTTGGCCCTGCTGTGGTGTTCGCCCGCTTCCCAGGCGGCGACTCCACCCATCCAGTTCTCCCTCAGCCAGCTGGAGAAAAAGCCGGGCACCATTCTGATCTCACCGGGCTACATCACCCTGATCGAATTTCCGGCGCCGGTCACCAACATCGTCAGCGGCAACATCCTGCTCTTCAAGCGGGAGGTCATCGGTAACCGGGTGGCACTGTCGGCAGCCAAGACCGTGGGGCAGACCGATCTGCTGGTCACCACGGGAGGCAGGATTGCCCTTTTCGTGGTGCAGATCGATGGGCAGGGTACCGCCCCCAGGCGCTATTCCGTGACGCAGTCTCCGGCCACCCCTCCGCTGGCCCGCCCACCGGCCGCCGCGCCTGCCCCCGCACCTGTCCGACCGGTGGCCGCGCCTCCCGCGCCGAGGCAGACGCCGACCCCGGCCATCCGGCCCGCCGGATTCCTAGGGCGGTTCGAGGCCGAGCAGGCTGTTATCTACCGGGCCGACCTTATCCGCTCGGACAGGGCGTCTGGTGGGCGATACGTCGAACATATCAATGAGGCGGACAGCCAGGTCACCTTTCCCACCGTCCGGGCTCCCCGCACCGGGAGCTACACGCTCCGCATCCGCTATGCCAATGGCAGTCAGCGCAATGCGACCCAGCCGTTGTGGATCAATGGTGTCAATGTGATGACCGTGCAGTACCCCCCGACGGGCAGCTGGGATCAGTTCGCCACGATCAATGTTCCGGTTTCACTCAAAATGGGCACCAACACCCTGAAATTCGGCCGGGATCAGGAGGTGGCCAATCTGGACGTCCTTGAACTCTGGGGGCTGTCCTCCGGTGTGGCCGCCACCCCACCGCCGCCCATCCCGTCGGGCGCTGCTCCGGCCGCAGTCCAGTCCAGCACCCCGGTTTCAGGCTCCACGCCAGCGCCCGCTCCATCTGGGCAGCGGACGGAGGTGAGTCTGGTCAATCCCGGCTTCGAGGAAGATTTCAGCGGCTGGACGACGTGGTGGGACGCCAACCTGACCCCGGGGGGTTCCCAGTCGATCACCACCCAGCAGCCCCACTCCGGCAAGAAGTTCCTGACCCTGTCCAACACCCGCGCCTTCAAGCAGAACTGCTCATTGAGCGTCTCTGGGCTGGCCAACGGCACCTACACCTTCGAGATGTGGGTACGCACCAGCGGGGGGCAGAACAACCTCACCATGTTCGCCCTGGATTATGGGGGGCCGGAGATGAACCTCGGTATTCCGCTTGTCGCGAACAACACCTGGGTCAAGTACTCCATGCCGAACATCAAGGTCACCAAAGGTCAGGTCGTGCTCGGCATCTGGTCGAATTCCCCGGCCGGAACCAACTGGGCCCATATCGACGATGTCAGGCTCTACAGAGACGGAGCCGGCCAACCGTAGGATCACGTCGATGTGCGTTTCCACACCTCAGCGGTCAGGTTCGGCACACGTCGCCTCTGTGGCGCACGCGGACTGGTCACATGTGTCTGCGCCGGGCGGGCCACAGGTTTAGGCTGAGGGCATGTCAGCGCGCCGGAGGGCCACCGGGCCCAGTCAGAGGCCGTCCAGCCGGGCGGCGTTCGATCAGGTGGCCGCCGAGTTGGGCGACCTGGCGCGCGATCCCCGCTGTCCCCGCCTGCCCGATGAGGCCTGGGACGCCCTGCTGCGCGGCCAGGTGGCTTCCGACGAGAACGAGCTCGACCGCCACGCCCAGACCCTGCGCGCCTACCTGCGCCGCCTGAGCGCCGCGATCGTGCTGCGCTAAGGAGTACGGCAGGGCGGACTCTGCCCTACAGGCTGGCGGCCAGGCGGGCGAACAGGGGGGGCATATCGGGCACGCCCCCACCATCCACCCAGCCGAAGCGGCCATCGCGCAGCGGGCCGCCCGCGCCCACGCCGACGCCGTTCGGGAAGAGCGGGCGCAGGTCGGCGGTGCCCTGAAGCTCCCGCGCACCGTCCAGCGCGCTCAGGGCCGCCGCGACCTCCCGCCCGTGCCCGAAGTGCAGCAGGTGCAGCTCGCCCTCCTGCTCCCAGGCGAAGCGCGCCTGAACCCGGTGTGGGTCGCTGTGCAGGTCGCCCTGGCGGCCGGGGGCGGCGAGGTGGCGCACGCTCAGGCCGGGGCGCAGCCGCAGGGTGACCTCCAGCGCCTCGCCCAGCGCGCCGAAGGAGCCCACGAAGGGGCGGGTCAGGTCGTAGCCCTGCACGTTCTTGACCGTGCGCCCGCCCGCCCGCACCACCCGGCCCGAGGGAGAGCGGAAGGTCACGCCCAGCACCTCGGCGCCGAAGAAGAAGGTCTGCGCGAAGCCGCCCCGCGCGATCAGGCCGCCGACTCCTCCAGGCAGCTCGACGGGTGGGAACGGGGGATAGAGGCCGGTGGGAAGCGCCTCGTAGACCTCCAGCAGCTCCGTATCGCCGCTCACCGTGACGGTCTGGTCGCCGGGGGAGAGGTCAAGGATAGGCATGGAGGCCCTCCGGGCGGCAGAAGACACAGGGCACAGGACTGACCGCCTGTTGCCCTCTGCCCTCTGCGCTCTGCCCTCTGCACCCACTCACGACTTCACCGCGTCCGGCAGCACCTTGCCCGGATTGAGCGCCCCCGCCGGGTCGAGGGCCGCCTTCACGCTCCGCAGCACGTCCAGGGTCACGGGATCGACCGCGTCGGTCATGAAGTCGCGCTTCATGGTGCCGATGCCGTGCTCGCCGCTGAGCACCCCGCCGTGCCGGATGGCCACCAGGGCGATCCTGTGGGCCAGCTCGTGCACCGCGTGGGCGTCTTCCTTGCGCGGGTCGAAGAGGATGTTGGGGTGCAGGTTGCCGTCGCCGATGTGCCCGAACTGCACCAGCGTCAGACCCGAGGCGTCGCCCAGGGCGCGGATTTCGCGCACCACCTCGGGCAGCGCGCTGCGGGGCACCACGATGTCCTCGTTCATGCGCTGCGGGCGGATGCGGCCCAGCGCGGGCGAGACCGAGCGGCGGGCCTGCCACAGCGCGGCGGCCTCGGCGTCGGTGGCGGCGCGGCGCACCGTGCCCCCGGCGTTCAGGCAGGCGGCCTCGACCAGCGCACGCTCCTCCTCCACGGTCTCCAGGTCGTGGCCGTCGGTGTCGACCAGCAGCAGGGCGCCGGCATGGCGCGGCAGGCCCAGGTGCAGGTAGTCCTCGATGGCGCCCACGCACGCCTGATCCATGAACTCCAGCTTGCTGGGCACCGCGCCGGCGGCGATGGCGCTGCTCACGGCCTCGGCGGCCTGCCCGACTTCGGGGAACGAGGCCATCAGGGTGCGGGTGAACCTGGCGGGCGTGGTCAGGCGCAGCGTCACGTCGGTGATCAGGCCCAGGGTACCCTCCGAGCCGATCAGCAGCCCGGCCAGGTCGTAGGCCTCACGCGTGAGCCGGTGCACCTCACCCCCGGCGTCCACGAACTCCAGCCCGGTCACGTAGTCGCCGGTCACGCCGTACTTGAAGCACATCGGCCCGCCCGCGTTCTCGCCCAGGTTCCCGCCGATGGTGGAGGTACGCAGGGACGCCGGATCGGGCGGATACACCAGCCCGTGCGGCCGCGCCGCCTCCGAGACCGCCAGCGTGATCACGCCGGGCTGGGCCCTCGCCTCGCGCCGCGCCGGGTCGATCTCCAGCCGGGTCATGCGGGTGAACGAGACCACCAGGCTGGGCTCCAGCGGCGTGGCCCCGCCCGAGAGGCCCGAGGCCGCGCCGCGCCCGACGATGGGCACGCCCGCCGACCGCGCCGCCTTCACGGCCGCCACCACGTCCGCCGTGCTCTCGGGCAGCACCACGCACAGCGGCGTGACCCCGAACTGGATGGCGTCGTAGCGGTAGTTCAGCCGCTCGGAGAGGTTCGACAGCACCTTCTTCGGCCCCAGCTGCCGCGTTAGCTCGCGCGCCAGCGCCGTGTCCGCGCCGCCCGCCGAGACGGGCTTGGCCACGGGCGAGGTGGTGGTCAGGGCGAGTTTCTCGGGGGTCATGGGGCGCCTCCCTGGCGCAGAGGGCCAAATGCTGTTTGCGCTCTGCCCTCTGCCCTCTGCCCTCTGCATGCCGCAGGCATCACAGTTCCCCCCGGTATGCCAGATCCAGCAGTTCCACCGTATGGAGCACGCGCACCGGGCTGCCCAGGCGGCCCAGGTGACTCTGCAACTGGGTGTGGCAGCCCACGTTGCCGCTGACCACGAAGTCCGCTCCGGTGGCCATGACGTTGCGGGCCTTGCGGTCGCCGAGCTGCCCGGCGAGTTCCGGCTGCTCCAGGTTGTAGGTGCCGGCCGAGCCGCAGCACAGGTCGCCCTCCGGGATTTCCAGCACCGTGACGCCGGGGATGGCGCGCAGGAGGGCGCGCGGCGCGGCGCGCACGCCCTGCGCGTGGGCCAGGTGGCAGGCGTCGTGGTACGCGACCGTGATCGGCCGCGAGGTCGGCAGGGTGGGCTCCAGCGTGCCCTCCAGCAGCCGCCCGTGCAGGAATTCGCTGATGTCCTGCACCTGAGCGGCCAGTTCCCGCGCGCGGGCCTCGTCGGCCTCGCCCTCGCCGGCGAGCAGCATGGGGTACTCCTTGAGGCCGGCCCCACAGCCGGCGGCGTTGGACACGATGGCGTCCACCCCCTGCGCGCCGGCCCCGAAGGCGTCCAGGTTGCGCCGGGCCTGCTCGAGCGCCAGGGGCCGCGCGCCCGTGTGCATGGCCGCCGCGCCGCAGCAGCCCTGATCCCGGGGCACCGTGACCTCGACGCCGTTGCGGCTCAGCACCCGCACGGTGGCCGCGTTGAAGTTGGGGGTCAGCACCTGCTGGGCGCAGCCGGCGAGCAGCGCCACCCGGCCCCGGCGCGCGCCCTGGGCGGGCGTGAACTCGGGAAGGGGTTGAGCCGGCTGCAGTGACCCGGGTAGCAGGTCGAGGGGAGCGCGCAGCGCCTGGGGCAGCAGCCCAGCGAGCGGCTTGGCAAAACGGCCCACGCTCGCGCCGGCGCGGAAGAGTCCCGGCCGGGGCAGCATCGTCAGCACCGCTGCGCGGGTCAGCTTCTGCAGCACCGGCCGCTGGCGCTGGGGCTCGCTCCAGCCCCGGAAGGCGGTGATCAGTTCGCCGTAGGGCACGCCGCTGGGACAGGCGGTCACGCAGCCCACGCAGCCCAGGCAGCGGTCGAGGTGCGGCGTGGCGTCGTACAGGGGCAGGTTGCCCTCCAGCACCTCCTTCATGAGCACGATGCGGCCGCGCGGAGAGTCCATCTCGTCGCCCAGCAGCGCGTAGGTGGGGCAGGCGGGCAGGCAGAAGCCGCAGTGCACGCAGGCGTCGACCGCGTGCGCCATCAGTTCGCCCTGCGCGCTGGGATGAAGCTGTGCGATGTCGTTGTTCAAGGGGTTCTCCAGGCGCCGCCATCCGGAGGGGCAGGGGCGTCGTGCGGTTCATCTGGCCGGCTGATCCGCGCGCCGGACGGTCGGGCCGCTCTCCGGGCCACGACGGTTAGCTCAAAGTACACGCCATAGAGGACAGGGCCATAGGGACAGTGTAGGGGCCGTGGTGTGCTGGATTGGGGGGGGAGGTGACACGACTGGACAACCTCCTGGGGGAGCCGGCGCGGGTAGGAGGTGCAGGAAAGCATGGTGGGGCCGGCAGGAGGCCCATCGGTGAGGCTGCGGAGCGCTCCCGGCAAGGTCGCAGCTTTCAATCTTCCCCTGATGTGATTATTTGTGATTCGTGCTGGTTGACCTTGTTGGCCAAGCCTCACGAGGGCTCGTCGCACGTGACCATACGGCCGCTTTCCCCACCTGGCCCGCTCCGGACAGGAATCCACAAAAGACAGGTCAGGCCGCTCAATGAGCTCGCGTGCATGGCGACCGGACTCGGGGCGACGGGGTTCGGGAGGTCTTGCTGCGCCAGCTTGACAAGCCATTGTGCTTCCCGCATACTCCCGAAGGTAACAAAAAATCACTTCACTGCAGACTCGCCTCTGCACTGTATGCACGTCGCCGGTGACCCGCACCGGGGTGCCTGGCCGGTTCATTCCTGACGGCTCCCGCCCTTCCGAGGAGGAGTATGCCCAGTTCGCCACGAATGGCCGATGAGCGACACCGGTACGTCCTGAACGTCCTGCAGGAGCGGGGCAGCTGCAAGGTGTCCGAACTGGCCCGCGACCTGGGGGTCTCCGAGATGACCATCCACCGCGATCTGGCGCATCTGGCGGGGCTCAACCTGCTGCGCAAGGTACACGGCGGCGCGGTGCTGCGGAACTACATCGAACAGAGCTTTCAAGACCGGGCCGTGCAGAATCACGAGGCCAAGGTGGCGGTGGCCATGCGGGCCCGGCCCCTGGTACGGCCCGGGTCGAGCCTCTATCTGGCGCCGGGCAGCACCGCCCACGAATTCGCGTTGGCCCTGAATCAGGACGACCTTCAGGTCTACACCAACTCCCTGCCGACCGCCACGGCGCTGGCCCGCAGCAGCCCCCAGGGCATGGGCGTGACGCTGCTGGGCGGTCAGCTGGTGGGCTTTGTCGAGGCGCTGGTCGGCCCGACCACCGAGGCGGCGCTGGCGGGCCTCAAGCTCAGATACGCGTTCATCGCGGTGACCGGGGTCAGCCTGGAAGGCGGCCTGACCATCTACACCGAAGAGGAAGCGCGCGTGATCCGGGCGGTGATCCGCGCCGCACGCACGACCATCCTGCTGACCGACGCCAGCAAGTTCGGCCAGGTGGTCGGCCCGCAGATCGGTCACCTGGAGGACATGCACGTGGTGGTCAGCGACGCGATGCCCCAGCCCTACTTGCAATACTGCCAGCGCCACGACGTCGAGGTGCTCCTGACCACGCCCGATGCGGCCGGACAGGGACAGGCCGCCGCGCCCGTGGTCGCCGTCCAGCCCGACCGGAGGAACTGAGCATGACCCAGCCGCACCCGGCGCCCGGTTCACCCCTCACGGGGCTGCCCAGCATGAGAACCGTGCGCCTGCACGGTGTCCACGACCTTCGCCTGCACGACGAACCCCGCCCGCTCACCGTGCCCGGTGAGGTCATGCTCAGGGTGCAGGCCGTGAGCGTCTGCGGCTCGGACATGCACTACTACCACGAGGGCGGCATCGGCCCGGCCGTGATCCGGCGGCCCATGACGCCCGGCCACGAGTTCGCGGCGACTGTGGTGGACGGCAGCGGCGGGCCGTTTGGCCTGAGCGACGGCACTCTGGTCGCGGTCGATCCGGCGCAGGCCTGCGGCCAGTGCGAGCAGTGCCTCGCGGGCTATCCCAACCTCTGCCCGAACGTACGCTTCCTGGGCTCGCCCGGCGTGGACGGCGGTCTGGCCGAGTACATCTCCGTGCCGCCGGGCAGCCTGTTCCCGGTGCCGGAGGATTTCTCGCCCGCGCTGGCCGCCCTGCTGGAGCCGCTGGGTGTGGCGCTGCACGCGCTGGACATCACCCGGCTGAGACCCTTGAGCGGCGTGACGGTGCTGGGGGCGGGGCCCATCGGGCTGATGCTGCTGCAGGTGGCGCGGGTCTGCGGCGCGGCCCACGTGCGGGTGGTCGAGCCCCGCGCGGCGCGGCGGGAGGTGGCCCTGGCGATGGGCGCCGACAGCGTGCACGAGCACCACTCCGAGATCCTGGAGCTCACCCGTGGCCGGGGCGAGGACTACGTGCTGGAAGCCACCACCTCGCCCGAAGCGCCGGAGCAGGCCGCGCAGGTCGCGCGCATCGGCGGCCGGGTCACCCTGGTCGGCATCCCGGACGGCGACCAGTTCCTCATGACGGCCGCCAACGCCCGGCGCAAGGGCCTGATCATCCGGATGTCTCGCCGCATGGGCCACGTCTACCCACGCGCCATCGAACTGGTGCGCTCGGGCCGGGTGGGCATCGGGGCCATCGCCACTCACCACTACGCCATGGAGGACGCCGGCCGCGCCTTTCAGGACGCCCATGAGGTGCCGGACGGGTTTCTGAAGGCCGTCATCTATCCGGGTGGGCTCCCGGAGTCCCGCTGACCAGGCCCCGGCTGCCCCGAGCCTCGCTGAGGAGACGCATGTACCAGTCCTGCATCCCGCCGTCCCGCCGCAGCCCCCACTCCCGCCGCTGTCCCCCTCCTGCTGCCCCGCCCACCGCCCGCCGCCCCTCAGCGCTGTCCAGGAGATGCCCATGACCCGCACCACCGTTGCCCTGTCCGCCGCCGTGACCGCCCTGCTGGGAGCCCAGGCCCAGGCGCAGACCTGGAGCCTGGCGACCGCCGCCGCGCCCTACAAGGGCACCACCGTCAGCGCCATCTTCCTGGATCGCCCCGGCTACAAGGCCGCCGCGCAGCTCATCCCGCAGTTCGAGAAGGAGACCGGCATCAAGATCAAGTTCGAGGTCGTGCCCTACGAGAGCACCAACCAGCGCTACGTGCTGGACTTCACCTCGGGCGGCGGGGCCGATCTGGTGCTCAGCGACGTGGTGTGGATCGGGCAATTCGCCGACGCCGGCTGGATGGTGCCCCTGGACAAGTTCACTAAAGACCCCAAGCTGGCCGACCCGGCGCTGAACCTGAAAGGCTTTTTCCCGGTGCTGCTCAATTCCTTCGGCACCTGGAACGGCAAGGTCTACGGCCTGCCCTTCGACAACTACTCGGGGCTGATGTACTACAACAAGTGCACCCTGAAGGCCGCCGGCTTCAGCGGCCCGCCCAAGACCTGGGACGAACTGCTCAAGGTCTACGGCCCCAAGCTGACCGGGAACGGCAAGTACGCCTTCGCGCTGCAGTCGCGCCGGGGCGAGACCCAGAGTGCGGACTCCTTCATGCGCACCCTCTGGCTCGCGGGCGGCAGCCTGATCGATGCCAAGACCTTCCAGCCCAACCTGAGTAGCGCCGCGTCGCAAAAAGGCCTGAAGTTCCGCCAGGATCTGATGAAGTACATGCCCCCCGGCGTGGTGGATCAGGATCACAACGAGGTCGTCAACGCCTTTAACCAGGGCACGGTACCCATGATCACCGAATGGTCGGCCTTCTACCCGACCATCACCGATCCCAAACAGTCCAAGATTGGCCCCGGCTGCCTGGGCGTGACCACCGAGCCACTGGGTTCGGCCGGCCTCAAGCCCGCGCTGGGCGGCTTCTCGCTGGGCGTCAACTCGAACTCGGACGCCAAGAAGCAGGCGGCCGCCTACCTGTTCATCCAGTGGATCACCTCCGAGAAGAACGCCAAGGCCTACGTGCAGGCGGGCGGCGTCAGCGGTCGTCAGGCGGTGTACAAAGACCCGGCGATCCGTTCCAAGTACCTCTACGTCGACCCGATGGTCAAGTCCTGGAGCGCCGGCACCGCCGTGCCCAACTTCCGCCCGCGCTTCGCCGAGTGGCCCCAGATCTCGCAGATCGTGGCCGAGAACGGCACCAAGATCATGCTGGGCCAGCTCAGCACCGCGGTCGGCGCCAAGGTCATCGACGATCAGGTCAAGGCCATTCTGGAAAAGGCCGGCTACTACAGCGGGAAGAAGGCCAAGCTGCAGTAGGGCCAGAGGTGGGGGGGAGGAGAGCCGTTCGGGAAATCGGCGTCCAGCATGGCCGGCAGTCGCGCGGTCATGCTGGCGTGCTGCCGGGGGCGACAGGCGCCGATTTCACCGCATATCCAGCCCTCTGCCATACTGATCGCTACCGCGCCGCCGCCCTGTTCGCCTGTCGCTCACCCCTGAGTGCGCCGCTGGTCGCCGCCCCGTCAGCCCCGACCGCTCCGCCAGTTCCCACCATCAGACGCCCTTTTGATCGTGACGGCCCGGCCAGCGCGCCTGCCCACCTCAGCCCCGGAGCGTGCCGCCCATGCATACCCAACGACGCCTCACCCCGTTCCTGTTCCTGAGTCCGGCCGTGGTGGTGCTGGCCGTGGTGGGGATCTACCCGCTGGTGTTCGCCGCCTGGGTCTCGCTGCACACCTACCTGCTGGCCCAGCCCAACATCCCTCGCGACTTCGTGTGGTTCAGCAATTACCTGACGGTGCTGCGAGACGGGTCGTTCTGGGGCGCCATCGGCCGCACGCTGATCTACCTGGCGGTGTCCCTGCCCATCCAGATCGCGCTGGGCCTGGGGATTGCCCTGCTGCTGCGGCGCGGCCCCTGGGCGCGGCTGCGCGGCTTTGCACGCGTGTCCCTGGTGATCCCGCTGGCCATGACCCCGGTGGTCACCGGCCTGATCGGGCGCCTGATCTTCAACCAGGACTTCGGGGTGGTCAATTTCGCCGTGAACAGCGTGACCGGAAGGACGGTCGGGATCGAGTGGCTGGGCCATCCCACGCTGGCCTTCGTGACCATCCTGCTGCTGGAGATCTGGCAGTGGACGCCCTTCGCCGCGCTGATCTTCCTGTCGGGCCTGACCGCCGTGCCCGCCGAGGTCGAGGAGGCCGCCACCCTGGAAACGCGCTCCTTCTGGGCGATGCTGCGCCACATCCAGCTGCCCTTCCTGCTCCCCGCCCTGACCGCCATCCTGATCCTGCGCACGGCCGACATCCTCAAGCAGTTCGACATGGTCTACACCCTGACCAGCGGCGGCCCCGGCAGCTCGACCGAGCTGATCAACCTGTACATCACGCGCATCGGGCTGCGCGGGGCCTTCGATCAGGGCGTGGCCTCGGCCCAGGCGCTGCTGATGCTCATCCTCACCACCGTGCTCTCGCGCCTGTATATCCGCTATCTGTACCGGGGAGACGACGCGTGACCACCCGGCCCAGTCCATCCGTAACCCAGCCGACCAGTGCCGACCAGCTCGCCGTGCGGCGCGCCCGGCGCGGCCGCCGCGTGAAGTCGGCGCTGCATGGCCTGGGCCTGATCGTGGTGCTGCTGTGCACGCTGTTTCCCTTTTTCTGGATGGTCAGCACGTCTCTGAAGACCACCAACCAGATCGTGGCCAAGCCGCCGCTGCTGGTCTTCCAGGGCACCCTGGAGCACTACCGCACCATCCTGGGCGAGCAGTACCAGGTGGGCGGCAGCCTGGTGAATTCGCTGATCGTGGCGACCAGCGCCACCCTGCTGGCCGTGCTGCTGGGCACCCCCGCCGCCTACGCGCTGGCCCGCTTCGACTTCAGGCGCAAGGACGACCTGTGGTTCTGGTTCATCTCCAACCGCTTCATGTCGCCCGTGGTAATCATCCTGCCGGTGTACCTGCTGGCCTCGCAGCTGCGCCTGATCGGCAACCCGGCGCTCCTGATCGCCATGTACCTGACCTTCTCCATTCCGGTGGTGGTGTGGATCTGCACGGACCAGTTCCGCTCGATTCCACGCGAACTCGACGAGGCCGCGATGGTGGACGGCGCCTCGCCCGGCTTCATCTTCCTGCGGATCGCGCTGCCGCTGGCGCTGCCCGGCGTGGTCGTCTCCAGCATCCTGAGCTTCATCTTCAACTGGAACGAACTGCTCTTCGCGCTGTTCCTGACGCGCGGTGACGGCGTGACCGCGCCCGTGCGCGCCACCTCCTTCCTGAGCGGCTACGACGTGCCCTGGGGCGCCATCATGGCCACCGGCACGCTGATCGTGCTGCCCGTGGTGATCTTCTCGCTGCTGGTCTCGCGCCACCTCGTCAAGGGCCTGACGATGGGGGCGATCAAATAGGGCAGGCGGGGCCAATACCCCTCACGACGTCAGGAAGCCCCCATCCACCGGCAGCATCACGCCGTGCACCATCGCCGCCGCGTCGCTGAGCAGGTAGGCCACCGCCTGGGCCACGTCCAGCGCCTGGGCGAAGCGCCCCAGCGGGATGCGCGCGAGCATCGGGGCGCTGCGGGCCGGGTCGCCCCAGGCCATCTGTCCCATGGGTGTGAGCGTCACCGTCGGATTCACGGCGTTCACGCGGATGCCGTGCGGCCCGAGTTCGATGGCCATCACCCGGGTGAGCTGGTCGAGCGCCCCCTTGGACGCGCAATAGGCGGCGTGCAGGGGGAGGCCGACCATCGAGGACTGGCTGGAGACGTTCACGATGGCGCCGGGTGCGCCACGCTGGATCAGGCCCCGCGCCACCACCTGACTGACCGTGAGTGCCGCGCGGACGTTCACGGCCATGGTCTGGTCGAAGGCGTCCGGCGTGGTGTCCAGAAAGGGCTGCAGGAGGGCGATGCCGGCGTTGTTGACCAGCAGGTCGACTGGCCCGGCGGTCTTGGCGGCGCGGCGGGCCCCGTCGGCGCTGCCGAGATCCACCGCCACCCCCACGCAGCCGGTCTCCCGGCTCAGGCTGTCCAGGTCGCCCTGGTCGCGGCTGAGGGCCACCACGTCCGCGCCGCAGCGGGTCAGGAAGGCCACGATCTCCCGCCCGATGCCCTTGCCGGCCCCCGTGACCAGCGCGCGGCGACCGGAGAAGTCGAAGGTGGCGGCGGCTCCCGGGGGCTGGGTCATGGAACCATTGTGCGGCCTGCCCAGGGGTGAGCTGCGGGTTGAGGCCGTGCGCTCCGCCTGCGCTGACGGAACGACAGCCGTGAGATACCACCGCCAGGAGTGGCTTGCCCACGCAGCGCGGCTGCTATTCTGGGCCGACGTGCCGCCCTCCTCTCCGAACCCCGGCCCCGCGGCCCTCAAGGCAGACGGCGGCGATCGGCTGGCCCAGATCAAACGCCGCGTGTACCTGCCCGTCCTGCAGGCGACCCTCATTGCGGTGGTCTTCACCTACGTGATTGGCCTGCGCGGTGAGCCCGATCCCTTCAACCACCTGGCCCTGCCCCTGCTGGCCGTCGCGCTGCTGAGCCTGCTCCTGCTGCAGTTGATGGGCCGGGTGACCGTCCGCTGGATCGAGCGGGCCTTCTTCGGGGTCGCGGCCACCGCCTTCATGGCCAAGTTCGTCTTCACGGTGGCGCACTCGCCGGCCATTCCCGACGCGGCACTGGCGCAGGTCTATATCTGGACGCCCTTCCTGTATGTGCTGGCCTTCCTGATCGACGGGTCGCGCAGCGCCATCCGCCGCTCGCTGGTGGTGTACGTGATCGGTGTACTCATCGGCCTGTACGGGGTGCTGTCGGGCGCCCTGAGCAATGTGCGGTACCTGCTGGACTTCTACCTGGCCGGCGCGATGATCCTGATCCTGCTGTACGTGCTCGCCACCCTGAGACACCATGTCTCGCAGCTGCAGACCCAGGTGGGTGAGATGCGCCGGCTCGCCCACCTCGACCCGCTGACCGGGGTGAGCAACCGCCGGCAGCTCGACCTGCAGCTGAGCCAGGAGGTGCTGCGCTCCGAGCGCTACGGTTCGAGCTGGTCCGTGATCCTGTTCGATCTGGACGATTTCAAGAAGATCAACGACCGCCACGGCCACGCCGCCGGTGACGAGGTGCTGCGTCAGACGGCTGAACTGATGCAGCGCGAACTTCGCACCACGGACCTGCTGGGCCGCTGGGGCGGCGAGGAGTTCCTGATCCTGGCCGTCCAGATCGATTTGCCCTACGCCCGCATCCTGGCCGAGCGCCTGTGCCGGGCGCTGGCCGCCCACCGGATGCCCGAGGTGGGCCGGGTGACCGCCAGCTTCGGCATCGCCACCTACCGCACCGGCGAGGGCGCCGAGTCGCTGTTGCGCCGCGCCGACGCGGCGCTGTACAGCGCCAAGCATGCCGGAAAGAACCGGGTCGAGGTGTCGCTGGACAGCCGGGACACACCGCTGGTGCTCCCGGCGCTGCAAAACCCCTTTCCGGTCGCCCCGCCCGCCCCCCATGAGGCGGTCAGCCGTGAGACGTCCGCCTGGCTGGCCCGCCACGGGCTCGGCCCGAACGAGGACATTTCGCGCGGCCTCTTCGCGACGAACATCGTGCAGGCCGTGGCGGCGCTGCATCCCAGCGCCGACGACGAGGGCCTTCGCCTGACGGCCGACTGGGTCGGCCTGATGATCCTGCACGACGACCGCTGCGACTCCTCGGGCATCGGGCACAATCCCGCGCGGCTGCGGGCCCTGACCTCACGGCTCTCGGCCACCCTCCAGGGCCAGCCGCCGGCGCCGGATGACGAGCCGCTGGCCTGGGCGATGGCGGATCTGCACCCCCGGCTGTTGCAGGCGGGCGGCCCGGCCTGGCTGCAGACCCTGACCAGGCACGTGGACAGCTACTTCGAATCGCTGGTCTGGGAAGCCGACAACCGCGCCAGCAAGACGATCCCCACGCTGGCCGAGTACGTGAAGATGCGGCCCCTGACTGCCGGACTGGCCATCGACGAGGCGTTCCTGGAGATCGTCGACGGCCTGCGCCTGCCCCCGGCGGTGCGCGACCACCCAGCCGTGCAGGCGCTGACGATGCAGGCCAACCGGGCGGTGTGCTGGTCGAACGACATCCTCTCGCTGGAAAAGGAACTCCAGAACGGCGACGTCCACAACCTGGTGCTGGTGCTGCAGCAGGAGCGGCAGCTGGAACTTCAGCCCGCCCTGGAGATGGCGGCCGGCATGTACCACCAGGAACTGGAGCGCCTGATCGACGGCGAGCAGCACCTGCCGGACTTCGGCCCCGAGGTCGGCGCCCTGATGTCCCGCTATGTGAAACTCCAGCAGCTGCGCGTGGGCGGGCTGCTGGAGTGGACGTTCCGCTCGAAGCGCTATCAGCTCGGCGCAGGCCTCGAGGTTCCGCCCCCGGAGATCGGTCCGCTTCCGTCCAGCGTCCAGAGTTGACACTCGGGAAGGTTCGTTGAGGGTTCCGGCCGGTAGCCGAAGGCATCGAACAGCGGGTCGGGGGCAGTGGGATGAAGGGTGCCGGGGGGGGCAGTGTTCAGACCCCTGAGCTGACCTCCGCCCAAACTCTTACGCCCAGGGGTTGAGCACCACCTTCACGCAGCCGTCGTGCTTGTCGCGGAAGGTCTTGTACAGCTCGGGCGCCTGATCGAGCGAGGCGCGGTGGGTAATCACGAAGCTGGGGTCGATCTCGCCCGCCTCGATGCGGCCCAACAGCGGCGCGATGTGCCGGTGGGTGTGGGTCTGGCCCATCTTGAAGGTCAGGCCCTTGGCGAAGGCCGCGCCCATCGGGAGCTTGTCGATCAGGCCGCCGTAGACGCCGGGCATGGAGACGGTGCCGCCCTTGCCGCAGCTCAGGATGGCCCAGCGCAGCGCCGTGATGCGGTCGAAGCTGAGCTTCAGCTTCTGCTTGGCGGTGTCGACCAGGGCGCCGGGGCCGTGTCCGTGGGCCTCCATGCCCACCGCGTCGATGACGTGATCCGGGCCGCGCCCGCCGGTCGCCTCACGCAGCGCGACCAGCACGTCGTCCTGCTCGTAGTTGATGGTCTGGCAGCCGGCGGCCTCGGCCATCGCCAGGCGCCCCTGCACGCGGTCGATCACGATCACGTGGGCGGCGCCCAGCATCTGCGCGGAGCGGGCGGCGAACTGGCCCACCGGGCCGGCGCCGAACACCGCCACCACGTCCCGGCCGGGGACGATGCTGCAGTTCTCGGCCGCTTGGTAGCCGGTGGGGAAGATGTCGGTGAGAAAGAGCACCTGCTCGTCGCGCAGCCCACTCTCGATCTTGTGCGGGCCGACGTCCGCGAAGGGCACCCGCACGTACTGGGCCTGCCCGCCCGCGTAGCCGCCGTACATGTGCGAGTAGCCGAACAGGCCGCCGCCGCTGACCGCGCCGTACAGCGCCTCGGCCATGCGGTGGTTGGGGTTGGAGTTGTCGCAGGCGCTGAACAGCCCGCGCCGGCAGGGGTCGCACACCCCGCAGGCCAGGTTGAAGGGCACGACCACCCGGTCGCCCACGCTGAGCTTCTTCACGTCGCGGCCGACCTCGACCACCTCGCCCATGAACTCGTGGCCCAGGATGTCGCCCTTCTCCATGCTGGGGATCACGCCGTCGAGCAGGTGCAGATCCGAGCCGCAGATGGCGGTCGAGGTGACCTTGATGATGGCGTCGGTGGGAAGGAGGAGGGCCGGATCGGGAACGTTCTCCACGCCGACCTTGTTGACGCCCTGCCAGATGATCGCTTTCATGCCTGACCTGCTTTCGGGGAGGAGGACGTAGCGGGCTCGCGGCCGCTGCTCTGGCCCTCAGTGGTGGGCTCGGAGCCGAATTCCTGCTCGCGCTTGAAGCGCATCAGGTCGTCGCGCAGCTGCTGGGCAGGCTCCTCTCCGGCGATCCGGGCGATCACCGCGCCGGTCGTGCCGCCGGGAGGCCGGTAGCGCAGCCGCACGATCAGTTCGGTGCCCCGGTCGCCGGGGGCCGGACGGAACAGCACCTCGCCGGAGTTCTCGATGCCCTCGCCAGGCAGCGAGCTCCAGGCCAGCCGCTCGCCGGGCACGTCGGCCGTGATCTCGGCCTCCCAGCTCACGTCTCCGGTGGGCGCCTTGACCGTCCAGCGCGAGCGCGTCTCACTCAGCACCTCCACCCGCTCCAGGTGGGTCATCAGGCGCGGCAGGCCAGCGAGGTCGCGCCACACGGCGTACAGCTCCGCCGCCGGCCTGCCGATGGTTACGGCGTCGCTCACCAGCGTGTCGCCGTCGGCGGACTGGCGGATCTTGAGGGCGTTGGCCAGGGGGTTGCGCCCCGTGGCGGCCATCGCGGCCAGCCCCGCGCCCACGCTGCCTAGCACGATCTTCTGGATCGGGCGGGCGCTGCGGAGCCCTGCGCCCATCAGGGCGACGCCCAGCGTGCCCATGACCGAGCGCTCCATGGTGGGCATGTGCGCCCCGGTGCTGGGCTCGGACGCTTCCCCGGCCCCCTCGACCTCTGGCCCGGCGTTCCCCTGGACGTCACGTGGGTCGTCGGTCATTCGCGCGCTCCAACATTTGGTGTCATGCGGCAGTACAGCCGCCGCGGCCAGCAGGCTTTGGGAACGGGCTCACCGTCTGAACGTTGCCTAACGCCTTTGTGATGAAACCCCTGGGACAGATGAACGGCGCCGGGAGAGGCCCCACTGGCTCAAGGCTTGAGGCTCATGTCTTCATCCGCGCCGGGCTCCTTCTCCGATCCCTGCTGGTTGAAGTCGGCCTCGGCGCGCTGCTTGATGGGGTTGCGCTGGGTGACCGGGCTCTCCACGCTCTCTCCGCGCACCGCCGTGTCCCGCGGCGTGGGGCCGGGCAAGAGGCGGTTGCCCAGGGCCATCAGGTCGGCCGTGAGCTGCGGGGCCAGCGCCTGGGCCGTCCGCAGGATCAGGGCCGGGCCACCGATCACCGCCTCGGCGTCGCCGCGCACCAGGGCGTTCACAATGCGCCGCGCCGCCTCCCGGGCGTCCAGGGACACCAGCGGCAGGTTGTCCAGCGTGGCCAGCAGCGCGTATTCCTTGCCCGCCTGCCCTTTGACCAGCGCCTGGCGCGGGCTGCCGGTTCGCATCAGCCCCGGCAGCACGGTGGTCACGCCGATCCCCTCGCGGGCCAGTTCGGAGCGCAGCGCCTGGCCCAGCCCCGTCGTGGCGAACTTGCTCACCGAGTAGGGCGCCAGATGCGGGATGGCGACCTTCCCTCCCACCGAGGCGATCATCAGCACGCGCCCCCGCCGCGCCCGCAGGTAGGGCAGGGCGCTCATGGTCAGCCGCAGGGGCACCAGGGTGTTGATCTCCAGGATGTCGCGGAAGTCGGCCTCGGTCATGTTGGCCAGCGGGCCGCTCTGGATCAGGCCGGCGTTGTTGATCACGACGTCCAGCTCGCCGTGGTGACGCGCGGTTTCGGCCACCACGCGCTCGGTCTCGCCCGGCTGCGTGAGGTCGGCCGTGATGGTCTGCACCCGCACCCCGCCGCCCAGCAGCCCCCTGGCCCGCTGCAGGTCTGGGCCCGAGCGGGCCACCAGGGTCACGTTCGCCCCCCGCTCCAGCACCTCGCGCGCCAGGGCCAGCCCCAGGCCCCGCGAGCCGCCGGTGATCAGCACGCTGCGGCCCTCGAGATCGAAGGGGGCGCTGAGCAGCCGCCGCGCGGCGATGGCGCCCAGCGCGGCGGCGATCCACACCCGTTTTGGAAGGCGGAAGGCGGCCATGGGTGCATTGTGCCTAAGCGATATGGGCAGGGTCGGGAGTGTGGCGAAAGACTAAAGGGACGGCTCCGGCCTACCCGGCCTGGAGGGCTGCTGATCCTCGGCTCTGAGCCGCCGCCGGCCCACCTATACTTTTCTCCGATGGCGCCCGCGACCCTGACCCTGCTCCGTGACGCCTGGACATGGCGCGAGCAGGAGCCGGAGCGCAGCGCCGCGCTGCTGGCCCGCGCCGCCGAGCTGCAGTCAGGCGCTCAGGACGCCGGGGCCGAGGACGAACACACGGCGGCCAGCGCGGTGGTGCGCGGCTACCACCAGTTCCGGGACGCCCGGCAGGCCCAGGCGCTGGAGGAGGCGGCCCAGGCGCTGGCCCGGCTGGCCGAGCGGCCGGAGTCCCACTGGTACACCCGCGCCCTGAATGTCCGCAGCGCCGCCCAGCTGGAACTCGGGGAGTTCGCCGGGGCGCTGCTGACCCTGCGCGACCAGATCCGGCTCTCCCGCGACAACGGCGACCAGGAATCCGAGGCGTGCGCGCTCCACGACCTGGGCGCCATGCACACCCGGCGTGACCCGGGCCGGGCCGGGGCGTACCTGCGGGCGGCGGGAGCCCTCTTCGACCGCCTGGGCCACCCGACCGGACAGACCTTCGTGGCCTGGAGCCTCGGGGAGCTCCTGCAGGTGCAGGGCCGGCAGGACGAGGCCCTGGAGCACGTTCAGGAGGCCCTGCGCCGGGCGCGGGCCTGCGGACACCGCCTCATGGAAGTGCTGGCCCTCTCCCGCCTGGGCGAACTGGCGCTGGGCCGGGGCGAGGCCGGGCAGGGCGAACGCTGGTTGCGGGAAGCGCTGGCCCTGCAACTGGAGACCACCCACCGGCCTCTGTGGGTGTCGGTGCCGCCCCTGGTGCCCCTGCTGATCCACAGCGGCCGGCTGAGCGAGGCCCGCCAGGTGCTCGAAGACCAGCTGATCCGGGCCGACGAGGCGGGAATGCTGGCGGCCCGGGTGGCGCTGCACGAAGCCCTGTCCGGCGTCTTCGAAGCGCTGGGTGACCCGGTTCGGGCGCTGCGCCATGCCCGCGACCACCTGCGGCTCTTCCGACAGGAGAACGCCGACGAGCTGGCCCGCCGGGTTCAGGGGCTGGAGGTGCTGCACCGCACGGAGCTGGCCGAGCACGAGGCCCAGACCCAGCGCCGACAGAACGCCGAACTGCGCGCCGCGCTGGCCCAGCTCGAGGTGCTGCACCTTCAGGTCGAGCGCGCCAGCGTGACCGATGAGCTGACCGGGGTACACAACCGCCACTTCCTGATGACGCACGGCGCCGCGTCCCTGGCAGCCGCCCGTGGGCCGGCCTGCGTCGCTATCCTCGACATCGACCACTTCAAGTCCATCAACGACCAGTACGGCCACGACGGCGGCGATCAGGTGCTGGCCGCCTTCGCGCGGTATCTGCGCCAGTCGCTCCGTCCGTCTGACCTGTTCACCCGCTTCGGCGGCGAGGAATTCGTGGTGATCTTTCTCGATACTCACCTGCCGGAGGCGGGCGCCGCCCTGGAGGCGCTCAACGCCGGTGTGCGCGCCCTGCCCCATGCCGGGGTCTCCCCCGACCTGCAGCTGTCGTTCACGGCGGGCGTGGTGGCCGTGGTCGGGGGAGACCTGCTGGACGCCCTGCACCGGGCCGACGCGCTGCTGATGCAGGGCAAGCGCAGCGGCCGGGCGCGGGTCGTCTGCGAGCCGGAGGGAGCGGCGCCTGGCCGGTCGCTCGCGCCGACCAGCTGAGGTGTGTCCACCGGCGGGTGGACTCAGCCGCCGTTTTCTCGCCTCAGCCGCCGGGCTTCAGCGCGCCAGCTTCCAGTACAGGTTCGCGCGGACATACTTCGGCCCGTACCGGCCGGAGCCCAGCGCGTTCAGGCCGTCCACGCTGAGCTGGAAGGCAGCGCTGTCCGGTGGAAGCTGGACGCCCGGAAAGGACTTGAGCAGGATCGGCACCTGGAAGGTGGCCGGCAGCGAGGTCACCCGGTACTGGGCCGGCCGCTGCGGATCGTCCACCAGTTCGTACTGCGTCCGCTCATCCGGGATGTAGGGACTGAGACTGAAGGTGAAGGGCGGCACCTCCCGGGAGTCGGCGTCCACGGTCAGCGTGGCGCTGACGGTCTGGCCCTCCCGCGCCGTGACCGGAGCCAGCGTGAAGCTGAACTCGACCGTGGCCAGGGTGATGGTCAGGGGCAGCCGGCCGAGTTCCTGGCCCCCCTGGGAGGCCACCAGCCGCCAGGACTGCGGGCCCCCCGGGGCCGGGAAGGCGACCTGCGTGGGCCGCAGCTTCAGCTCCACGGCCGTGACGCCTCTGTCCTTCAGGGTCACGCTGCCGGGCGTCACCTCGATGACGTCTCCGCCCTCACCGTCGGCGCGCTCCAGCCGCAGGCTCACTGGCCCGCGCAGCGTCTTGCGGGGATCGATGGTCACGGCCAGGGTCGAGGCGCTCCAGTGGCGCAGGCTCAGCTGGCGCTCCGCGCTGCTCAGGCCCAGGACGGCGGATTTCTGGGCGGCCGAGTCCGAGAGGACGGCGGGCTGGGCGTCGGGGAGCGAGGCCAGCACCTCCGACGTGGAGCTGGAGCACGCACTGAGCAGCGCCGCAAGCAGCAGGGCCGACAGACCGGCGGACGACGTGTGCATAGGTTCCCCCTGGTGGGACGAGAAGACGGAGTGGCTTCAGGGACACTCTCAGCGTAGGCTCATGCGGCACCAGAAAGATGCGCCAGAGCGTCATTGCCGCTTCAGACTCTTCTCACCTTCGCCTGATGCCACTCTAGTGGGCAGTTGTTCATCGGGTCATTTGGCTGTATAAGCAACGTTCGGGGCGGAAAAACCTGCGTGGGCAGCTTCCGTGTCTCCCTTAGATCGGTGACCCGCCTCTCAGGGGCAGGCTGACCCACAGGCTCGCGCCGCCCAGGGTGTCGCTGGCGGCGGCGCGGGCCCGGCCGCCGTGCGCGGCCGCCAGCGCGTGCACGATGGCCAGGCCCAGGCCGCTGCCGCCGCTGTCGCGCGCCCGGCTGTCGTCCAGGCGGGTAAAGCGCGTGAACACCGCTTCGCGGCTGTCGGCCGGAATGCCCAGGCCATCGTCGTCCACGCGCAGCAGCACCGCACTGTCCTGGGCCTGAACACTCACCTCGACCCTTGTGCGGGCGTGCCGCAGGGCGTTCTCGATCAAGTTGGTCAGGATCTGGCGCACGCGATCCGGATCGGCCCGGGTGGCCGCCGGCTCCGCCCGCAGCGAGAGCGTCACGCCGCGCGCCGAGGCCCGGTCGCCCAGGTCGCGCACGACCAGCTCGGCCAGTTCGGCCAGATCGGTGTGCGCCGGGTGCAGCGGCAGGCGGCCTGCCTCCAGCAGCGTCAGGATTCGCAGGTCGTCGACCAGCCGGGTCAGCAGCTGCGCCTGCTCGCTGAGCATCCGCACCTGCTCCAGCTCCAGCGGATACACGCCGTCTTCCAGCGCGTCCAGGCGGGCCTGGATGACCGCCATGGGCGTTCGCAGCTCGTGCGCGATATCGGCCACCGCCTGTCGGCGCTCCTGTTCCAGAGTCTGCAGGTCGCCCGCCATGTCGTTGAAGGTGCGCGCCAGCTCGGCCACCTCGCGTTCTCCCCGGAAGGCCGGCGACCGCGCGCTCAGGTCGCCCTTGGCGAGCTGCCGGGCCGCCTGGCTGATGGCGCTGACCGGCTGGGCCACGCGCCGCGCGAAGAGCCAGGCCAGCAGCGCCGAGGCGGCCGCCGAGATCAGGCCCACCTGCACCAGGCTCTGCTGCACCTGCATCACGAAGTCCCGCGGGCGGGGGGCGAAGCGCGGCGTGTCCCTGCCTGGGGTCTCATCCCCTCCACGCGGCGGGCGGCCCTGCGCGATTACGAGGTCGTCGCCCACGGCCCCTACCACGCCGCCCACGTCCGGGCTGCTCTGGCCGCGCCCGAGGTAGGGGTCGGCCGGCGAGCCGGTGCGCACCTCCGGCACGGGCGCGCTCACGACTACCTGACCCCGGCGCAGGGCCTCCTGCTGGGCGCGCAGGTAACGCTGCACCTCCGGGGGCAGGCGGCGCACCTCGCGCTGCACGGCGGCGTTCGAGAACACGAACATGCTCGCCACCGTCAGCAGCGAGACCGCCAGCATCGCCAGCAGCATGGTCAGGGCCAGCGTGGGGCCACGCCAGGAGAGTCCGGCCCACGGCCTGGGCTGGCTCAAGCGCCCGCTCCCAGCCGGTAGCCCACACCGCGCACGGTCTGCAGCAGGCCGCCGCCGCCCGAGGCGTCCAGCTTGCGCCGCACCGAGGCGAGGTGGGCGTCGACCACCCGCTCCAGCGCGTCGGAGTCGGGCAGTGCGGCGGCGAGCAGCTCCTCACGGGTAAAGGCCCGGCCCGGCGCCTCGGCCAGATGGGCCAGCAGCCGGAACTCGGCGGGCGTGAGGTTCAGCGCCTGCCCATGCACGCGGGCGATCACGGCCCGCCGATCCACCTCCAGCATGGCCACCCGCAGCGGCTTCTCCCCGTCCTCGAGCACAGCGCTGGCGCGGCGCAGCACGGCCCGGACGCGGGCCATGACCTCGCGCGGGCGAAAGGGTTTGACCACGTAGTCGTCGGCGCCCAGCTCCAGGCCCACGATCTGGTCGCTTTCCTCGGCGCGGGCGGTGACCATGATGACCGGGGTCTGGCCGTCGGCGCGCACCGCCTTCAGCACGTCCAGCCCGCTCCTGCCGGGCAGCATCACGTCCAGCAGGATCAGATCGGGGCTGGCGGCGCGGAACATGGTCAGGGCGCTGACGCCGTCCCCGGCGCGTTCCGTGCGGTAGCCCTCCTGCCGGGCGTAGGCTTCGAGCACCTCAGCCAGCTGGGGTTCGTCCTCGACGATCAGGATCAGCGCGCTCATGGGGGCATGGTAGTCCCGCCCGGTGAAGGCGCCGCGAAGATGAGGGCGCTGGCGGCTCCCTCTATTCAGGCCCCGACCTCCTCCTGGCGCGGCTCCAGGCGTCTGCGCCAAATCTTCAAACAAGCTGGGCCCAGTGTTCGATGAGCCCTGAGACAGTGGGCCTCATGAACCCCCCACCCCTCCTGTCCCCGGCGCGGCGCCGGCCCGCCCCCCTGGGCCTGGGCCTCGCCCTGAGCGCCGGTCTGGGCGGCCCGGCGCTGGCCCAGGCCACTCCGGCCGCCCCCGCTGTCACCTCGGCCGTCACCGGCCCGGCCCTGACCCTGGACGCTGCCCTGGCGCGGCTGGCGGGCTCGCCCAGCGTGACCCAGGCGCAGCTCTCGGTGAAGGTGGCGCAGTCGAACCTGAACGCCGCCCGCACGGCCCTGGGCCTGACGGTCAGCGTGAGCGGCAACGCCGGCTACAGCGGCCCCAGCTCGCTCACGGCCGCCGACGGCACGGTGAGCGCGGTGGACAGCAGCCTCAGCGGCAGCGCCGGGGTGAACGTCTCGCTGGGCCTGCTGCCCTGGTCGAGCAACCAGAGCAGCCTGCGCAGTTCGCAGCGCAGCCTCGAGCTGGCCCAGGCGAATCTGCAGGAGGCCACGGGCAGCGCGAGACTTAACGTCTACCAGCAGTACTACGCGGCGGTGCTGGCTACGCTGGACATCGACCTGGCCGGCCGCACGCTGGCCCTGCGGCAGCGGCAGCTGGGCGTGGCCCGGATCCAGCAGCAGGGCGGCAACGCCACCGCTGGCAGCGTGCTGAGCGCCCAGGCCGACGTGCAGGCGGCCCAGGGCAGCGAGCTGCAGGCGGCGGGCTCGCTGGACGCCGCGCGGCGCAGTCTCTCGGCGGCGTTGGGGGCCGACCTCGGGGACGTGAGCTTCCCCAGCCAGCCCCCCGACACGCTGACAGTGCCCGATGTGGCGGCCCTGGTGGCGCGGGCGCGGGCCAGCCGGCAGGAGGTCGTGCAGGCGCGCGGCAGCCTGGGGGCTGCCCAGGACGCCCTGGAGACGCAGCAGCGTGACGCGACCCTGCCGGAGATCACGGCCTCGCTGCGCTACGGCCCGGCCAGCAGCGGCGGCCTCAGCGCCAGCCTGAGTCTGAAACAGGGCACGCTGGGGGCGGGGTACAGCCTGCCGCTGGGCGCCTCGACCACCGGGGCCACGTCCAGCAGCGCCGACCGGCTCACCGCCAGCCTGAGCGGGAGTTACGTGATCTCTTCGCCTGCCGTGCGTGCCCAGGTCTCGGCGGCGCAGGCCAGCGTGACCCAGGCGCAGCTCAGCCTCAGCGTGGCGCAGCAGAGCGCCGAACGCGATGTCCGGAGCCGCTTCGGCGCGGCCCAGACCAGCCTGATCGCCGTGCAGACGAGGGCCACGGCCGTGCAGGTGGCCGGGCTCGCGCTGGACACCGCCCGCATCCGCCTGCAGGCCGGCACCGCCACCGCCGACGACGTGACGGGCGCCGAACTCGCGCTGGCCCAGGCCGAACGTGAGCTGCTCCAGGCCCGCGTGACCGCCCATCTCAACCTCATCCAGCTCGATCACGCCGCCGGAGGCCCCGCATGAAGCGCACACCGACCACCCGCATTGCCCTGATGCTGACCGCCGCCCTGCTCGGGAGCGCTGCAAACGCTCAATCCACGGGCACCCAGTCCACCGTCGCCCAGTCCACTGTCACCATGACGGCCGCCGTCACCGCCGCGCTGACGGACAACGCCGACGTCAAGACCGCGCAGGCCAATCTGGAGAAGGCGCAGGCGGCGAACGCGGCCGCACAGGCCGATCCCGGTTCGCTGGTGGCGGCCAGACTGAGCGCGAAGAACGCGGCGGCGCTGGCCCTGGCGCAGCTGCGCGGGGCGAGGCTCAGCACCCTCCAGAACACCCTGGGCGCCTACACCACGCTGCTGGAGGCGCAGGAGAACGTGCAGCTGCAGACCCTGCAGTCGCAGGTGGACGCCAAGGCGCTGCAGGTCGCGCGGGTGAAACAGAGCATCGGCAACGCCACGGCGCTGGACGTGACCAACGCGCAGAACACGCTGGCCTCCAGCGGACAGACCCTCGCCGACGGCCGGGCCCAGGTGACCCTCGCCAGCGCGCGGCTGGTCACCCTGACCGGCCTGGGCAGCGGGCTGCGGGCCGCCGGCGCGCCCACGGTGCCCCGGCCGGGCGGCAGCCTCGGCGCGCTGCAGGGCTCGGTGGCCAGCCTGAGCACGCTGGTCTCGGCGCAGGGCGACCTGGCGCTGGCCCAGCTGAACGTGAAGCTCGCGGACAACGACTTCACCCCCGCGCGCACCCTGCAAGACGCCCGCACCGCCCTCGCCAACGCCCAGCGCAGCCTGGACAGCGCCGGGAAGTCGGCTGGCCAGAGCCTCGCCAGCGCGTGGCAGAGCGTCCAGAGCGCCTATGACCTGCTGGGCGTGGCCCAGAGCCGCGAGGCCGCCGCCCAGAGGGCCGCCACCCAGGACGCCGCGCGCCTCAGGAGCGGCACCATCAGCGCCGTGGAACTGCTGAATACCCAGCTGAGCCTGAGGAAAGCCCAGTTCAGCCGCCTGCAGGCCCAGAACAACGTCCTGGAGGCGCTGGCCGCCCTGTCCGTCGCGGCCGGGCAGAACCTGACGGGCATCGGAGGCTCCCTGTGACCACCACCTCGACCCCGACTCTCCGGCCGGGCCGCGTGCCCCGGCGCCGCTGGCCCTGGGTGCTCGCCGGCGCGCTGCTGCTGGGCGCGCTGGGCGGGGGCGCCTACCTGACCCGCACGCGCACCGCGGGCGCGCCGGTGGCCCAGACCACCACCGTGGCCGCCGAGCGCGGTCTGGTGCGGGTCAGTGTGAGCGGCCCCGGCACCCTGGAGGCGAACACCACCCGCACGGTGGGCGCCGACCTGACCGCCACCGTGGGCGCGGTGCCGGCCGTGGGAGAGCGGGTGAACACAGGACAGCTCCTGACCACCCTGCGCTCGGACACCGTGGATGAGAACGTGCAGACCGCCCAGCTCAATCTGGACAAGGCCCGCGCCGCGCTCGACGCCACCCGCGCCAGCCAGGCCAGTTCGGCCGCCGGCCGCGCCAGCTCGGTCACGCAGGCGCAGTCCACCCTGGCCCAGGCGCAGCAGACGCTGGCCGACGCCCGGCGCACGCTGAGCGGCCAGCGGCAGCTCTACGCCGTCGGGGCGGTGAGCGCTCAGGCGCTGAGCGACGCCCAGGCGACCGTCACCAAGGCCCAGCTCAGCCTGGACTCCGCCCGCGCGGGCCTGGGTGCGGCGCAGACCCAGAGCGCGGCCGGAGGCACCTCGGACGCCGAGACCATCCGCGGCCAGCAGGTCGCGGTGCAGCAGGCACAGGCCAGCCTGGACACGGCCCAGAAAGCCCGCGCCGACCTGAAGGTCTTCGCGCCGATCACCGGCGTGATCAGCTCGGTGGCGGCCAGCGAGGGTGCCGTGGTGAATGCCGGAGCGACCCTGCTGACCGTGCTGGACGACACCACCCTGAACCTCCCGGTGCAGGTGGACGAGACCGAGATCACCGGCGTGAAGGCCGGACAGCCGGCCGAGGTCACGCTGGACGCCTACGACGGCCAGACCTTCCGCGGCAAGGTGGTGCGCGTCTCGCCGGGCGCCACTCAGAGCAGCGGCATCTCGGTCTTCACTGCGACGGTGCAGCTCGCCAACCCGGCCGGCACCCTCCGCCCGGGCATGACCGCCGAGGCCGAGATCATCCAGTCCGAGGAGAGAGGCCTGATCGTGCCCAGCAAGGCCATCCAGACGGTGCGCCGCCGCAGCTACGTGCAGGTGCCGGGCGCGGCCGGGGCGGAAAGCGAGCGGGTGCGGGTGGAGACCGGCCCTAGCGACGGCACGAACACCGTGGTCACGGGCGGCCTGGAGGCCGGGCAGGACGTGATCGTGCCCGGCGCGGCCCGCAGCGCCGCCGGCCCCACGCCCCGGCAGACCCAGGGCGGTTTCGGCCCGCCCCCCGGCGGCCTCCCATGAGCGGGCCCGGCCTTCAGGCCGTGACGGCGCCACAGGCGACCCTGCCGTTGGTGGACATCCGGCAGGTCGGCAAGGTCTACGAGACCGGCGACCTCGTCTTCGAGGCCCTGCGGGGCGTCTCCGTACAGATCGCGCAGGGGGAGATGCTCGCGCTGATGGGGCCGTCGGGCTCGGGCAAGACCACGCTGATGCAGATCATCGGGCTGCTCGACCGGCCCAGTGCGGGGCAGTACCTGCTGGGCGGGCGCGACGTGACCACCCTGAGCGAGAACGAGCGGGCAGGCGCGCGCAACCTCGAGATCGGGTTCGTCTTCCAGGCGTTCCACCTGCTGCCGCGCCTGAACCTGCTGGAGAACGTCGAGGTGCCCCTGACCTACGCGGGCGTGCCGCCCCGTGAGCGCCGGGCCCGGGCGCTGGACGTGCTGGAGCGGGTCGGGCTGGGCGACAAGGCGCGCAGCCTGCCCAGCCAGATCAGCGGCGGGCAGAAGCAGCGCGTGGCGATCGCCCGCGCCCTGGCCGGCCGCCCGAGGCTGCTGCTGGCCGACGAGCCCACCGGCAACCTCGACACCCGCACCAGTGGGGAGGTGATGGCGCTGTTCAGCGACCTGCACCGCGAGGGCACCACCGTCGTGCTGGTCACCCACGAGGCTGATATCGGCGCCTACGCCGAGCGCGTCATCCGGGTGCGCGATGGTCTGATCGAGAGCGACACCCGCCAGACGCCCGTGCATTCCATGCCCCACGTCGGGATGAGCGTGCCCTCATGACCACCTCCAGTTCCTCTGGGCAGGTTCGCGCCGCCCCCGCCACGCCGGCTCCCGCCCCCCACCGCCGGGGCGGCATCGGGCTGGGCGGGGCCTTCACCATCGCCTGGCGGGCGATCGTCGGCACGCCCCTGCGGAGCATCCTGACCGCGCTGGGCGTGATCATCGGCGTGGCGGCGGTCGTGTCCCTGACGGCCATCGGGCAGGGCAGCACGGCCGGCGTCACGCGCAATCTGGAGTCGCTGGGCACCAACCTGCTCACCGTGGGCAGCGCGCGCGGACAGGGCGGCGGCAGCCTGGTGCGCTCCGGGCCGCGCCAGACCATCACGGTCAAGGACGTCGAGGCGCTGGCCGCCACCTTCGCCGGCCGAGTCGCCGGGGTCGCGCCGGCCGCGCAGAGTACCGTGCAGGCCAAACTGGGATCTGCGAACAGCCAGGCCACCGTGCTGGGCACCTGGCCCGCCTACGAGACGGTGCGCAATTCCCCGGCCCAGAGTGGCGCCTACTTCACGCAGGCCGATCTGGACGGCCGCAGGCGCGTGGCCGTGATCGGTCATCAGGTGCTGGTCGACCTGTGGGGAGAGGGCACGCCCGGCGAGCAGGCCGTGGGGCAGACCCTGCGGCTGGGGTCGGTGAACTTCACGGTGGTCGGCGTGCTGCCAGACAAGGGCAACTCGGGTTTCGGCAACGCCAATGCCCAGGTGCTCGTGCCCCTGAGCACCTACCTGCAGCGCTTCTCGCGCACCAACGCGGCCAGTGGCCAGCCCACGGTCAACAGCGTCTACCTCCAGGCCAGCGACGCCGGGGATCTCCGGCAGCTGCAGGCCGACGTGACCGAACTGCTGAGCGTGCGGCACAGGCTCAGCGATCCCGAGGACCTGGATTTCCAGGTGCAGAACCAGGCCGACACGCTGGCCAGCCTGAACTCCATCACGACCACCCTGACCATCCTGGTGGGCGCCATCGCCGGCATCAGTCTGCTGGTCGGGGGCATCGGGATCATGAACATCATGCTGGTCTCGGTCACCGAGCGCACGCGCGAGATCGGTGTGCGCAAGGCGCTGGGCGCCCGGCCGCGCGACATCCTGACGCAGTTCCTGGTCGAGGCCTCGCTGCTCTCGGTCAGCGGCGGGGTGATCGGCCTGGCGCTGGGGGTGGGCCTCGCCTACGCCGGGCGGGCCTTGAACATCTCTCCCGTCTTTTCTCCCACCCCGATGATCGTGGCCTTTGTGTTCAGCGCGCTGGTCGGCGTGTTCTTCGGGTACTACCCGGCGGCGCGGGCGGCAAGGCTCGATCCGGTCGATTCACTGCGCTACGAGTGAGGGGCAGGAGGCCAATGGCAGATGGCTGATGGCTGAACAGCACCACCACGTCTGGAGGGCTTCGCTATGAGATGGATTCGACTCAAGTCCGTTCCTGTTTCCCTCGCCCTGGGCCTGGGCACGCTCGCCTCTGCGCAGACCGGGCCACAGGGGGGACAGGCCCCCACGCTGACCCCCGAAATGCGCGCCCGTATGGCCCAGATGCAGCCCGTCATCGATCTGGCCCAGACCGTCCGCCTGCTGCCGGAGCTGGAGAAGAACGCGGCCACCGCCGTGAACCGGGCGCAGGCGAAGGCCCTGCTGACGATCCTGACCACGCTTCAGAGATCCAGCGCCGTGCAGCCGAACGACGCCAGGAAGTACCTGACCCAGATCGAGGACAGGATTCTGACCGAAAAGCAGCTCTCCGCGCTGGACGGCCTGGTCATCAAGGCCGAGGCCGAGCGCGCCGCCCAGCGTGCCCGGCGGCCGGCGGGGGGCGCGGCAGGACAGGCCCGCATTCCTGGCCTGCCGGGCGGCGGCTTTGGCGGTCAGCGCCCTGGGGGCCCGGCGGGGCAGGGCGGCGCGGGGGGCCAGAACGCCCAGCCGGGTTCGTTCAACCCGTTCAGGGAGGGCCGGGGAGCGGACGCCCTGGGGGCCTATATCGCCGCGCTGCGGAAGAAATAACACGTTCAGATCGGCGGGGCGCCGGGTCTGGGCGGTCTCCAGGGCTGTGCCTGCCCCTACCCCCAGCGCTGCTCGACCACCCGCTGCGCGCCGTGCAGCGAGGCTCGCCAGCCCAGGCTCGCCCAGCGCTGCTGGAAGCTGTCGTGCGGCTGGGGGCGGCGCAGGTGCTCGCGCACCACGCCCACGAACGCCGCCCTGGGGTAGCCGGGCATGTCGGGAATGCCGCCGCCGATCAGGGTGACCTCCGGCCCCAGCAGATTCACGGCCGTGGCGACCGCGTAGGCCTGATCCCGCACGAAATCGGCCAGGGCGCCTTTCAGGGCCGGGTGCTCGGCGTGCCTGAGAAAGATCTCCCCCACGGGCAGACCGGCGCCGGCGGCCAGGTCGCGCAGGGTGTGGCCGCAGGCGTAGGCCTCCAGGCAGTCGGTGTTGCCGCACACGCAGCGGCGGCCCTCGGCGCGCACCGGGATGTGCCCGAGTTCGACGCTGACCGGGTGGCCCCGGTGGGGCCGGCCTCCCTCCAGGTAGGCAGCCCCCACGCCGGTGCCGAAAAAGACCCCCAGCACGTCCTGAAAGCCCAGTCCGCCGCCGGCGCAGGCCTCGCCGAGCAGATGCAGGATAACATCGCGTTCCAGCAGGGTGGGCCGGCCCAGCCGCCCTCCCACGAGTTCGCCCAGGCGCAGCCCCTCCAGCTGGGGGACGTTGGGGCTCGACAGCACGAGGTCGAGATCCCGCGCCAGACTGACCGGCAGACCGATCACCACGGCGTCGGGCTTCAGGTGGTGGCGCCGCAGGTGGGAGTCCAGCAGCTCTGCCAGGGCCGCCACGGGGTCGGGTACCCGCAGGACGTCGGTGCGCGCCGCGCTCGTCTCGGGCGCGGCCTCTCCCCGCGTGGCGTGGCCGATTCGCAGGTGGGTACCGCCGATATCGGCGACGACGAGGCTGGCAGGGATCACGGGAACCTCCTGAACCGCAGCAGAGAGACCTTTACCATTCCTTAAGGTGGGCTTGACTGATTTCGTCAACTGTACTTACGATATGGGCACTTTTCAAGAGATGAGTGTGGAGTAAACGGGCGCTGAAGCCCGCTGTTCACCGCCCTGCCTGACCGCCCCGGGTTCAAAGGAGTCGTGCGTGACCGGACTGTCCTCCCCACTGCCTGTGGCCTCCGTGGCCCGGCGTGGTCGGCGGCCGGAAGACGGCCGCCGACAGAACCGCGAGGCGGTCATGGGGCTGTTGCGCCGGCAGGCGCTGGGCCGGGCGGAACTGGCGCGGGCGCTGGGGCTCTCGAAAACGGCGCTGGGTGACCTGATCGGCGGGCTGCTGGACGAGGGACTGCTGGAGGAGCGCGGCGAACGGGAATCGCCCGGAGAGAGGGGCCGCCGGCCGGCGCCGCTGCACGTCCAGGCGCGGCGCGCCGCCGTGATCGGGGTCGACCTCTCGGCGACCTCCTTCGAGTTCGGAAGTTACGACCTGCTCGGTGAGCCGCTGCAGCTGAGCCGTCTGCCCTCGGAGCGGGGCAGGGGACAGGCCGCGGTGTACCGCCAGATCGTCCGGGGTGTGCGCGCCGCCCTCGGACAGGCGCGGGCGCTGGGTCTGCCGGTCGCGGCGGTCGGCATCGCCGCTCCAGGGCCGCTCGACGCGGCCTCGGGCACCATCCTGGCGCCGCCCAGTTTTCCCGACCTGCACCACCTCGCCGTCACGGCCCGCCTGGAAGAGGAACTGGGCCTGCCGGTGCGGCTGGAGCGCAACACCACCGCCGCCGCGACCGCCCACCTGCGCCGCAGCGACCGCGACCTGCGGAACTTCGTGTACCTGCTGCTGATGGATCAGGGCATCGGGGCGGGGCTGGTGATCGACCGCCAGGTCTACCGGGGCACCCACGGCTACGCCGGGGAATTCGGGCACGTCTCGCTGGACGTCAGCGGCCCGCCCTGCCCCTGCGGCAACCACGGCTGCCTGGAACGGGTGGCCGACGTGGACGCCACCGAACAGGCCTACGCCCGGCACGGCGAGGCGCTGGGCCACGCAGCCATCGTCGCGCGGGCGCAGGCAGGCGAGGCGCTGGCCCAGGAGGTGCTGGACACGGCCGGGCAGGCGCTGGGCCGGGCCGCCGTGAGTCTGGTGAACCTGCTCGATCCACAGGCTCTGATCCTGGGCGGCGTGGGTGCCCAGGCGGCGCCCTTCCTGCTGCCCGCGCTGCGGCGGGAACTGGGTGCCCGCGCCTACCCCTTCCTGAGCTGGGGCGAGCACCTCGACCTGCGGGTCTGCGATCTGCCCAATCCGAGCGGCCAGGGCGCGGCCGAGTGCGTTCTGAACGCCATCTACCGGGGCGATATCGGTCTGCCCTCGGCCCGGCCCGAGCTGACCCCGGCCTGATCCTGTTCTGTCCCCTTCCAGCCCTTCCACGTGCGGCCCACGGCGACCCGTCACCCCACCATTCACGCCTCCAGGAGGGCAAGATGAAGAAAACCGGGACATGGCTGGCCATCGGCTTGGTGCTCACCGTGGGGCTCACGCCCGCCGCGGCGCAGGGGAAGAAATACACCATCGTGCTGATTCCTGGGCTCACCACCGACGGCTTCTACATCACCATGCGCAAGGGCGCCGAGGACGCGGCCAAGAAGCTGGGCGTGACCCTAAGCTTCCAGGGCGGGCCGGAGTTCAACCCGACCGTGCAGATTCCGGTCTTGAACGCCGTGATCGCCCGCAAGCCCGACGCCATCCTGATCGCCCCGACCGACAAGCAGCAGCTCATCGCGCCGCTGAGGGCGGCCCAGGCGGCGGGCATCAAGGTCATCACGGTGGACACCTTCATCGGGGACAGCGGCAAGTACCAGACCGGCTCTGGCGCGGCCGATTTCCCGCTGTCCTACGTCGCCTCCGACAACGTCGAGGGCGGGCGGGTCGCGGCGCGGGCGTTGGCCAAGGCCATCGGGAACAAGGGCAAGGTCTACGTGTCGAACGTCAAGCCCGGCATCTCCACCACGGATCAGCGCGAGCAGGGCTTCAAGGAGGAGATGAAGAAGTTCTCTGGCATCACGGTGCTGCCCACCCAGTACAACGACAACGACAGCAACAAGGCCGCCTCGCAGTTCGCGGCCGTGCTGGCGCGCAACGCCGACCTGGCCGGGGTCTTCGGGGCCAACCTGTTCTCGGCGCAGGGCGCGGCCAACGGCGTCAAGACCTCGGGCAAGACGGGCGCGGTCAAGGTCGTGGCCTTCGACGCCCCGGAAAGCATCGTGAACGACATCAAGAACGGCACCATCGACATCGCCATCGCGCAGCACCCGGCCGAGATGGGCGCCAAGGGCGTGGAATACGCCGTCGCCGCCCTGAGCGGCAAGAAGATCCCCGCCCAGTACGGCACCGGCTATACCGTAATGGACAAGTCCAACATCGACGACCCGAAGGTGCAGGCCTTCATCTACTCGTCCAAGTAGGCGGGCGCCCGGGGTGAGGGCGTGCCGGCCGGCGCCCCCTCGCCCCGGCCCTGTCCGGTTCCCCGCAGCCCACCGCCTCTCCAACCGTCAGGGTCTCGCCAGCCGTCAGGAGGTGCCGAGTGTCCGTGCCCGAACTCAACCCGGAGGCCGCTGCCCGCCAGCCCCCCGCCGGGCGCCCGGATCTCGTGCGCGCCCTGGGGGCGGCCTGGCCGTGGCTCTTTCTGTTCACCCTGCTGGTCTTCTTCGAGGTCTGGGCGCGGGCGAGCTACCAGACCTCGTTCGTCTTCAACCTCACCAACGTCCAGAGCATCCTGCTCGCCGCCGTGCAGCCGCTCCTCATCGCGCTGGGCCAGACGCTGGTGATCATCGCCGGCGGCATCGACCTGAGCGTGGGCTTCACGGTGGGGCTGGCGGCGGTCGTGTCGGCGCGGGTCATGCAGACCCTCGATCCCTCGCTGCCCCCGGCGCTGTCGCTGCTCCTGGCCATCGTGGTGGCGCTGCTCGCCTCGCTGGGGGTGGGCTGGGTGAACGGCATCCTGATCGCCCGCTGGAAGGTGCCGCCCTTCATCGGCACGCTGGGGATGTACGGGGTGGCGCGCGGGCTGGGCTTCCTGACCTCGGGCGGCACCACGGTGGGCACCGACAACCCGGTCAACTCGGCGCTGGGCAACGGCAAGATGTTCGGGCTCGTGCCCTGGCCGGTGGTGGTCACCTTTCTCGTGGTGCTGTACGTGCATTACCTGCTCTCGCGCACCAAGTTCGGGCAGTACACCTACGCCATCGGCGGCAACCGCAACGCGGCCATCCGCGCGGGCATCAACGTGGACGCCCACACCATGAAGCTCTACCTGATCACCGCCGTGCTGGCGGGGGTCGCAGGCGCGATTTACACCGCGCGCTTCACCGCGGGCGCGGCGCAGGCCGGCGAGCCCACGCTGCTCGACTCCATCGCGGCGGTCGTGATTGGCGGTGCCAGCCTCTTCGGGGGGGCGGGCACGGTGGTGGGCACGGTGATCGGGGCGCTGATCATCGCGGTGATCCAGTTCGGCCTGGTGTTCATCAACGTGCAGCCCTTCTGGCAGTTCATCGCGGTGGGCGCGGTGATCATCCTCTCGGTGCTGGTCGATCAGGCGCGCACGCGGCGGGGCCGGACATGACGGCGCCGGATCTGGCCGGGATGGAGACGGCGCCCGCCGGAACCGCACCCCCCCTGCTGAGCGCCCGTCACCTGACCAAACGCTTCGGCGGCCTGACCGCGCTGAGCGACGTCTCGCTCGACCTGTTTCCCGGCGAGGTGCTGGCGCTGGCCGGCGACAACGGCGCGGGCAAGAGCACGCTGATCAAGTGCCTCTCGGGCGTGTACGTGCCCGAGGGGGGAGAGCTGCTGTTCGGCGGCCGCCCGGTCAGCCTCGGCAGCCCGCGCGAGGCGCGCGAGATCGGCATCGAGACCATCTATCAGGATCTGGCGCTGGCCGAGAACCTCGACGTGGGCGCCAACGTGTTCCTGGGCCGCGAGCCGGTGCGGCGGCGCTTCGGGCTCTTTCCGGTGATCGACCGCCCCGCCATGCGCGCGGCCGCGCAGGAGGTGCTCGACACGCTGGAGATCCACACCCGCCTCGACCGCCCGGTGCAGGACCTCTCGGGCGGCCAGCGCCAGGCGGTCGCCATCGGGCGCGCGATCTACTGGAAGGCGCGGGTGCTGATCATGGACGAGCCGACCGCCGCGCTGGGCGTGCCGGAGCAGCGCAAGGTCATCGAGCTGATCGGGCGGCTCAAGGCGCAGGGCGTGGGCATCATCTTCATCTCGCACAACCTGGGCGACATCTTCGCGGTGGCCGACCGGATCCTGGTGCTGCGCCGGGGCGTCACGGCCGGCGAGCGCCGCATCCAGGAGACCAGCGCCGACGAGGTCGTGAGGCTGATGGTCGGCGGATGAACACGCTCGGGCTGCTGTGTTCGGGGGGCGACGCGCCGGGCATGAACATGGCGCTGTGGGCCGCCGCGCGCTCGGCCGAGGCGCGCGGCTGGCGCGTGCTCGGGGTGCACGGGGGGTATCAGGGACTGCTCGGCGGCTCGGTCGAGCCCTGGCCCGCCGACCGGCTGCGCCCGTTTGCCCGCCTGGGCGGCGCGGTACTGGGCACCTCGCGCGTGCCGGACTTCACCCGTCAGGTGGGCGCGGCGGCGGCGCAGGCCCGCTCGGCCGGGATCACCCACGCGCTGGTGCTGGGCGGCGACGGCTCGCTGCGCGGGGCGGGGCTGCTGAACCGTGCGGGCCTGCCGACCGTGGGCCTGCCCGCCACCATCGACAACGACGTGCCGGGCTCGGCCGCCACGGTGGGCTTCGACAGCGCCGTGAACTTCGCGCTGCCGCTGGCCGACGCGCTGCTCGACACGGCCGAGGCGCTGCCCCGGCTGTGCGCCCTGGAGACGCTGGGTGGGAACACCGGCCATCTGGCTCAGGCAGTAGGCGACGCCTGCGGCGCGGACGTGGTGCTGGTGCCCGAAGCCCCGCTGGCGGCCCCCGAGCTGGCCGGGCGGGTGAGCGCCGCCCTGGCCCGCCGCCGCCACGCCCTGATCGTCGCCTCGGAGGGCTATCCGGCCCTGGAGGGCGTGCTGGACGCCCTGGCGCGGGAGGTGGGGCTGCGCCTGCGCCTGACCCGGCTGGGGCACGCCCAGCGGGGCGGCCGGCCCTCAGCGCGTGACCGGCTGCTGGCGGGCGCCCTCGCGGGCGAGGCGGCCGATCTGCTCGCGCGGGGCCACGCCGGCGTGCTGGCCTGGCGCGGCGCCCCCACCCTGCTCGAATTCGCTGCGCCTGCGCAGCAGGAGGCCTGAATGCCGCTCGTCACCAGTCTGGACATCCTGCCCCAGGCCCACGCCGGCGGCTACGCGGTCGGGGCCTTCAACTGCGTCAACATCGAATTCGCCCGCGCGGTGGTCGGCGCCGCCGAGGAGCTGGGCCAGCCGGTGATCGTGGCGCTCACCGCCGGGGCCGCCAACTACGCCGGCTGGGACGCGCTGCCCGCCGCCGTGCTGGGCATGGCGCGGGAGGCCCGCGTGCCCGTCTGCCTGCACCTCGACCACGGCACCTCGCTGGCCGAGGTCGAGCGGGCGCTGCAGGCCGGCTTCTCCAGCGTGATGATCGACGCCTCGGCGCTGCCACTGGAAGAGAACATCCGCCTGACGCGCGCGGCGGCCGAGCTGGCCCACGCGGCGGGCGTGGGCCTGGAGGGCGAACTGGGCCGGATCGGCGGCAAGGAGGACGGCATCGAGGCCCAGAGCCGGCTGACCGACCCGCAGGACGTGGGGCGCTTCGTCGAGGAGAGCGGCGTGGATTTTCTGGCGGCGGCCTTCGGCAGCGTTCACCAGATGGCGGCGCGCGAGGCGGTGCTCGACCTGGGGCTGGTGGCCCAGGTCGACGCCCTGGCCGGGCGGCCGCTGGTGCTGCACGGCGGCTCGGGCGTGCCCTTCGAGACCGTGCGCGGCGTGATCGAGCGCGGCGTCGCCAAGGTGAACATCGGCACCGAGCTGCAGCGCTGCTTCTGCGCTGCCCTGCGCCAGACGCTGGCGTCCCGGCCCGACGAGAGCGACGCCCGCAAGCTGCTGCGCCCGTCCATCGCCGCCGTGCAGGCGCTGGTGCGCGAGCGCATCGCGCTGTTCAGCGGGGCGGCCAGGGGTGTCCCGGCCGCCTCCGGGAGCCCGGCATGAAACGCTCCGAGATCAACCGGCTGATCCGTGAGGGCGAGGCCTTCGTGCGCGCCCACGGCTTCCTCCTGCCGCCCTTTGCCTTCTGGACGCCGCAGCAGTGGGCGAGCCTCGGGCTGGCCGGGCGGGAACTCACGGCCCACGGCCTGGGGTGGGATCTCACCGACTTCGGGCTGGGCGACTACGAGCACTTCGGCCTCCTGCTGTTCACGCTGCGCAACGGCAGCCTGGACGAGGCGCGCAGCGGGGTGGGCCGCACCTACGCCGAGAAGGTGCTGCTGGTGGGCAAAGATCAGGTCACCAAGTTCCACTTCCACCACCGCAAGACCGAGGACATCATCAACCGGGGCGGCGGCACGCTGGAACTCATGCTTCACAACGCCACGCTGGACGACCGTCTGGCCGACACGCCGGTGACCGTGCAGGTGGACGCCCTGGAGCGCACCCTGCCCCCCGGCGGGCTGCTGCGGCTCGCGCCCGGCGAGAGCGTCACGCTGCGGCCCGGCCAGTACCACCAGTTCACGGCGCGCGGCGCGCCCGTGCTGGCCGGCGAGGTCTCCAGCGTGAACGACGACCACTCCGACAACGTGTTCCTGGAGCCCCTGGGCCGCTTTCCCCGCATCGAGGAGGACGAGGCCCCCGAGCGCCTGCTGGTGGGTGATTACGCGCGGCTGGGCGCCGCCTGGCCGGGGTGAGGGGGCCGCTGCTGCTGGGCGTGGACGTGGGCACCACCCGGATCAAGGTGGGGGCCTTCACGCCGGACGGCGCCGTGCGGAGCCTGCGCGCCGCGCCCACGCCGGTCGTGCGAGGGGGGCCCGCGCGGGCGCACCACGACCCGGAGGCCCTGTGGGCCACCGTCGCCGGGCTGCTGCGCGAGGTGAAGGCTGACCTGAGCACCGACCTGGGCGGCATGCAGGGCGGCCAGATAGCCTGTATCGGCCTGTGCAGCTTCGGCGAGTCGGGCGTGCTGGTGGATCGCCGGGGCGAGGCCGACCGCCCCGTGCTCGCCTGGTACGACGACCGCCCACAGGCCGCGCTCGCGGCCCTGAAGGTGCTGAACCCCCCGGAGTGGCGGCGGCGCACCGGCCTCGTTCCGGATCACACCTATGGCCTGCCCAAGCTGCTGTGGGCGGCGGGCGAGTCGCCGCTGGCGGGGCTCTGCTGGCTTCCGGTGTCGGACTTCATCGCCCTGCGCCTGACCGGGCAGCGCTCGGTGGGGCTTACGCAGGCGGCGCGCACGCTGCTGCTCGACCTGCGCGCCCGCCGCTGGATGGACGCTCTGGCCGCAGCCCTGGGCCTGCCGGACGGTCTCCTGCCGCCGCTGCGCCTCCCCGGTCAGCCGCTGGGCGGGGTGAGCGCCGAGGCGGCCGCGCTCACGGGGCTGCCCCAGGGGCTCCCGGTGTGGGAAAGCGCCCACGACCAGCCCTGCGCCGCCGCCGGGATCGGGGCCACGGTGCCCGGCCTCACGGTCAATGCCTGCGGCACGGCCGAAACGCTGCTCACGGCGCTGCCCCTGACGGAGGTGGAGCAGGCGCTGGCGCGGCCGGGCGTGGCCGTGGGCCCACACGCCCTGCCGGGGCTCGCCTACGCCATGGTGACCCTGCGGGCGTCCGGCTCCACCCTGGACTGGGCGCTGCGGCTGGGCGGAGGTGAGCCCGAGCTTCAATTGGAGGTCGCGGCCCAGACACCCGCTGAGGAGGGCCCCCTGTTCTTCCCCCACCTGCGCCTCCTGACCGACGACCCCCTGGCCCCCACGCTGCCCGGCGGCCTGTTCCTGGGCCTGCGCGAGACGCATGGCCCGCCGCAGCTTCTCCGGGCCGTGCTGGAGGGCCTGTGCTGCGAACTCGCCCGGCTGCATGACCGCCTGCCGGCCCCCGGCCTCCTGCGCGCGGTGGGCGGCCCGACCCGCTGCGCCCTGTGGATGCGGCTCAAGGCGGGCGCGCTGAACGTGCCGGTCGAGGTCTACGAGCAGCCCCACGCGGCCGTGTGGGGCGCGGCCTGGCTCGCCTGGAGGCATCTGAACGCGGCAGGCGGCACTGAAGTGGCGCCAATCCAGCCGCCGCCCCGCGCCTCCTTCACGCCGCAGGACGCGGATCCATGGCGGATGCGCCGCCGCCGGTACGACGCCCTGCTGCCCGCGCTCTCGCGGGTGCTGGCCGCCGGAGGGGGGGTTCCCGCATGACTCCAGTGCCGAGCCCCCCGGTCGTGACCCTGACGCTGAACCCGGCGCTGGATCTGCACGAGGAGGTGCCCGGGCCCCGCCTGCACGCCCTGAACCGCGCCTCGCGGGGCACCTTCGAGCCCAGCGGCAAGGGCATCAACGTCGCCCGCGCCCTGCACGAGCTGGGCCTGGAGGTCACGGCGGTCGCGCCGCTGGGCGGCCCCCTCGGCCGCCTGATCCGGGAGGCGCTGGAGGCACAGGGCCTGAACCTGCGCGCCTGTCCGGTCGCCGGCGAGACGCGCCTGAACGTGAAGATCGCGGATCAGGCCGGCCGGACGACCGAGTTCAACCTGCCCGGCCCCGCCCTCTCCGGCGAGGAGCTGGGCCGCGTCTGGGACGCCCTGCGCTCGGTGGCCCGCCCGGGCAGCTGGGTCGTGCTCGCGGGGAGCCTGCCGCCCGGCGTGCCGGCCACGCTGTACGGCGACTGGACGCGCGCCCTGCAGGCCCAGGGGGCCACGGTGCTGCTGGACGCCGGCGGTGAGGCGCTGCGCGGCGCACTGGCGTCTGGCCCCTTCCTGATCAAGCCCAACCGCGAGGAGGCGCAGGCCGCCCTGGGCAGCCCGATCCGCACCCGGCAGGACGCGCTGGACGCGGCCCGGCGGCTGCGCGCCCTGGGGGCCCGTCAGGTCGCCCTGTCCCTGGGGGCGCAGGGCGCGCTGCTGCTGGGAGAGGAGGCGGTCTTCGCCACCCCCCCGGAGGTGGTGGTCAGGAGCACGGTCGGCTGCGGCGACGCCCTGCTGGCCGGCTTGATCGCCTCGCTGCGCTGGGGCCGGGGCTGGCAGGGGGCGGCCCGCTTCGCCACCGCCTACGCCGCCGCCCGCGCGCAGCACGGTGGCCCGGACTTCGGCGCCGCCGGGCGGGCCCAGCCCCTGCTGGACGCGGTGCAGCTCGTGGGCGCGGCGGAACAGGGCGCACAGGAAAGGGGGGTGGAACTGTGGACGTGATCAGCGTGGGCATCGTGATCGCCGACTGTGTGGCGCGGCCGGTGGGGCGCGTGCCCGCTGCGGGAGAGCTGGAACTCGTGGACGAGATCGGCCTGTTCCTGGGGGGCTCGGCCGCCAACACCGGCATCGCCCTGGCGCGGCTGGGCCTGAGGGTGGCGCTGGTCGGCCAGCTCGGCCGCGACGGGTTCGGCGACTTCCTGGAGGGCGCGGCCCGCGCCGCCGGCTGCGACACGCGCTTCCTGCGCCGGGGCGAGGTGCCGACCTCGGCCACCCTGGTGAACGTCGACGCGGCGGGCGAGCGCTCCTTCCTGCACGCGGTGGGGGCGGGCGCCCGGCTGCGCGCGGCGGACGTGCCGCTGGCCGGCCTGGCGGCCGAGGGGGCCCGCGCCCTGCACGTCGCGGGCTACTTCGTGCTGCCGGGCCTGGAACCCGACCTGCCCGGCCTGTTCGGGCAGGCCACGGAGCTGGGCCTGCTCACCTCGCTGGACACGGTCTGGGACGCCACGGGGCGCTGGCCGCGCGTGCACGCCGCGCTGCCGCACACCGACGTCTTCTGCCCCAGCCTGCCCGAGGCCCGCCACATCACCGGCTGCTCTGAGCCGGGGGACGTGCTGGACGCCCTGCTGGGCCTGGGCGTGCGCCGGGTCGCCGCCGTGAAGATGGGGCCGCAGGGCGCGCTGATCGGGCGTCCGGACGGCACGCGCCTGCACCTCTCGGCGGCGCCCGTGCGGGCGGTGGACGGCACCGGTGCCGGCGACGCCTTCATCGGCGGGTTGCTGGCCGGGCTGCTGCGGGATGAGGGCCTGGAGGCGGCCGGGCGCCTCGGCAGCGCGGCGGGGGCCCTGTGCGTGGGCGCCATGGGCGCCACCGCCGGCCTGCAGGGGCTCGCCCCCACCCGCGCCCTCGCGGACACCCTGCGCGCCGACGTGCTGCGTCGAGGCGGGCTCCACCCAGGCGGGCCCCAGCCCGATGAGCACGGCCCCCCAGGAGGCACCCCATGACCATCAGCCGAGTCCTGCCCCCCGACCGCGCCGCCCTGATCATCCCCATGGATCACGGCCTCACCATGGGCAACCTGCCCGGCCTGGAGCATCCCGCCGGCCTGCTGGAACGGCTGATCGCGGCGGGCGTGGACGGCACGCTGCTCTCGCCGGGGCTGGCGGGCCGGCTCGGGGCGCGCTGCCGGGAGGGCGGCATGAGCGTCACGCTGACCCTGGACTACCAGCTCTGGAGCGACCGCGCGGGCACCCTGGAGCACATCAGCGACGTCTTTCCGGTGTGCTCCGTGGCCCGCGCCCGCGACCTGGGCGCCGACGCCGTGAAGCTGCTGATGCCCTACGGCCTGGGCACCAAGGTCACGCGCGAGGTGCTGAGCCTGGCCGCGAGCGTGGCCGAGGACGCCCGCACCCACGACCTGCCGCTGGTGCTCGAACCCCTCTGGATGGGGCCCGCGCTGGGCGCAGACGAACACGACGAGGTGATCGTCCACGGCTCGCGGGTCGCGGTGGAGCTGGGCGCCGACATCCTCAAGATTCCGGCGCTGGGCACCGGGGCGCTGCGCGAGGTGCTGCGCTGGGGCGTGCCCACGGTCTTCCTGGGCGGCGCCCGGCAGGACGATCCGGCGGCGCTGTTCGCCCGCATCCGGGAGGGCATCGGCCTGGGCGCGCGCGGCGTCGTGGTGGGCCGCAACGTCTGGCAGAGCCCCGACATGGATCAGGCCATCGCGGCGCTCCGGGGCGCGCTGCAGCCGCAGGTGCCGGGGTAGTGCCGGGCGCAGGCCTTCAGTGTGCCAGCCGAGCCCTCTGGGCCAGCAGATCCTCGATCGCGTCGGCCAGGTGGATATCGTCGATGTGGTGGTCGCCGCGCTCCATGCGGAGCTGGTGGGCGCGCATCAGCACGTCGGCGTCGCGGTAGCCCTCGGGGGTCTGGAACTTGTAGCAGGCCAGCTCGACCTTCATGCCGTTCGGATCCTGCAGGTAGACCGAGTTCATGAAGCCCCGATCGCGCTCCAGGAACTCGATGCCGCGCTCCTGGAGCCTCGCCGGAATCTGGGTGAAGGTGGCGCGCGAGACGGCGAAGGCCAGGTGTTCCACGCAGCCGACCTCGCGCGGGGCGGGCCGGGCGGCGTCGGTGCGGGACTCGTTGGTGAACACGGTGAGCAGCCGGCCATCGCCGGGGTCGAAGTACAGGTGATTCTCGTCGGGCTTGCCCAGGTTGGGCTGTTCAAAGATGAAAGGCATCCCCAGCAGCCCCTCCCAGAAGTCGATGGCACTCTGCCGGGTCGACCCGACGATGGTGATGTGGTGAACGCCCTGTACCTGAAGTTTTCGCACGCGTGTTGACCCCCTGGAGTGCCCAGATCATCGCCGGACACGTCAGTTCAGACTGTAGCCTCCGGCCAGCTTCTGGTACTCGGCCACCTGCGCCGCCTGCCAGGCCCCGTCGTGGCCGAGTTCCTCCGCGAGCAGCTCGGCCACGCGCGGGGCCGCCTGGGCGCTGGCGTCCGCGTTCAGCAGCAGCGCCCTCAGGCGGCGGCTGAGCACGTCCTCCACCGTGCGGGCCTGCTCCATGCGGGCCGCCCAGCGCACCTCGGCCTCGCTGTAGGGCAGTTCCGGGTGCAGGGGCGTGTCGGCTCCAGGCAGCGCCTGCACGCGCGCCGCGTCGGTGCCGTAGACCTTCCAGTGGTCGTCCATCTCGTCGTGCGTCCAGGCGTGCAGCTTCAGCCCCTGCGTGATGCTCAGGCGCCGCGGCAGGCCCGCCACGGACTCGGCGCGGTTCACGGTGTCCTCGCCCATGCGCCGGTAGGTCGTCCACTTGCCGCCCGTCAGCGTGATCAGCCCGCTCCCGGCGATGCGGATGATGTGGTCGCGCGAGAGCCCCGCCGTGGAGGACGCCGTGCCCCCGGCGCCGTCGGTCTTCTCGTTCCGAACCAGCGGGCGCAGGCCCACGTAGACGCTGCGGACGTCCGCCCGGGTGGGGGCCGGCTGCAGGTATTTGGCCGCCGTGCTCAGGATGAAGTCGATCTCCTCGGGCAGCGCGCGGGGCTCCAGCGAGACCTCGGGCACCGGGGTATCGGTCGTGCCGATCACCACATGGTCGTGCCAGGGCACCGCGAACAGCACCCGGCCGTCGTCGGTGCGCGGCACCATCAGCGCCGCGTCGCCGGGCAGGAACCGGCGATCCACCACCACATGCACGCCCTGGCTGGGCGAGAGCATGGGCCGGCTGCCGGGCTCGTCCATGCGCCGCACGTCGTCCACGAACACGCCTGTGGCGTTGACCACGGCCCTCGCGCGGGCCTCGTGTTCCTGGCCGGTTTCACGGTCGCGCCAGCGGGCGCCCACCACCTTGCCGCCCTCCTTGATCAGCCCCACCACCGGGGCGTGGTTCAGCGCCACCCCGCCGTGGTTCTCCAGCGTCCGCAGCAGCGTCACCGCCAGCCGCGAGTCGTCGAACTGTCCGTCGAAGTACAGGATGCCGCCCCGGAGCCCGCTCCTGATCAGCGTGGGCGCCAGCTTCAGGGCCTCGACCTTGCCCACGTAGCGGCTGCCCCTGAGGTTCAGCTTCCCCGCCAGCAGGTCATAGAGCTTCAGCCCGATGCCGTAGAAGGGCGCGGACCACCAGGTATACGCCGCGATCACGAAGCCCAGGTCGCGCACCAGATGGGGAGCGTTGCGCCGCAGCAGCCCGCGCTCGTGCAGGGCCTCGCGCACCAGCGACACGTTGCCCTGCGCCAGATACCGCACGCCGCCGTGAACCAGCTTGGTGGAGCGGCTCGACGTCCCCTTGGCGTAGTCGTGGGCTTCGAGCAGCAGGGTGCGGTGGCCGCGCGAGGCCGCCTCCAGCGCCGTGCCCAGCCCCGAGGCTCCGCCGCCGATGACGAGGATGTCCCAGGGCAGGGTCTGCGCACTCTGGGTCTCCGTGCTGGGGGCCTCCGCACGCCGGGTGGCCGCTTCTACGATGTCTGCACGCTTCATGGGGTGTCCTTTGGAACGACGGGGGAGGAGGGACGGGCAGGAATGAACGTTCGTCCGCAGCATTTGAACATATGTTCACTCCTTCGACAAGGGGTTCCCTGCCCGTCTTCGGGCCGCCTCGACTCCGCTCCCCTATCCGGGCTTCGCCCAGTCCCGGCTGCGTTCCACGGCGCGTTTCCAGGTCTGCAGGCGGCCCTGGGCTTCGTCGCGCCCCATGCCCGGCTCGAAGCGCCGATCCACCTGCCACAGGGCCTTGAGTTCGTCCTGATCCTGCCAGAAGCCCACCGCCAGCCCGGCCAGATACGCGGCGCCCAGCGCGGTCGTCTCGGTGATCTTCGGGCGCACCACGGGCACGCCCAGGATGTCGGCCTGGAACTGCATCATGGCGTCGTTGCCCGCGCCGCCGCCGTCCACCCGCAGCTCGTGAACCTGGGTGCCGCCCCGCGCCGTGTCCTGCTGCATCGCCTCCAGCAGCTCGGCGCTCTGGAAGGCCACGCTCTCCAGCGCCGCGCGGGCGATGTGGGCGCCGGTCGTGCCGCGCGTCAGGCCGACCACCGTGCCGCGCGCGTAGGGATCCCAGTACGGGGCGCCCAGGCCCACGAAGGCCGGCACCAGCACCACGCCGCCGGAGTCGGGCACCGAGGTCGCCAGCGCCTCGACCTCAGAGCTGTGACGGATCAGGCCCAGACCGTCGCGCAGCCACTGCACCACCGCGCCCGCCACGAACACGCCGCCCTCCAGCGCGTAGGTGCGCTGCCCGGCGAGCTGCCACGCGACCGTGGTCAGCAGCCGGTGGGCCGAGTCCACCGCCTGCGCCCCGGTGTTCAGCAGCATGAAACAGCCGGTGCCGTAGGTGTTCTTCGCCATGCCCACGTCCAGGCAGGCCTGCCCGAAGGTGGCCGCCTGCTGGTCGCCCGCGATCCCCCCGATGGGCACCTGCGCGCCCAGCAGGCCCTTCGATGTCTGCCCGTACACCTCCGAACTGCTCCGCACCTCGGGCAGCATGGAGCGCGGCACGTCCAGCAGGGTCAGCAGCCCGTCGTCCCAGCCGCCCGCGTGGATGTCGTACAGCAGCGTGCGGCTGGCGTTGCTGGCGTCGGTCACGTGCAGCCCGCCCGTGAGTTTGTAGACCAGCCAGGAGTCCACCGTGCCGAAACACAGCTCGCCCGCCTCTGCCTGCGCCCGGGCGCCGGGCACGTGGTCGAGCAGCCAGCGCACCTTGGTGCCCGAGAAGTAGGCGTCCAGCTCCAGGCCGGTCTTCTGCTTGATGAGATCGGCCTTGCCGGCCGCGCGCAGCTCGTCGCACAGTCCGGCGGTGCGGCGATCCTGCCAGACGATGGCCCGCCCGATGGGCTGGCCGCTCAAGCGGTTCCAGACCACCACCGTCTCGCGCTGGTTGGTGATGCCGATGGCGGCGAGGTCGGCGGCGCGCAGGCCGGCCGAGCTCAGGGCTTCTTGCATCACGCCGCTCTGGGTGCTCCAGATTTCCGCGGCGTCGTGCTCGACCCAGCCGGGCTGCGGGAAGTGCTGGGTGAATTCCTTCTGGGCGCGGGCCACCACGGCGCCCGCCCGGTCGAAGACGATGGCGCGGCTGCTGGTGGTGCCCTGATCGAGGGCCAGGATGTACTGGGTCATGGGCTCATGATTCTCCCGTATTCACGGCTGTCCCGCGGCGCTCCGCAGCGGGCAGCGGGCAGCGGGCAGGGTGCCGCACGCCCGGCGGCGCAGCGGGCCGCCGGGCCGTGAGGCGTGCGGGGCTACTTGACCCGGCCGGCCTTCCAGGCGTTGAGCAGCGTCTGGTAGGCGATGGTCTCGCCCTTCTCCTTCTCGTTGGCGAGCTTGGGATAGGGCGCGCCGGGCTGGTCGAACCAGTACTGGGCGCTGCGCTCGGGGTTGAGCTTGGGCGCGCAGCGTTTCATGCCGGCGCGTTCGAGGCGCGCGAGCACCTTGTCCTGCTCGGCGGCCAGGCCGTCCATGGCCTGCTGCGGGGTGACCTCGCCGGCGGCGGCGGGGGCGATGGCCTGCCACCACAGCTGCGCCATCTTGGGGTAGTCCGGGATGTTGGTGCCGGTGGGCGACCACGACACGCGCGCGGGCGAGCGGTAGAACTCGACCAGGCCGCCGTACTTGTTGGCGTTGTCGGTGAAGTACTTGGAGCGGATATCGCTGTCACGCACGAAGGTCAGGCCCATGATGCTCTTCTTGAGGCTGGTGGACTTGGCGGTCACGAACTGCGCGTACAGCCACGCGGCGGCCGTGTTCTTGGCGGGCGTGTTCTTCAGCAGCGTCCACGAGCCCACGTCCTGATAGCCCAGCTTGGTGCCCTCGCGCCAGTACGAGCCGTGCGGGCTGGGCGCCATGCGCCACTTCGGCGTGCCGTCGGCGTTCACCACCGGCAGGCCCTTTTTCACCATGTCGGCGGTGAAGGCCGTGTACCAGAAGATCTGCTGCGCGATGTTGCCCTGCGCCGGCACCGGCCCGGATTCCGAGAAGGTCATGCCGCCCGCTTCCGGCGGCGCGTACTTCTTCAGCCAGTCCACGTACTTGGTCAGCGCGTACACGGCGGCCGGGCCGTTGGTGTCCCCGCCGCGGGTGACGCTCGAGCCCACCGGGCGACAGTCCTGTACGCGTACGCCCCACTCGTCGACCGGCAGGCCGTTGGGGATGCCCTTGTCGCCGTTGCCGGCCATGCTCAGCCAGGCGTCGGTGAATCTCCAGCCCAGCGAGGGGTCTTTCTTGCCGTAGTCCATGTGGCCGTAGACCCGCTTGCCGTCGATGGTCTTGACGTCGTTGGTGAAGAAGTTGGCGATGTCCTCGTAGGCGCTCCAGTTCACCGGCACGCCCAGCTCGTAGCCGTACTTGGCCTTGAACTTCGCCTTCAGGTCGGGGCGGGCAAACCAGTCGGCGCGGAACCAGTACAGGTTGGCGAACTGCTGGTCCGGCAGCTGGTAGATCTTCTTGTCGGGGCCGGTGGTGAACGAGATGCCGATGAAGTCCTTGAGATCCAGCGTGGGCGAGGTCACGGCCTTGCCGGCGCCCGCCATGTAGTCGCTCAGCGGCAGCACGAAGTCGTTGCGGAAGTGTGTGCCGATCAGGTCCGAGTCGTTGATGTAGGCGTCGTAGATGGTGCGGCCCGACTGGAACTGGGTCTGCAGCTTCTCGATCACGTCGCCTTCCTGGATCAGGTCGTGCTTGACCTTGATCCCGGTGATCTCGGTAAAGGCCTTGGCCATCACCTCGGCCTCGTATTTGTGCGTGGTGATGGTCTCGGAGGCCACCGTGATGGTCATGCCCCGGTAGGGCTTGGCCGCCTGGATGAACCACTCCATCTCCTTCATCTGCTGCGCCTTGCTCAGCGTGGAGGGCTGGAACTCGGTGTCGATCCACTTCTTCGCGGCCGCCATGTTGGCCGCGTCGGAGGTCTGACCCTGCGCCTGCATTCCCAGCGCGGCCACCACGGCGGCGGCCAGCGCTCCGCTGATCAGCAGACTGTTGCGGACAAAACCCTGTTGCCGTTGATTCATACGTCCCCCAAGAATTGTGGTCGGTCGTGCCCGGCGGCTGCCGGAACCGGGGCGAACCTTCGCTGGCGTCTGGGCGTTCGTCGCGGAGGGAAGGTCATCCCGCGTGCCCACGAAGTGGGTGACTTCCTAGCCCCAGCGCATGGCGACCGCCAGCCAGAGCAGCGAGAGCGTGAGCCCGATCAGCGGCGAGGCGTCCGTGACCCCCCACCAGGTGAGGTTGATGGCGAGGAGGCCCAACATGGCGATATAGAAGCGGTCGCCCCGGTCGGTGGGAATCGGCAGGAAACCCTTGCGCGTCACGGGCGGCCTTCTCACGTCCATGACCGTGAGCACGGCGATCGCGGCGATGATCAGCAAGGTGAAGAGTGCGGTGGGCCACGTCCAGGCCATCCAAGCCATATCAGTTCCTCCCCGTGCGCGCGTTCCACTCCATTCCAGACTTTCCGGAACCACACCGGAAAGTCCTGCATCCCGTGGAACGCTTTTCTCTTCCCACCCGCGCCGCTCGGCCTGAACCTTGAACCCCGGCTTCAGTCGCCCCGCTTTCGATCAACCTCGGCATCAGACCCGCCCCAGTGCGAAGCCCTTGGCGATGTAGTTGCGCACGAACCAGATCACCAGCGCGCCCGGCACGATGGTCAGCACGCCCGCCGCTGCCAGCAGTCCCCAGTCCATGCCCGAGGCGCTGACCGTGCGGGTCATCACGGCGGCGATGGGCTTGGCGTCCACTGAGGTCAGCGTGCGCGCCAGCAGCAGCTCGATCCAGCTGAACATGAAGCAGAAGAACGCGGTCACGCCGATCCCGCTGCGCACCAGCGGAATGAAGACCCGGAAGAAGAAGCGCCCGAAACTGTAGCCGTCGATATACGCCGTCTCATCGATCTCGCGCGGCACGCCCGACATGAAGCCTTCCAGGATCCAGACCGCCAGCGGCACGTTGAACAGCAGGTGCGCCAGCGCCACGCCGATGTGCGTGTCGAACAGCCCGACACTCTGGTAGAGCTGGAAGAACGGCAGCAGAAATACGGCCGGCGGGGCCATGCGGTTGGTCAGCAGCCAGAAGAACAGGTGCTTGTCGCCCTGGAAGGAGTAGCGCGAGAAGGCGTAGGCGGCCGGCAGCGCGATGATCAGCGAGATCACCGTGTTCAGCGCCACGTAGGTCAGCGAGTTCAGGTAGCCCGTGTACCACGCCGGGTTGGTGAAGATCTCGCGGTAGTGCTCGAAGGTCACGGTGCGCGGCCACAGCGAGAAGCCCGCCAGGATCTCCTCGTTGGTCTTGAGGCTCATGGTGATCATCCAGTAGATCGGCAGCATCAGCAGGATGAAGTACACGGGCAGCAGCACGCGGCCGGGTCGGAAGGGGGGGCGGGTGCGCGGGGCCAGCGTGCGCGGCTGTGTCACGGGCCGGGTCACGGTCTCGGAATTCACGGGTTCAGAGGTCACTGGGGCACCGCCCCCTGCTCGGATGGATTCGCCGTGCGCTGGATCACCGTGTAGAGCACGAAACTGACCACCTGGATGATCAGGAAGTAGACCAGGCTGAAGGCCGCCGCCGGCCCCAGGTCGAACTGCCCCACCGCCAGCTTGGTCAGGTAGATCGACAGGAACGTGGTGGCGTTGCCGGGGCCGCCGCCGGTGAGCACGAAGGGCTCGGTGTAGATCATGAACGAGTCCATGAAGCGCAGCAGCAGCGCGATCATCAGCACGCCGCGCAGCTTGGGGAGCTGGATGAAGCGGAACACCGCCCAGGCCCGGGCGCCGTCGATCTTCGCGGCCTGGTAGTAGCCCTCCGGGATGGCCCGCAGCCCGGCGTAACACAGCAGCGCCACCAGCGGCGTCCAGTGCCAGACATCCATCAGCACGATGGTCAGCCAGGCGTCCAGGGGGTTCAGGGCGTAGTTGTAGTCGATGCCCAGCCGCGCCAGGAAGTGCCCGCCCAGCCCGATGTCGGCCCGCCCGAAGATCTGCCAGATGGTGCCGACCACGTTGAAGGGCACCAGCAGCGGCAGCGCGATCAGAACCAGCGACAGCGAGGCCGCGAAGCCCCGCGCCGGCAGCGAGAGCGCGATCATTATGCCCAGCGGGATCTCGATCGCCAGCACCACCAGCGTGAACAGCAGCTGGCGCCCGAAGGCCCCGTGCAGCTGCGGATCGCGCAGCACCTCCCGGAACCAGTCCAGGCCGACGAACACCTTCTGGGTCGGGCTGATGATGTCCTGCACCGAGTAGTTGATGACGGTCATCAGCGGGATGATGGCGCTGAAGGCCACCGACAGCACGACGGGCAGCACCAGGAACCAGGCGCGGTTGTTGCGGGGCTTCAGCATGGAGCGCTCCAGGGGGAAAGAGGGGTCACCGGACGATCCGGTCGCCCGCGTAGAGCCGGGTCTGGTTCGGCGGGAAGCTCAGGTAGCCGGGGCCGGCGCTGATGGCGGCGTCTTCGGGGAGCTTGGCGCGCAGGGTCTGGCCGCCCAGCCGGGCCGTGACGATCTTGTAGTTCCCCAAGTCGTCCACGCGCTCGATCTCGGCGCTCAGGGCGCCGGGCGCGGCCTCGTTGCTGCAGCCCAGGAACTCCGGGCGGATGCCCAGCGTCAGCGCCCCCTGCGCGCGGCTGAGCACGCCCCCGTCCAGCGGCACCCGCGCGTCGCCGATCTGCACCGCCCCCTGGCCGGGGCTGGGGCCGCCTCCAGGCACCGCCGTGCAGGGCAGCAGGTTCATTCCCGGACTGCCGATGAAGTAGCCCACGAAGGTGTGCTCGGGTTCCTCGAACAGAGATTGCGGGGTGCCCGCCTGCACGACCTCGCCGCCCTGCATCAGCACGACCTGGTCGGCGAAGGTCAGCGCCTCGACCTGATCGTGCGTGACGTAGATCAGCGAGAGCTTCAGCTCGTGGTGGATCTGCTTGAGCTTGCTCCGCAGCTGCCACTTCAGGTGCGGGTCGATCACGGTCAGCGGCTCGTCGAAGAGGATCGCCGCCACGTCGCGGCGCACCAGCCCGCGCCCCAGCGAGATCTTCTGCTTCATGTCGGCCGAGAGGCCGCTGGCGCGGCGCCGGAGGTCACCCGTCAGCTCCAGCAGCTCGGCCACCTGCGAGACCCGAGAGCGAACCTCGGCCTCGGGCACGCGGCGGTTGCGCAGCGGGAAGGCCAGGTTGTCGTGCACGGTCATGGTGTCGTAGATCACCGGGAACTGGAACACCTGGGCGATGTTGCGCGCCTCGGTGGGCAGATCGGTCACGTCGCGCCCGTCGAAGAGCACCCGCCCCTGCGAGGGCCGCACCAGCCCCGAGATGATGTTCAGCAGCGTGGTCTTGCCGCAGCCCGAGGGCCCCAGCAGCGCGTAGGCCCCGCCGTCCTGCCAGGTCATGGTCATGGGCCGCAGGGCGTAGTCCGCAGGTGTCTGCGGGTTCTCGCGGTAGGCGTGCGCCAGCCCGTCAAGGTCGATGCGGGCCATTACAGGGCCCCCTGGATCGTCTGAACGGTGGGGGCGGGCGGGCGGGGCGGGGCGGCGGCCAGCGCGCCGGCCGCGTCGAAGGCGAACATCCGCCGGGGATTGAGGTGCAGCGTGACCTGCTGCCCCGGCGTGACCGGATGGATGCCGGAGAGCTGCGCCACGAGGTGCGCGCCGTCGCCCGTCCCCAGCCGCGTGTGCAGGTAGGTCTCCGAGCCCGACAGCTCGGCCACGTTCACCTGGGCGCCCAGCGGCAGGTCGTCCGGCCCCTCCGGGCGCAGGCCCGCGTGGTTGGCGCGCACGCCCAGCTGGTACGCCCCGCTCAGACCCGCCATATGGGGCGGCAGCGCGAAGCTCTCGCCGCCGGCCAGCCGTCCCCGCCCCGACTCCAGCCGGGCGTCCAGCAGGTTGATGGGCGGGTCGCTGAATACCTGCCCCACGCGCACCGAGTCCGGGTGGTGGTACACCTCCAGCGTGCGCCCGGACTGCAGCAGCCGGCCCTCGCCCAGCACCGCGACCTGCCCGCCCAGGGTGAGCGCCTCGGACGGCTCGGTGGTGGAGTACACCACCACGGCGCTGCGCCGCGCGAAGATCTCGCGCATCTCGGCGCGCAGTTCCTCGCGCAGCTTGTAGTCCAGGTTGACCAGCGGCTCGTCGAACAGCAGCAGGTCGGCCTCCTTCACCAGCGCCCGCGCGATCGCCACGCGCTGCTGCTGCCCCCCCGACAGCTCGGCCGGCAGCCGTTTCAGGAAGGGTTCCAGGTGCATCAGCGCCGCCACCGCCTGTACCTTCTCCTGGATGACCGCGCTGGCCAGCCCGGCGATCCGCAGCGGCGAGGCGATGTTCTCGAAGACCGTGAAGCTGGGGTAGTTCACGAACTGCTGGTACACGAAGGCCACCGAGCGCTTCTGCACCCCCACTCCGGTCACGTCCTGGCCGTTCACGAGCACCCGCCCGCTGGTCGGCGTGTCCAGCCCCGCCATCAGGCGCATGAGGGAGGTCTTGCCCGCCAGCGTGGGCCCCAGCAGCACGTTCAGGCCGGGATTGAGGCTCAGGCTCATGGGGTACAGGTGGGTCTGCGCGCCCACCTGCTTGGAAATGCTCTCCAGGCTCAGGGTCATGGGGCGAAGCCGGAACGCGAGGGCCAGGGGGTGGACATCGGGAACTCCTTGCGGCACCCGTCGGCACGGGGCGGTCGGCAGGGGAGAGCGCTCACGGGCAGGCGGCACAGGGCAGGGGGCACAGGGCAAGGAGCACAGGGCAAGGAGCACAGGGCAAGGAGCACAGGGCAAGGAGCACAGGACAGAAAGCACAGAGCCAGGCACCGACGATCCGGGCAAGGCGAGTCACGTTACAATGTGGTGAACAGATGATACGGGCTGAGGAACGAATGTTCAAGCCCACCCGGCCGCCGGGGGGCCGGTACCCCTCCGGTGGGGCGCGTTTTCTCTCCTGAACGGGCAATCCGCCGCTCTGGGGGTGCCCTTGACACCCGCCCCCCCGGACGTATGCTGGCCTCACCGTGACCTCCGAGCCCGCCGCGAAGCCGCCCACCTCCAGTCTGCCCGCATCCGGCCAGCCCACCTCCGGCCAGTCGGCGCTGAGCGTGGACGTGCAGGCGGTGCAGGTCGCCCGGCTCTATTACGTGCAGGGCCTGACCACCGACGCGATAGCGGGCGAGCTGGGGCTCTCGCGGCCCAAGGTCTCGCGGCTGCTGTCGCACGCGCGGCGCAGCGGGCTGGTCGAGATCCGGATTCATGACCCGGAAGGGCAGGCGCAGGCCCTCGAGGCCCAGCTCCATGCCCGCTACGGGTTCCTGAAGGCCCAGGTCGTGAGCGTGCCGCAGGGCAGCTCCGAGGAGCTGTGGGCCGAGCGCACCGCCGCCGCCGCCGCGAGCCTGCTGGGCGCCCTGATCCGCCCCGGCATGCGCGTGGGGCTGGCCTGGGGCAACACCATGAGCGCGGTCAGCCACGCCCTGACGCCGCGCCCGGTGCCCGGCGTGACCTTTGTGCAGCTCAACGGCTCGGCCAACGCGGCCGATTTCATGAGCGGCTTCGTGACCGACACCATCCTGCGCTTCGCCCGCAACTTCTCGGCGGGCGCGCAGCTGTTTCCGGTACCGACCTTCTTCGACGACCCTGCCACCAAGCAGGCCATGTGGCGCGAGCGAAGTGTGCGGCACGTGCTGGAGCTCCAGCAGAGGGCCGATCTGCTGATGTACTCGGTGGGCAGCCACACCGCCCACACGCCCAGCCACGTCTACAGCGCCGGCTACCTGGACGCCGCCGACCTCGCGGTGCTGGCGGCGGAAGGCGCGGTGGGCGACATCGCCACCGTGTTCTTCCGCGCCGACGGCAGCTGGGAGGGCCTGACCCTGAATGCCCGCGCCAGCGGCCCGGAGCTGGAACTGATCCGCCAGGCCCAGGAATCGGTGTGTGTGGTCAGCGGTCTGGGCAAGGTGGCGGCGCTGCATGCGGCCCTCCAGGGACAGCTGATGCGGCGCCTGATCGTCGACGAGATCACCGCGCGGGCGGTGCTGGAGCTGAGTGATCCGGGGGTGAGCTGAAGCTCCTGCGCCTGTGCATCCGGTCAGTGATCCGGTCGGTGCCGTCTCGGTCGAATGGCCAGAATGGGTCGTCTCCAGACCATGCCACCCTCCCCGTCCTGTTCAGGATGCTGCCGGGTTGATTTCTGAGGATGGTCGGTGGGACGTCTGCTGGAGAGACGCCTCTCCCAATGGATCGGACGATCCTCAGTCCGCCGCACCGGCCAGGGTCGGGGGAGCGGGCACCGGTGCCAGACGCCGGCGCTCGAAGAGGTAGAAGGCGGCGGGCACCACGTACAGGGTCAGCACCGTGCTGACCAGGATGCCGCCCAGGATGATGATGCCCAGCCCCCGGCGCAGCTCTACGCCCTCGCCGCCGCCGAAGATCAGGGGCAGCGAGATCACCAGCACGGTCAGCGTGGTCATCACGATGGGCCGCAGCCGCAGCCGGCCGGACTCGATCAGGGCGTCGCGCAGCGGCAGGGTGTGGGCACGCTGAACCACGAAGTCGAGCAGCAGGATCGAGTTCTTGGTCGCCAGCCCGATCAGGATCACCATGCCCAGCACGCTGATGATGTCCAGGCCCGCCCCGAACAGCCGCAGCGCCCAGACGGCCCCGGTGATGGCCAGCGGCACCGGCAGCATCAGGTACAGCGGGAAGCGGAACGAGTTGAACTGCGCGCCCAGCACGAGGTAGTTGAGCAGCAGCGCGAGCCCGATGGCGATGAGGCCATAGCGCGTGAGGTCGTCCACCAACTCGGCGTCCGAGAGCGCGCCGCCCGAACCCAGGGCCACGCCGCCGCTCAGCACGCCCTTTTGCGCCAGGTCGCGCTCCAGGGCTTCCTGCACCGTGCCCGGGCCGGGGTTCTCCGCGACCAGGGTCACGGTCAGGGTGGCGCTGTACGCCCGGTTCGTGCGCGCCAGGGTCGCGGGGGCGGGGCGCGACTCGAAGCGGCCCAGGGACGACAGGGGCAGGGCCGCCCCCAGCGTGGGCGCGTACACCGGCAGGGTCAGCAGCGCCGACTCGTCCGAGGCCGCCTCGGGGCGCAGGCGGGCGCGCACGGGCACGCTTCGGCCCTCCAGGCGCAGGACGCCCGCGTCGCTGCCCTCCGTGTACGCACGCAGGGTCTCTCCCACGCCCTCGGGAGTCAGTCCTGTGCCGATCAAGGTGGCGGCGTCGGGCACGAAGACCCGCTCGGTCACCACGTCCGATACGCTCGACCGGGCGCCTGCCACCCAGGGGTGGGCGCGGACGGCGGCCAGCGCGCCGGGCAGGGCGCGGCCCAGCGCCGCCTGATCCGGAGCCGACAGCGTGAGCACCAGGCCGCCGCCCTGCGACGCGCCGGACACCGCCGTGACGTCGATGCGGAAGTCGGGTCGGTTGGCCAGCTGAAGCTTCAGGTCGGCGCGGTACCGCTCCAGCACCTGAGCGATGGGGGGCCGCTCGGCCTTGTCCAGCAGGGTGAGGTCGAGGGTCGCCTCGGGGGCGCCCACGCGGGCCTGCACCAGCTTCACCTCGGGCCGGGATCGCAGGTAGGCCTCGGCCCGCTGCGCCACGGCGTCGGTGGCGTTCAGGGCCGTGCCGCCGGGCGCCTCCAGCCGCACCGAGACGAGCCCGTCGTCGGTGGACGGCGTGAATTCGAAGCGTAGCCCGGGCAGGGCCAGCGCCAGGCTGAGCAGGAAGGCCGTTGCCGCGCCCAGCACCCAGCCGCTGCGCCCCAGGGCGCCCCCCAGCGTGCGGGCGTAGGCCACGCTCAGACGATCCAGCAGGCGTTCGGTGCGGTGAAAGCCGCTGCCCGTCAGGGCACCCAGCACCGCCAGCAGCCCCAGGGCCGTGTGGTAGCCCAGCAGCAGCACCAGCGGATAGGCGAGCAGGGCCAGCATCCACAGCGGCTGCGCCTGCCCCGCGACGAACCACAGGCCCAGGCCCCAGACCAGCGCCCCCGCCCGGCCCGGCAGCGTGCCCAGCGCGCGGCGCGTCCAGGCCAGGCTGCCCGGTACGTCGCACAGCCGCCTCCAGGCCACGGGCCAGGTCACGGGCTCGGGATCCGGGGTGTAGGCCATGCGGACGGTCAGGAAGAAGACCGCTTCCAGCCAGGAAAACAGGATCGCGGCGGCCAGCCCCAGCCCGAACTCGCGGAAGAACTGCCCCACCAGGCCGGGCAGGAAGCTGATGGGCAGCAGCACGGCCAGCAGCGAGAAGGTGGCCGCCGTGACCGCGCTGAAGATCTCGCTGGCGCCGCGCAGGACCGCCTCGATCAGACTCGAACTCTTCTCACGCCAGCGCACGATGTTCTCGGCGACCACGATCGAGTCGTCCACCACGATGCCCATCGCCACGATCAGCGCCAGCAGGGTCACGATGTTGAAGGTGAATCCCAGCAGGCTGAACACGATGGGGGCCGCCGCCAGCGAGATGGGAATGGCCAGCACCACCGCGAAGGCGGTGTTGAGCCGCCCCAGTGCCAGCAGGCAGATCACCGCCACCGCCAGCGCCACGACCACGCCCTCCTTGAGCGTGTCCCGGACGCTGGCCGTGATGGCGCGCGAGTCGTCGAGGGTCACGGTGACCGTGGTGCCCGGCGGCGGCCTCAGGCTGGCCAGGGCGGCGCGTACCCCGCCCGCCACCGCGACCGTGTTGGCACCGGGCGCGCGGCGCACCTCGACCAGCACGGCGTTCTCACCGTTGACCCGCGCCAGCGTGGTGCGGCGGGCGGTGGTGTCGCGCACCGTGCCCAGGTCGGCCACGCGCAGCCCGCGCGCCGCGTCCACCGTCACGTCGGCCAGCTCGCCGACCCGCGTCGGCCCGCCCCGGGTGGCGTAGCTGGTGCTGCGCCCGGCAGCGTCCACCTGACCGGCGGGGATGTCCGGGGTGCTGGCGGCGATGGCCCCGGCCACCCCCTGCGGCGTGAGGCCGTACGTGGCCAGCTGCGCCTCACCCAGCTGCACGGCGATCTCGCGCACGGGGGCACCCGAGAGCCGCGCCTCGCCCACGCCCGGCACGCGGTCGAGCCGGGGCTTGAGGGTATCGCGCGTCCAGGCGCTCACGTCGCGCAGGTCGGCCCCCGGCCGTGTTACCGCCAGGGTGAGGATGGGGGTGGCGTTGATGTCATACTTCTGCACCGCCGGCGCGCGGGTGCCGCCCGGAAAGCTGTCGCGGATGGCCGCGACCCGCTGGGCCACCTCGCCCACCGCCGTGTCCACCGAGGTGCTGCTGGTGAAGGTCACCGTCACCAGGCTGCTGCCCTCACTGGAGGTGCTCAGTACCTCCCGCACGCCCGCCAGCGTCGAGAGTTCGTCCTCGATGGGGCGCGAGATCTGACGATCTATATCTGCAGGTGAGCCGCCGGGATAGACGGTCGCGACCCCCACCACCGGCACGTCCAGGCGGGGCAGGAAGTTCACGCCCAGCCGGAAGGTGGCCACCAGCCCGAACAGCACCACGGCGATGAACACGCCCAGCGTCAACACGTAGCGGCTGACCGCGAAGCGGATGGCGGGATTCTCCTTCACGATCCACCACCGACCAGGCGCACGGCCGCGCCGGGCTGCAGTCCGGCCGGCACCGGCGTGATGACCCGCGCGCCCGAGGCCACGCCCCGCGCGGCGACCTGGCCGCCCGACTCGCCCAGCACCGTGACGGCGGTGCGCACCGCGCGCCCGGCCGATAGCACGTACACGAAGTTCTCGCCGCCCTCGGTCTGCACGGCGCCGCTGGGCACCAGCGTGCCGCGTGCCAGGGTGGTCTGGTAGCGAACGACGGCCGCCGCGCCCACCGGCACGGTGGCGGCGCCCACGAAGCGGGCACTGAGTTCGACGAGGCGGCTCTGGCCGGTCGCGGCGGCGTTGCGCGACACGCGGCCCGCGAAGCTCTGGCCGCCCACGACCACCGAGAGCGCGGTGCCGGACGCGAGCCGCGCCGCGTCGGCGGGCGAGACCTGGAAGTCGACGCGCACGGAGGCACTGTCGAGCAGCCGGAAGGCCGGGGAGCCTGCGTTCAGGTAGGCGCCCACGCGCGCGCCCACCTCGGCCAGGCGCCCGGCGAAGGGGGCGCGCACGGCCGTCCGGGCGAGGTCGCGCCGCAGCTGGCTCACGCGGTTCTCGGCCTGGGCCAGCCCCACCTCCTGCAGGGCGATGCCCTCGCTGGGCGCGCGTTCGGCGGTCTGCAGCTCGCGCAGGGTCGCCTGACGCTCGGCGCGGGCGCTCGACACGGCGGCGCGGCTGGCCTCCAGATCCACCCGTGACAGCCCGCCCGCCGCATACAGTTCGCTGTTGGCGGCCAGGCTGCGCTCGGCGTTGGCCAGGGTGGTGTCGGCCGCCGCCATCCGCGCGCCCGCGCCCACCAGCGTGCCGGGCGCGGCGCGGCGGCTGGACTGAAGGGTGATCCGCGCGCTCTGCACGGCCAGTTCGGCGTCACGCAGCGCGTCTCGGGCGGCCGCGTCGTCGAGCCTCACGACGACCTCGCCCGCCTTTACCGTCTCGCCCGCCAGCCGCGACACCGTCACCACGCGCCCCGAGGTCTCGGCGGCCACCTGCACGTCGCGCCCGGCCACCACGGTGCCGCTGGCGCTGCGGGTGGCGCGCAGGGTGCCCACACCTGCCACGGCCGCACGCACCCCGACCGCCTGGAGAACCGGTGCCCCGGCCTGAACCCTGACCCCGGAGGCGCGCTCGGGAGAGCAGCCCACCGCCGACACCGACAGAACCATCAGCGTGAGCAGGTGACCGGCCCTCACGACCCGCCGCCCGTTTGGGCTGTACTTGGAATAGTGGCCGCCCCGCCCCCGGCCAGCAGGCCGTAGTAGTTGCTCAGGTAGTCGTTGCGCGCCCGCTCGGCGGCGGCGGTGGCGCGCCCCGCGCCCAGTTCGCTCTGCTGCAGGTCGAGGGGGCTGATCAGGCCGCCCGCGAGGCGCCGGCGGTCGCTCTGCACCTTGGCACTGGCGGTGGTCGCTGCCTGGCGCAGCTGGGCCTGCTCGCGGGACGCGCGGGTCAGGGCGTCGAACAGCCCCTGCGCGCCCTGCCGCTCGCCGATCTGTACCTGGATCTGGGTCTTGCGCGCGGTCTCCACGGCGCTGCGGGCCACCTCGATGTCGCGCCGCGCGGTGTAGCTGGGATCGGTCAGGCCCAGTCGGAACTCGCTGAGCACCACGCTCTGCCGCGCCTGCAGCAGGTTCGGGCTCTCGCGCAGCACCTGCGCGACCACCTCCGCGCTCGGGGCGGGCGGCAGGCTTGTTGGCGCCTGCAGCTGGCCCAGCGGCCCGACCAGATCGGCCAGGGCGCCCCGCGTCAGCAGCAGGCCGGCGCGCGCCACCGTCAGGTTCTTGCGGGCATCTTCCAGGGCGTCCTCGGCGTCGCGCACCGACTGGGCGTTGCCGCCACCATTGTTCAGCCGCAGCTGCGCCACCCGCAGGGCGCGCTCGGCCAGCGCCTGCGCCTGCGTCGCCAGCGGCACGTTGCCCTCACCGCTGAGGGTGCTGGCGTAGGCCGAGGCGATCTGCGCGCGGGCCGTCTTGGGGGCGCGGGCGGCGCGGGCGTCGGCGAGGTCGGCGCGCTGCTGGGCCTGCAGCCGGTCGAGCCGAGTCGAGAGTGGATCGGCCAGCACGCGCGCCAGATCCGTGCGGGCGTCGCGCTGCTCCTGCACGGCGAGCTGGACGCTGGGCAGGCCCGCGGCCCGGGCCAGGGCGGCCTCCAGGGTGGTGGTCTGGGTCTGGGCCAGCGCGGGGGCGGCCAGCATCAGCAGGGTCAGGGGCAGCAGGATCACGGGCAGTGTGTTCACGGGCGAACCTCGGTCAGGGGAAGGGCGGAGAGACGGTACAGGGCGATCAGCCGCGCGAGCTGTTCGCTGCGGGCCGCGCCCACCTGCACGCGGGCGCCCTGCAGCGTGCCCAGGGCGCGCAGCGTCTCGAGCGGGCCGACCACCCCCAGCGCCTCGCGCGCCTGGGTCTCGGCCAGCTCCTGCTCGGCGTCCTGTACGGCGGCCAGGCGCAGGGCCAGCAGGCGCTCGGCCTGATCCAGCTGGAGGTTCAGGGCGCCGCGTTGCAGCGCTCCGTCGCGCCGCGCCCCCTCCAGCGCCAGCGCGGCGCTGCGTACCCGGGCGCGGGCGGCGTCCACTCCCGCCACGCCGGCGGCCGAGAGGTCGAAGGCGGCGCCCAGGCTCAGTGTTGAGCGGGGCGCTGGCGGGTCGCCGACCACCGAGGTGAACCCCACGCTCAGGCGCGGGGCCAGCGCGGCGGAGTCCAGCGACACCCCCAGCGAGGTGCGGCCGCCCTCCAGTGTCCGGGTAAAGCTGGCCTGCACCGTGGGCAGCAGGGCGCGTTCGGCCTGGGCCAGATCGAGCCGGGCCAGGTCGAGCTCCACGCGCGCCCGCACGCTGGCCGCGTCCTCGCCCTCGGGCGGTCGGGCGGGCAGGGGCAGGTCGGGCACCGCCGCGCCGAAATAGACCTGCGCCTGGGCCAGCGCCTGCGCCAGGGTTTCGCCGGCGGCGCGCACCTGCTCGGAGGCCTCGCGCATCAGCGCCTCGGCGCCGCGCAGCTCGGCGGCGCTCAGGTCGCCGCGTTCAGAGCGCAGCCGGGCCACCTCCAGCCGGCGCCCAGTCTCCACGGCCCCTGCCTCAGCCGCTGCCTGTGCCCCGCGCGCCCCGGCGACGGCCGCTGCCGCGCTCAGGGCGGCGCCCTGCACGGCGCTGAGCGCGTCGCGAACCCCCAGCCGCGCGAGGTCGAGCGTCAGTTCGGCGCGGCGCGTGGCTGTGGCTGTGTCCCCGACCACAAACGGCCGGAGGGTCAGTCCGAGCTGGCCCTGGACTCCCGCCTGCACCCCGCCCGCCGGCAGACCCTCGCCCGGTGTGCCGTCGGCAAAGGTGCTGCGGCTGTAGGTCAGTCCGCCGCCCAGGCTGTACAGGCCACGGGCCGCCTGCACGCCCAGGCGCGCGGCCTCCTCCTGAGCCCGCGCCGCCTGCACAGAGGGCTGGGCGTTCAGGCTGCCCAGGGGCGACAGATCCTGTGCATATGCCCCCGGCAGCCCCAGCGTGAGCGCCAGCAGCAGCACCGGGGTCATCGCACCGGCTCCACTCACGGCGCGCGGCCTGGCGTAGTGGGGTCGCCGGACGTATGGAGGAGGGATAGCCGGACACCCGATACCCGTTCACTCGATCTGCCGGCGGCGACCTGGGTCACGTCTGATGTCCTGAGCCGCCGCCTGCCTGGCCGTCGAGGCCCACCTGAATGCGTCTGTCGCGGTACGGAGTTCATGAACCACCTCCAGGGCCGAGCCTAGGGGGGCCGGCCGGCCGGGCGCATCCGACTTCGGGTGCGGGCGCGGCCTAGACTTTTGGTGCACGCCCCTCTCACCTTCCATGCCTCACCATGGGGAGATGAACGGCGCGCAGAGTTGGGGGGCGACGAGGGGGCCAGGTGGCTGGCCTCCTGCCTGGGCGCGGCCATGACCTCCCACCGCTGGTTCCCGGCCCAGCCGCTGTTCGTGCATAACCAGCGGGCCTGGGTGACCGCGTGGGCCTGCGCGCTGGGCGTGGGGGTGCTGCTGGCCCTGGCCCTGGCCACCTTCCGCGCGGGGTCATGGCAGGCGTTCAGTTCCCTGCCCGCGTTTCCGACCCTGATGCTGGGCACCGCCGGCCTGATCGTGTGGAGCGCGGCGGGTCTGAGGCTGCATCGCCGCTGGTCTGGCAACGTGCTGTTCCTGCTGACCTTCATGACGGGTGGCTGCGCCCTGATGCTGTGGCTGGGAGAACTGCACGACGATTTCGGTCTGCTCAGCTTCGTGGTGGTCTTGCAGGTCTTCATCTTTCTACCGTTCGTGTTGGCGGTACTGGCGGTGCTGATCATCGTGGGAATCAGCGTGGCCGACACCGCATTGCGCCTGCGTCCACAGGGCATCCGGATTTCACCGGACGAGCTGACCTGGGAGATCGTGAGTGCGCTGGCCGGCGGGCTACTGATGACGGCCATCATCGGCTACATGCACAGCGTGAACCGGCAGGTTCAGGTGCGCCAGGAGCTGATCGAGCGCCTGGAGGCGACCCAGCGCGACCTCGCCCAGCGCGAGCGCGAGGCGGGCATCCTCTCGGAGCGCGCGCGCCTGTCGCGCGACCTCCACGACACCCTGGCGCAGGGCTTCACCAGCATCGTCACGCAGCTCAGCGCCGCTGAACTTGCCCTCAACGGCCCCGAACCTGCGGCCCGCCAGCAGCTGTTGCTGGCCCGGCGCACGGCCCGCGACCACCTCGGCGAGATCCGGCGCCTGGTGTGGGCGCTGCGGCCCAGCGCCCTGGAAACCCAGCCGCTGGAACACGCCCTCCGGCGGGCGGTAGCCGACTGGTCGGCGCGCACCGGCGTGGTCGCGGCCTTCACGGTCGTGGGCGAGACGGTGGCGCTGCGCCCCGAGGCGGACGTGGCGCTGCTGCGCACCGTGCAGGAGGCCCTGGCCAACATCGAGCGGCACGCGGGCGCCCGCCACGTGGAGGTGCTGCTCGGCCGTGACGAGGGTTACGTGATGCTGGACGTGGCCGATGACGGCCAGGGCTTCTCGCCCGAACAGCCACGTCTCGGCTTCGGACTGCTGGGCCTGAACGAGCGCCTGGCGGCGCTGGGGGGCCGGCTGCTGCTCGACAGCACACCGGGCGAGGGCACCACGGTGACGGCCGCCCTGCCCCTTCTCACGGCCGTTCCACACCTGCAGGCGTGGCCATGACGCTCCGACTCCTGATCGTGGACGACCATCCGCTGGTGCGCGAGGGGCTCACGACGATGCTCGGCAGCCAGGACGATTTCACGGTGGTCGGGGCTGCCGTCAACGGCGCCGACGCGCTGCGGCAGGCGGCGCTGTGCCATCCGGATGTGGTGCTCATGGATCTGCGGATGCCCGGGCAGGACGGCGTGAGCGCCACCGCTGAACTGCGCCGGACGCTGCCCGGGATCCGCGTGCTGGTGCTGACCACCTACGACAGCGACGCTGACATCCTGCGCGCCATCGAGGCGGGCGCGGTGGGCTACCTGCTCAAGGACGTGCCGCACCAGGAACTGTTCGCGGCCATCCGCGGGGTCGCGCGCGGCGAGCGTCGCCTCGCGAGCGCCGTGGCCGAACGCCTGATGCACCGCAGCGTCTCGCCCAGCCTGGAGACACTGACCCCCCGCGAGCAGGAGGTGCTGGAGCTGGTGGGGGAGGGCCTGAGCAACAAACGGGTGGCGGCGCAACTGGGCGTGAGCGACCAGACGGTCAAGGCCCATCTGCTGCGCGTCTTCGACAAGCTGGGCGTGGACAGCCGCACCGCTGCCGTGCTGATCGCGCAAAAACGTGGCCTGTTGCGTCGCGGCTCCTGACGGCCTGCCCCTGATGCGGCCCCGGAAAGTGAGCCGCTGACGCGAAGCGGAGCAAGGGAGTTCAGACTCCACCGACTGGCCCCGCTGCTTCAGGGGCCGCACCTGGCGCGGATCGGCAGTCTTCCGGGTCGACACGCCCAGCCCCTCGACAGACGATGGCCGGCCCTTCTCGGCCGCCGGGGTCTGTGACCCGTAAGTGTGATCCGGACTGCCTCTTCATTCCAGATTAGCTGTACTTCGGGGAATATGCAGTAGCACCGTGTGGGTCAGCATGACAAATGCTGACCCACCGACCCATCACGACTCGACCATCCCGCTGGAGCCGCCATTTTCACACATGGTTTTCGCCGTTCCTGACGTGTTTCCGCCACCGGAGTCAGCGAGCGAGGGCAGCGCAGTACATTTTGGGGCTCTGTAGTTCGGCCCACCGCAAAAGTATGGCGCCCATGGCCGACTTGGTGGCCCCCGGGAAGCAGGATCACTTCCAGCAGTTCATCACTGACAGCCCCTGGGCCATCCAGGGTCTGGAACAGCTCGTGGCCGACCATGCCCATGGGCTGTTGGGCGGCAAGGACGCGGTACTGATCATCGACGATACCTGCCTGACGAAATTCGGTTCGAAATCCGTCGGTGTCGGTCGTCAATACTCCGGCCAGGAGGGCAAAATCACCAACTGTCAGTGCCTGGTCTCGATCACCCTGGCCCGGGACGATCTTCCCAATCCCCTTCGGTTGAAACTCTTCTTGCCATCGGAGTGGTCGACCAATCCACAGCGATGTCGACAGGTGGGTGTTCCTCTGGAACACCCGCTTAGACACACCAAATCGCAGATCGCCCTGCGCGAAATTGATGACCTGTCCGGACGCATCGAGTTTGGCACCGTGCTGGCTGACGCCGGATACGGCGTCAATGCCAGCTTTCGTCAGGCCCTGACAGAGCGGGGCTTTCACTGGTCGGTCGGCACGGTCAAAACCCAGCGGGTGTATCCGGCCGATGTTCGCCTGATCCCCATTCCCAAGATCTTTCGCGGACGTCGGCCGACCCATCCAACCCCGTCTGAAGACGCTGAGACGGTCGAAGCCGTTCTACAGGTCGAAACGTGGCACCATTTGGTCTGGCGGGAGGGGACAGAGGGCCCGCTGAGAGGCGTCTTCGCCGCCAAGTATGTCCGGGTAGCGGATGGCCCCGAAAATGCCCGTGGGCAGCACCTTCCTGGGGAAGGTGCCTGGATCATCGGTGAACAGCGTTCCAGAGGTGAGAAGAAATACTACCTTTGCAATTTGCCGCCCACGATGTCTCTGATCCATTTGATTCAGATCACCAAGCAGCGCTGGGCCTGTGAACTGGGCCACCGGGAACTCAAACAGGAAGTGGGTCTACATCACTTCGAAGGTCGGACGTGGCAGGGCCTGCACCATCATGCGGCGCTGTGCCTGGTCGCGCTGCTCTTTTTGCAGGGGTTGCGATTGGCCCAGCCCGACGGCTTTTTCGGAGAAACCGTTCCTGCTATTCGCCTGGAGGTGGCTGGGGATCGATCCCGGCAGCTTCTCGTGCCGAGTCGAATTGAGTCGTCCTGCACAGCATTATTCAGCGGCCCCTGAATATCCCTGAAGTACAGCTAAGTGTCAAAGTCCCCTTCGGGCGTTTCGTGACCCGTCACCTCACTGTGGTCGACGATGCCGGGAACTCCTTGTTGGCGTCGTCCCAGGCGGTCACCGTCCCGTCCTCGTACCTCTGGTAGACCTTCCAGGTCAGGGTGGCCGCCGCTTTGGGGTTCATGCCCTGGAAGTAGAACCGCGCGATTTCCTGCAGCTGAATGCGCCCCGTCCAGACGACCGCCGTGATCTTCCCGTCGGCGGCTTTTTCAAAGGTACGTTGCCAGCCGGGCGCCTGCACGGTTCGGGTCAGCGTGAAGCCGTCGGGAACCAGCATCCGCACTTCGGTCGTCGCGCTCGTGGCCGCCGTCTCGTTGGGCACCTGCAGGCGGTACATCTCGGTGGCGTCCAGCGCGCTCTCCGCCATGCCCAGTTCTGTCCGCACGACGGCGTGGGCAGAGGCGGAGGCGCCACAGAAGAGGATGGCGGTGAGGAAGGTCATCAATGTCCGCATGGTCTGCTCCTTTGACCCGAAGGGTGAGCCAGAACTCACTCCTGGCTGCTTGGCCACCGTCGGCCTCTCGTGGGCGAGGTGATCGCGGGCCGGAGCGGTTTCGCTGTGTCAACCGGTACCGCACCGACCCCCTGATGGTAGGGAGTGTGGCCATTCACCGCATCGGGTGAATTACCCAGTGCGCTACTCCAGAACGCGGCCCAGGAGGCGAGGCGGGGACGTATGCTGAAGGCGGGGGGCCACCGTGGAGAACCGCGTCGCGTCGTCACGAGTGGACGGCAGCAGGCTGTCGGCCACGCCTGTTCCGCTGATCGGGCGGGACACGGACGTCCGGGCCCTCGCGCACCTCCTGGGTGAACCCGCCGCCCGGCTGGTGACCGTCACGGGGCCCGGTGGCGTTGGCAAGTCCAGCCTCGCCGCACACGTCACACGAATCCTGTCCGCTTCATACAGGGACGGGGTATGCGCGGCATTCCTCGCCGCCCTTCGCCCGGACATGCTCATCGAGTCCGCTGTCGCGCGGGAACTGGGCCTGCGGGACTCGACGTCCCGTGACGTCCTGTCCCGGGTGCTGACCCGGCTGGAGGGCGCACACCTGCTGCTGCTGCTCGACAATGCCGAACATCTTCCCCAGACGGCGGCCTTCGTCTGTGCGCTGCTGGAGGGAGCGCAGGGCGTCCGGGTGCTCGTGACGAGCCGCGTTCCCCTGAGGCTGTCCCGTGAACGGGAGTTCGTCCTGGGGGCGCTTCCCGTGCCCAGGCGGGACAGCCCCCTTCGGGAGGTGCAGGCCTCGGCCAGCGTGCAGCTGTTCCAGCAGCGCGCCAGGGCGGTTCAGCGAGACTTTGAGCTTCGCCCGGACAACGCCCAGGCGGTCGCGGAAATCTGCGTCCGGCTGGACGGCCTGCCGCTGGCGATTGAGCTTGCGGCCGCCCGGATCCGAGTGTTGCCCCCCGTCACGCTGCTCAGCCACCTGCACCCCGCGCTCGAACTGCTGACCGGAGGCCCCAGCGACCGCCCTGAACGGCAGCGCTCCCTGCGGGCCACCCTGGCCTGGAGTGAGCAGCTCCTGACCCCCGAGCAGCGACAGCTGCTGTGGACACTCGGCGTGTTCGTCGGCGGCGCCAGCCTCGCAGACTTCTCGGCCGTCGCGGGGCTGCCGGAGCCCCTGGCCCTCGATCAGCTCGACCTGCTGGCGCGGCACAGCCTGATCCGGATGCAACCGGCCCCGGACGGCGAGGAGCGCTTCGACCTGCTGGCACTCATCCGTGAGTTCGCGCTGGAACGGCTCGTGCAGGAGGGTAAAGATCACGGTGTCCGCCAGCGCCACGCGCACCACTTCCTGGAGGTCGCGCTGCGGGCCGACGCCGAGCTCTGGGGAGCCCGGCAGCGTGAAGCCCTCGCCTCGCTGGAGCGCGAGCACAGCAACCTGCGCGCGGCCTTGGGCTGGGCACTTCAGCACGACCCTCCCCTGGCACTCGACCTCGTGGCCGCGCTGGGGAACTTCTGGAGCGTCCATGGGCACTTCACCGAAGGCCGCCACTGGCTGGAGCGCGCCCTGGGAGGCGAGGGAAGCGCGGCATCACGCGTACGTGCCCTGAGCGCGGCGGGCGAGATTGCCCGGATGCAGGGTGACCATGGGCAGGCCGAGCGACTGCTGAGCGCCAGCCTGACCCTGGCGCGCGAACAGGGTGACACCAGCGGGATGGCCGCCGCGCTCAACCTGCTGGGTGTCCTGGCCCACAACGCGGCCAGGCCGGATGAGGCGCGGGTTCTGCTGAGCGAGGCGTTGCCGCTCTGGGAGGCCGGACGGCGGGATCTGGGCCGGACGTCGCCCCTGTTCAACCTGGGCCGGCTCTCGCTGTACTGGGGTGAGGCGCACGACGCCGTCGAACCCCTGAGCCGCGCGCTGGACTTCTGGCGTGGGGTCGGCAACACGCACGGCGTGGCGTACGCCCTGTACAGCCTGGGTCGGGCCCTGATGGAACTCGGGGACACGGCGCGGGCGCGGCAGCTGCTCCGTGAGAGTCTCGACCTGCGGCGTGCCATTGGCGATGAGCGCGGCATCATCGCGTCGCAGACAGCCCTCGGCCTGAACGCAGTCACGAGCGGCGAATTTGAGGCCGCCCAACCGCTCCTGTCCGAGGCGCTGACGCGCTCGGTGCGGCTCGGCCACCGCCGCAACATTGCCGAGTGCCTGGAGGACTATGCCGCCTACGCCGCGCGGGTCGGAAGCGCGGCGCAGGCTGTGCGGTGGTGTGCCGCCGCGCAGCACCTGCGGGGCATGATCGGGGCACCGGCCGCCCCGCTCGACGAGCGGCAGGTTGACGCCACCCTGCGCCACGCGAGGATGAGCCTCAGTGCCGCCGCCTACGACCGCGAGCGGCGGGCCGGAACGCTGCTCGGCCTGGACGCTGCCGTCCAGGAGGCGCAGGCGCTCCGCGCGATCAGCACCACTGGAGAGCCTCCGGGCAACGCCGCGTTCAGGCTTTCCCCCCGTGAACTCCAGATGCTGCACTTTCTCGCCCAGGGGCGCAGCAACCGGGAGATCGCCCAGACGCTCGGGCTGAGTGAGAAGACCGTGGCACGGCACGTCGAGAACGTCTTCGGCAAACTGGACGTCCACTCCCGGGCCTCCGCCGTGGCGATCGCCATCCGCGAAGGTCTGGCCTGAGCGGGACGCATGGCATGGGTCATTCACCCGATGCGCCGCGCGCTCCACCCCCGGCACACTGAAAGGGGAGGAACCGAGGGTGAGGGAGGGGCATGACATGAGCGAGGCTGCCGAACCGACACGCAGAGCCCGGGGACATCCCATCGAGGCCAGCACCTGGTGGGGGGCGCGCGGCGCCTGGCCTGAGGTGTCCACCGCCCAGGTGCACACGCTGCTCGCCGAGGGCTCTGCCCTGGTGCTCGATGCACGGCCCCAGCTGGAATGGGCGATCAGCCATCTTCCGGATGCCATAACCGTCGGGCCGAAGCCGGGCGTGGCCATGAGCGACTACGTCGGTGATGTGCGGGGCATCGCGCGGCTGGCCCATGGAGACTGGTCGGTGCCGCTGCTGATCTACTGCAACGGCCCCTACTGCCGCAAAACCACCCGCCTCGCCGCCGAGCTTGAGAACGCAGGTTTCACGGATATCCGCTGCTATCACCTGGGTGCGCCCGTCTGGCGGGCGCTGGGGGGTCTGATGGTCACCGAGAGAGAAGGGGCGGTCTACATCTTCCAGCAGGATCAAAGTGCGTGCTGGGTGGATGCCAGAAGTCGCGCTGGCGGCCTGCCCGCCCATGTGCCGTGCGCCGTGCGCCTCCCTCCAGGCAGCGTGACCGCCGCCAAGAATGACGGCCGGCTGCCCATGCAGGATCACAACACCCGAATGGTCGTCTTCGGCGACACCATCCATGAGGCCAGGAGCGTCGCGCAGGAACTCATCTCGCACGCCTTTCACAACGTCACGTACTTCAACGGCCCGGCCCGACTCCTGTCCACGACCCTTCAGGCGGCGGGCCCGGGGAGGCGTCACCACATCCAGACCCACCGTCGTCGATCGGCCGAAGTCACGTCCTCACCGTCCGGTGAGACATCAAGAGAAAATACAAGTTCCGCAAAGCTGTTCGCCCTCGGTATCCTGGTTCTGCTGACCCCCGCGTCGGCCCACAGGGCCTGCCTCTCGGCCGCGTCTTCCCCAATGCCCGACTTCGCGGCGTTCACGGTTCAGGCGTGGTCATCTCCCCTGGCGGCGGCCAGCCGGCATGACCACGCGGCGACGTCGTTCTCCTCCCCCAAAAGACCTTCCCTGCTCCTTCGCGCGGTCTACGGCGTGCGCCTCACACCCCAGATCCCAGGACTCCAGCCGGTGTCCCAGCACTTCGCCTGGGGGCCCTTGGATCAGGCAGGGGGGCAGAGCGCAGGAGTTTCCCAGGCACTGAACACGGTGGAGCACCTGCGAGAGGAGCGCCAGCCAGAACGTCCGGCTGTCCTCTCCGCTGGTGACTCCCCGGCAGTGGATGATGCCGGAATTCAACACTTCCCTTCTCTTCCTTGAAGAGGGAGTTTTGACGGGTAGTCAATGCATACCGTTCAGCTATCGCTGAATCAGCCCAGCGCACCGTACCTCTCTGTCCCCGATCTGCGGTTGTCAAGCCCTATTCTGGGTAATTTGGCCTCACCTGGAGGACGGACGCGAGCTGCCTTGCCAAAACCTACCCTGATCTGGGAGGTTTAGATGAAACAAGCTCAGTTCAGCAGGTCGACTGGATAGCTGACCAGAAGCGTTCAGTAGTGTCGGCGACAGGACGTTGCCTGACACAACCCACTTCGTCCCAATAGACTTTTCAGGAGTTCTGATATGAAACTTAGCACACCGGCTCTTATTCTTTCTGCCGTCCTTACCGTCTCCTCGACCACCGCTTCCGGTCAACCCGTCCAGAACATTCCTACACTTCCGATTGTCAGCGGAGATGCGGCCAATTCAATGAGCTACGACACGCTGTACACCGAGAGCAACTGGCAGAGAATTGAGCTGCCTGGCGAGGTCATCTCGCAGCTCGGCAACCTCCGCACGCTGCAGCTGGAGGTAAAGAATCTTCCGGCAAACGTGAAGATCAAGCTGTCGACGAAGTCCGGCCCCCTCAACACCATCGGCCTGGAGGTTTCCCGAACCAACAAAGCCATCCGCGTCCGTCAGCCCGGTCTGTTCGTCCTGACCAATCCCGACACCCGCAGGAGCTTCAGCTTTCAGCTGATGGTGACGGGTCAAGGGCAGTAGAGTCTGACTCCTCCGGCCTCCGGTTCCCCGCTGCTCGCCCTCATGGGCGCCCGTGAACCGCTCAGCCCGCGGCGGCCGGCTCCAGCTGTCCAATGAGTTTGCGCAGCTTTTCGGTATCGGCGTGGAAGCCCCGGATGCCCTCGGCCAGCTTGTCGTTCGCCATCGGGTTGCTCGCCAGCGCCCAGCGGAAGTCGGCCTCACTGAGGGTGGCCTCGTGCCGGGTGGCAGCGACCGGGGTGAGCGCCGCTTCCAGCGGGGTCTGGTCGGCGGCCAGCTCGCCCAGCAGCGCGGGGCTGACCGTCAGACGGTCGCAGCCGGCCAGCGCGCGCACCTGCGCCGCCGAGCGGAACGAGGCGCCCATGACCACCGTCGGGTAGCCGTGCGCCTTGAAGTGCGAGTAGATCGTCCGCACGCTCTGGACGCCGGGGTCGGTCTCGACCGGGTAATCGGCCGTGCCCGTGCTCTTCTTGTACCAGTCGGTGATCCGCCCGACGAACGGCGAGATCAGGTAGGCCCCGGCCTGCGCCGCCGCGATGGCCTGCTCCAGGCTGAACACCAGCGTCAGGTTGCAGCGGATGCCCTCGGCTTCCAGCACGCGGGCCGCCTGCACGCCCTCCCAGGTGGTCGCCAGCTTGATCAGGATGCGCTCCCGGCCCACGCCCTGCTCACCGTACAGCGCGATCAGGTGCCGGGCCTTGGCGATCATGGCGTCCGCGTCGAAGGAGAGCCGGGCGTCGACCTCGGTGCTCACGTAGCCGGGCACGATGCGGGTCAGCTCGGTGCCGATCCCCACGGTGAGCCCATCAATAGCCGCCTCCACGTCCCCGAGCTGCTGGGCCTTCCTGAGCGCCTCAGCGTACGCCGGGAGTTCGGCGGCCTTCAGGATCAGCGACGGATTGGTGGTGCAGTCCTGCGGCTGGTACTTGCGGATGGCGTCGAGGTCGCCGGTATCGGCCACCACCACGGAGAGCGTTTTGAGCTGTTCGAGTGCGTTCATGTCGTGTCCTCCCAGAGCGGCGGGTCGCGGGTCTGCCTGAGCGCAGCCTACTCCCCGTCCCTGAAGGGCGCACCCTGGACGGGCGGCGCCGGGGGCCGGAACCCTTTAGGCCACGCTCATTCCGGCCGGCCCAGTCCCGGTCATCCAGTCCAGATCATCCAGTCCAGGTCAGTCCGCTCAGCCCTGGTCGAGCAGCCGCTCGGCGCTGCGGGCGGCGGCGGCGGCGTGGTCGCGGTACTGCACGGTGGCGCCCGGCAGCTCCCGCCCCAGCAGCGCCGGAAACTGCGAGCTGATCCGGAAGGCGCCGCCGGTGGCCGTGACCGGCAGCGGCCCGGTGCGCGCCTGCACCCGCCGCGCCAGCTCCGCGAGCGACCGCGCCGCGCCCTGCAGCAGGGCGTGGGCTTCCGGGTCGCCCGCGTCGGCCGCGCGGCCCACCGCCGGGGCAAGCCGGGCGAGGGCGGCGGCCCCCGCATCGGCGTAGGTGTAGGCGCGCAGGCTGTCCCAGTCGAGCCCGCCGGTCAGCGCTCCCACCTCGGTGGCCAGCAGGCCCACCGGGGTCTCGCCGCGGTCCAGCGTGGCCGTGATCTGCCGCAGCGCCGAGCGCCCGATGTCGGAGCCGCCGCCATCGTCGCCCAGCTTGAAGCCGTAGCCGCCGGCCCGCACCACCGCGCCGGCCGGGGTGACGTGGTAGGCCACCGAGCCGGTGCCGGCGTACAGCAGGATGCCCTCGCCGGCGCCCAGGTGGGTGCGGTAGGCCAGATCGAGGTCGGATTCCACCCCGACGGCCGGTTCGCCCAGTCCCACGGCGCTCGCCAGCACGGCCCTGACCTGCAGGGCGCGCCCAGATCCGGCGCTCAGCCCCGGCATTCCGGCGTGCAGGGCGTCCGGACGGCCCGGCAGCGCGGCCACCAGGGCGGCCAGGTTGTGCTCGCCGGCCGGCGTGCCCAGCAGCGCCGCCGTCAGCGGCGGGGCCACGCCGTCGGCCACCACCTGCCCGCCGCGCAGCAGGGCCCACTTGGTCGCGCTGCCCCCGGCGTCCAGGCCCAGGGACAGGCCGGATCGGCTCATCCCCCCACCGGAGGAGCGCAGGGAGACAGTGAAGGTCGGGACGAACGGGTCATGCTGCCGATTGTCGCATCTGGCGGTAAAGAACGCCCCAGGACACCTGTTCACCCAGTTCACCATGGGCTCCCGCCGGCCCCGTAACCTGCCCCTGGCCGCGCTCCCGCGCCGGCTCCCGGAGGTTCCCATGAAGATCAGCCCCACCATGAGCCTGGACGCCGTGCTGGAAAAGCTCGGCCCACAGAATGCCACCGACTACGAAGCCAGCGTCATGCGCGACGTGCTGGTGCGCAGTTTCGACGGCCAGGAACTCGACTCGCTCAGCGAGGCCGAGTGGCTGCGCGCCTACGGCGAGATGAACGCCGAGAAGACCACGGGCAGCCACACGACGACCCACTCGGGGGAGAAGCTGGCGTAAGGCCGGTGGTTCGCCCCCCTTCCCATGCCCGGGCCTCCTACACTGGCTGGGCATGAGTCGTTTGGCCCCCTCCACCGCACCGCCGCCCCAGAGCGAACTCGGCCAGCTGCTCCGGCTGGCGGGGCCGGTGATCGTCTCGCAGTTCTCGGTCAATGCCCTGGCGCTGGTGAGCACGGCGGTGAACGGCCGCCTGGGGCCGGGGGCGCTTGCCGCGGCCGCCTACGGCAACGCCGTGTACTACCTGGGCTTCCTCGCGCTGCTGGGGGTGATGCTCTCGGTCGCCCCGCGCGTCGCCGCTGCCCACGGTGCGCGGGAGCCCCGGCGGGTGGGCCTGACCCTGCAGGCTGGTCTCGTGCTCGCCGGCCTGCTCACGGCCGCCTTCCTGCCGGTGGCCTTCGTGGCCGCCCACCTGATCGCCCAGTTCCCGCCCCCCGGACTGGATGGCCCGCAGGCGGCGCAGTACCTACGGCTGTACGCCCTGGGCATGCCGGGCGCGCTGGCCTTCACGGCGCTGCGCGGCGCACTGGAGGGCACCGGCCAGCCGCGCACGGTCACGGCGGTGGCGCTGGCCACCGTGCTGCTCGCCGCCGGGCTGAGTCCGGCGCTGGCCTTCGGCTGGGGCCCGCTGCCCGCCCTGGGCGTGGTCGGCACGGCCCTGACCAGCGCGCTGGCGGCCTGGGGGAGCGCCCTGGCGGCCCTGGGGCTCGCCCGGCGGCGGGTGCCGGCCGCGGCGTCTTCCCGTGGGGAACTCTGGGCCGAGGTGCGGGCCCTGGCGCGGCTGGGCTGGCCCATCGGCCTGACCCTGGGCGCCGAGGGCGGCCTGTTCACCGTGACCTCCCTCCTGATGGCCCGCTTCGGGCCGGAGGTGCTGGCGGCGCACAACGTGGCCCTGCAGGTCATCACGGCCGTATTCATGGTGCCGCTGGGCCTGGCGACTGCCACCGGCATCCGCGTGGGCTATCACCACGGCGCCGGCCGACCGGGGGCGGCCCGCCGGGCGGGTCTGCTGGGGGCGGGCCTCGCGGCGGCGATCATGCTGGCCTGCAGCCTGAGCTACGTGCTCATTCCCAGGAGCGTGCTCTCCGTTTTCCTGGACGTCCACATCCCCGCCAACGCGGCGCTGGTGTCGGCCGCGTCGGGCTTCCTCCTGATCGCCACGCTGTTCCAGCTCTTCGACGGCCTGCAGGTCACGGCCAACGCCGCCCTGCGCGGGCTGCAGGACACCCGGGTGCCCATGCTGGTGTCCCTGAGCGCCTACTGGCTGGTCGGCCTGGGCACCGGCAGCCTGCTGGCGTTCGGCCTGGACGTGGGGCCGCGCGGCCTGTGGTTCGGCCTCACCGCCGGCCTGAGCGTGGCGGGGGTGCTGCTGCTGTGGAGGTTCCTGCGGCTGACCGCCCGCCTGGATCGGGCGGCCCAGGCGGCGTAAGGCCGTGTTCATCGACGAAGGGGAACAGGGCAGACCTGCCGTTTCCCTTCGCCGTGCCTCAGCGGTTCTGCGGAAAGCCCAGATCGATCTGGCTCTTCGCCGGATCGGGCCAGCGCGAGGTGATCACCTTGGAGCGGGTGTAGAACTTGATGCCTTCGGGGCCGTACATGTGGGTGTCGCCGAACAGGCTGGCCTTCCAGCCGCCGAAGGAGTAGTACGCCACGGGCACGGGGATGGGCACGTTGATGCCTACCATGCCGACCTGGCACTCGAACTGGAACTGCCGCGCCGCGCCGCCGTCGCGGGTAAAGATCGCGGTGCCGTTGCCGTACTCGTTCTCGTTGATCAGACGCAGCCCCTCCTCGTAGGAGGGCACGCGCACCACGCACAGCACCGGCCCGAAGATCTCGTCCCGGTAGGCGTCCATGTGCTCCTTCACGTGGTCGAGCAGCGAGACGCCCAGGAAGAAGCCGTTTCCGTCGAACTGCTGCGTTCTTCCGTCCACCACGACCGTCGCGCCCTGCGCCTCGGCGCTGGCGATATAGCCGGCCACCCGGTCGCGGTGCTCGCGGGAGATCAGCGGGCCCATCTCGTTCTGCGGATCGCTGCCGGGGCCGACCTTCAGGGCCGGCAGGCGGCTGGAGATGGCATTCACCAGCTCGTCGCCCACGTCTCCCACCGCCAGCACCACGGAGATCGCCATGCAGCGCTCGCCGGCACTGCCGTAGGCCGCGCTCACGGCGGCGTCGGCGGCCATGTTCACGTCGGCGTCGGGCAGCACGAGCATGTGGTTTTTCGCGCCGCCCAGGGCCTGCACGCGCTTGCCGTGCTCGGTGCCCTTCTGGTAGATGTAGCGGGCAATCGGCGTGCTGCCCACGAAGCTCACGGCCGCGATGTCCGGGTGCTCCAGCAGGGCGTCCACCGCGACCTTGTCGCCATGGATGACCGTGAACACGCCCTCCGGAATGCCCGCCTGCCCCAGCAGCTCCGCGATGAACAGGCTGGCGCTGGGATCCTTCTCGGAAGGCTTGAGGATGAAGGCATTGCCGCAGGCGAGCGCGTTGCAGATCATCCACAGCGGCACCATGGCCGGGAAGTTGAAGGGCGTGATGCCCGCCACCACCCCCAGCGGCTGCTGGATGGAATACACGTCCACGCCGGTGCTCGCGCCCTCGGAGTAGCCGCCCCGGAGCAGGGTGGGGATGCCACAGGCGAAATCCACGTTCTCGATACCGCGCGCGATCTCGCCCAGGGCGTCGGCGTGCACCTTGCCGTGTTCGCGGGTCAGGATGCGGGCCAGGTCGTCGCGCCGCGCGTCGATCAGCGCGCGGAAGCGGAACATGATCTCGGCGCGCTTGCTGAGCGGCACCAGGCGCCAGGTCTTCGCCGCAGCGGTGGCCTGAGCGACGGCCGCATCGATCTCCTCCACGCTGGCGAGATCGACCAGCCCCTGCACTTCACCCGTGGCGGGGTTGTACACCTTCGCGGAGCGGCCGGACGTGCCGGGGGTCGGGCGTCCGTTGATCCAGTGGGAGATGATGGCGGGCTTGATAGCAGTGTCAGTCATGGTGGTCTCCTCTTCTCAACTGCATGGAATCAGGGGCTTTTTGTAGAATGCCTTATGACGCGTATTTCCTTGCAGTTTCCTTGGAAATGGGTGCCTGAGGGGAATGAGGCGGCTTGGTGGTACGCGTTCAGTCAATATCGCCACTTCGCGGACTTACCTGCTCCCTGTCCCATCTGTAGCAACAAATCCCTTCACCAACATCACGGCTTTATTCGGCTGGATCGGATATGGATAGACGACATCGTGTGGGCAGGTAAGTCGAGCTATTGGTCTTGGTGTTCATCCTGTTATTCCTACATGCATGCTCAGGGGCGTGCACCGCTTTCATGGGTGATCAGTGATCCTACAAGACTCGCCGTTCCGTTAAATCAGTTGGGAGCCATTCCAGAAGCTCTGGAATTGGAAAGGCTAAGACGTATAGCGGCGAACGACACCTGATAAATCAACTTTAGTCCGCCGCCACGCCGACCCGCAGCCGCTCGTCCACCAGCGCCAGGGCCTCCTCGTACACGTCCAGGCCGGCGTCCAGCTCCTCTTTGGTGATGATGAGCGGCGGGCAGACCCACAGGAAATTGAAGCGGCTGTAGGCGTACACCTGCCGGCTCTTGATGTGCCCGGCGAGCAGCCCCATCTCAGGACTCGTGCCGTTGAAGGGCGCCAGCGGCTCTTTCGTCGCCTTGTCCCTCACGAGTTCCAGCACCGAGAACAGGCCCTTGTAGCGCACGTCGCCCACGCAGGCGTATCTGGCCTTCATGGCCTCCAGGCGCTGCGCGAGGTGCGCGCCCAGTTCGTCCACCCGCGCGAAGATGCCCTCTTCCTCGTAGATGGCGAGGTTCTCCACGCCCGCCGCGCAGCTCACCGGATGCCCGGAGTACGTCAGGCCGCCCCACAGCATGTGATCCTCGAAGTAGTTCGCCACGCGCTCGTTCACGATCACCGCGCCCAGCGGCATGTAGCCGCTCGTGAGGCCCTTGGCGCAGGTGATGATGTCGGGCAGGATGTTCCAGTGCTGCGTGGCGACCCACTTCCCGGTGCGCCCGAAACCACTCATGACCTCGTCGGTGATCAGCAGGAGGTCGTATTTGTCGCACAGGGCGCGCAGTTTGGGGTAGTAGTCGTCCGGCGGCACGAGCAGGCCGTTCGAGCCCGTGATCCCCTCGACCAGAATGGCGGCGATGGTGTGCGGCCCCTCCATCTGGATGATCTCCTCGATGTGCGACACGCATTCGCGCCCGCAGGAGTCCGGCGTTTTGCCAAACGGGCAGCGGTAGCAGTAGGGGTCGAACACGCGCACCACGCCGGGAATGCCCGGCTCGACCGGCCAGCGCCGGGGATCGCCCGAGGCGGTCATGGAGCCCATGGTGGCCCCGTGGTACGAGCGGTAGCGCGTGATGATCTTGTCGCGCCCGGTCACCAGCCGCGCCATCTTGATCGCGTTCTCGTTGGCCTCCGAGCCGCCCAGGGTGAAGAACGCCTTCGCCAGCCCGGTCACCTCGGCCAGCTTCTGCCCCAGCAGGCCGCGCGGCTCGGTGGCGAAACTGGGGCCCGCGAAGCACAGCGTATCGACCTGCCTCTTGATGGCGCCCAGCATCCGCGGGTGCTGGTGCCCCACGTTCAGGTTGATGAGCTGGCTGGAGAAGTCGAGCCAGGGCTTACCCTCGCCGTCGAAGAAGTGGCTGCCCTTCCCGCCGGTCATCACCATCGGCGTGGAGGCGCCCTGCACGCTCCAGGAGAACATGGTGTAGTCGCGGTTCATCTGCGCGATGTCGTGCGCGGACGCGACGCCGGGGCGATCCTGGGTGCTGGTCATGCGGCAAACCTCCTGAGGGGGCGGGTGGAAGAGGCCCCATTCTCCGCCTCCAGGCCCACCCGACTCAAGAGACAGGGTGTCCAGTTGGAGCGCCGCTTCCTACCAGTGCCCGTGCACCTGCGCGCGGATCAGCTCGTCGTAGACCTGCTGAACCGCAACCATCTGCTCCGCCGTCAGCTCGGGCAGATCGGCCGCCGCCGCGTTGGCCTCGACCTGGGCCGGGTTCCGCGCGCCGGGGATCGCGCAGGTCACCTCGGGGAACATCAGGATCCAGCGCAGGGCGAACCCCGCCAGGGTCTGCCCCGCCGGCACCAGTGGGCGCAGGCGCTCGACCGCCTCCAAGCCCGTCTCGTAGTCCACGCCGGAGAAGGTCTCACCCTTGTCGAAGGCCTCGCCGTGGCGGTTGAAGGCCCGGTGGTCGCCCTGCTCGAAGGGCGTATCGGCGCGCAGCTTTCCGGTCAGCAGGCCGCTCGCCAGCGGCACGCGCGCCAGGATGCCCACGTCGGCCGCGCGGGCGGCAGCGAAGAAGGCGTCGGCGGGTTTGAGGCGAAAGGCGTTGAAGATGATCTGCACGGTGGCCACGCCCTCGTGCCGGATCGCCTCCAGCGCCTCGTCCACCAGCTCCACGCTCACGCCGTAGGAGCGCAGCAGCCCCTCCTGCACGAAATCGTCCAGCACGCCGAACACTTCGGGCTGGCGGTACAGCTCGGTGGGCGGGCAGTGGAGCTGCAGCAGGTCGAGGGCGTCCACCTCCAGATTTTTCAAGGAACGCTCGATGAAGCTGCGCAGGTTCTGTCGATTGTATCCGGCGGCTTCATGGGGATTCAGACGCCGGCCCGCCTTCGTGGCGACATAAAACGGCTCCGGTCGCTCCCGCCGCAGCCGGGCGATCAGCCGCTCGGAGTGGCCGTCGCCGTACACGTCCGCCGTGTCGAAGAGGGTGATGCCCAGGTCAAGGGCGCGGTGCAGCGCGGCCATCGACTCCTCATCGTTCACCTCGCCCCAGGTGCCGCCGATGGCCCAGGCGCCGAAACTGATGGTCGAGACGTCGTAACCGGTCTTGCCGAGCCTTCGGTACTGCATGGTCACTCCTCTGGGCGGGGCTGATCTCCGCCGGAGCCGGGGGTGGGGTGAGACAGGGCCAGCGCGACACCGAGACTGAGCTGTCGCTGCGGACTGTCCAGATCGCCCAGCATGCCACGCAGCTGCTCGAGGCGGTAGTACACGGTCTGGCGCCGCACGCCCAGCCCGCGCGCCACGACCGCCACGTTGAAGCGCTGGGTGATCAATGCGTCCAGCGTGCCCAGCAGGGTCGCGCGCGGCCGGGCCGGGAGGGAGAGCAGCGGCCCCAGCTGCGCCGCGCGGAACGCCTCGGCCCGCCCCGTCTCGTGCAGCGCGAGCACCACGGCGCCCAGCCCGTCGCCGGGGTCGGCCCCCCGCCGGCCCAGGATGCGCTCGTGGGCGGCGCGGGTCAGGTCGGCAAAGCGCACCTCGTGGGCGAACGTGATCAGCGGAAATTCGATCAGCCGCGCGGTCTGCAGCAGTTCGGCCGGCACCTCGCGCAGCGGCCCCACCAGTTCCAGCGCCAGTCCGTGCGCGCCGCCCTGGGCCAGCGAGCGCAGGTAGGCCACGCGGGCGTCGGGGGCGGCGCGGGCCACCTCCAGTCCGGTGCTGAGCAGCAGTTCGCCTCCGCTCAGGAACCGCGCGGCGTCCAGCACCTCCGAAACATGCACCCAGGTGACCTCCTGCACCAGTTGCCCCGGCGCGCTGAGCACCTGCGCCCCGCCGAAGGCGGGCAGCGTCAGCAGCTCGGCGAGGGTGGGGAGCATGGGGCCATGCTAAGGGCTGTTGCCCCCAGGGAACCCCCTCGATCCGGTGTGTCTCGACCAGCCCGTTACGCACCTGAGGTCACGCCTTCCCGAACTGAGTCTCAGCACCGCCGCCGTACGGACTCACGAAGCGTCAGGCTTGACCCGCTACCGTGCTCTGTATTCGGGTGTCTGTCCATCTGTTTACGCACTTGACGAAAAATTCAGCCTTCATCCCCACTGGCTGTCTGCCTTGAATGAAGGTTGCCTCCCCTCATCTCACCGTGTTCCGAGGTTCTTTATGGCTCGCCCCTCTCCGATCAACCTGGTCTCGCCGTCCCACCGTCGCCGGTCCGTCTCCCTGGCGGCCCTGCTCCTCGGTCTTTCCACCCTCTCCTCCTGCCGACTCACGGGATCAGGTGAACTCCCTCCGACGTCCAGTCAGACGATCCGAACCGCGACCACTTATCTGAGTGACCAGCCTCTCCTGACGGGCAAGACGGCGCCGCTGGCAGCGGGCAAGGCTCTGCCCAACGGCCTGGCGGTGCAGGCGGGCTCGACCCTGGAATACAACGTGGGCGCGCAGTGCCGCACCTTCAGCGCCCAGATCGGCCTGGCTTCCAGCGCGGCGGCCGACAGCACGGTCACCTACAGCGTCCTCGCAGATGGCCGGAGCATGTTCGGGCCATCTGAAGTGAGAAGCGGCGCGGCGCCCCAGACAGTCAATGTGGATATCGAGGGAGTGGAGCGCCTGAAGCTGGTGGTGGAATCCAAATCCGGCGCCAAGAGCGTTCAGGCCAACTGGAAAGAGGCGAAACTCTCGGGATGTGTGACCTACTCCGGCCCGATTGAAGTGGGGCCGAGCGCGACCTCGCCGATCGTGATCACCGGCAATTTCCGCAGTGACGACCCGAAGGTGCCGGCCATCCGGATCGAGACGACCCAGCCGGTGGTGATCCGTAACTGTACGGTCGCGGGGCGAGGCCACCTGATCAGCAACTCGCGGGCCGGGGCGAACGTGAAGATCCAGAACTGCCGGGGGTTTGGCCTGAACCCCTACGTCAGGATGGTCAACCCTGGTCGCTTCGTGGCGATTGAGGACGGCTCCAGCCTGGTGGTCGAGAACAGTTATCTGAAAAACACGGGCGGAATCTATCTGCTGGGCGGATCGACCCGGACGACCACCATCAAGATTCTCAGGAACCGGGCCCTGAACATCGATGGCCGCCGCAGCGACGGTGCTGGGGGCTGGCTGATCCCGGCGCCCGGCGACAATCCGGAGAAGTTCGTTCGGGCCCAGTTTGTCCAGTTCAACAAAGTTGTGGGTGTCTCCGATGCTGAAATCGCCTGGAACCGTGTCGAAAACGAGCCTGGTCACAGCCGGGTGGAGGACAACATCAATATGTATGCCTCCAGTGGCACGCCTGCCCACCGTATCCGGATCCACCACAACCTGATCAGAGGGGCCTATCAATACCCCCTCAGTCTGCAGAGTTACAGCGGGGGCGGGATCATCACGGACGGCTGCCTCTCGCGCTACATCGACATCAGCGAGAACACGGTGCTGGAGACGAGCAATCACGGTATCGCCATCGCCAACGGTGAATACGTGGCCATTCAGAAGAATAGGGTGTACGGTTCCGGACTGCTTCCCGACAACAGTTTTTCAGGTGGAGACGACAACGGGATCTACGTGCGCTGGGCCGGGAACTGCGACCAGCGCGGCATCAACTTTGGCAGCAACATCGTGGCGTACAACAATATCGGCTTCGCGCAGCCGAGTGCCGCCGACCGGGCGAGGCGCCGGGATCTGGCCATCGCCAACGCCAGGTCAGGCACGCCCCTGGCCACGGCGACGGACAACTCCTCCGCTCTCCCTTCCGACAGCTGTCTCATCTGCACCGACTCGGAACTGATCAAGAGGGCCATCACCGACTGGGAGCAGCAGGCCGTGGCCAGCGGAGTCGAGGTGGGAACTCAGTAGCACTGGGGCTCGGCGGGTGAGCTGACCTCCCAAGCCGAGGGCCAACCGGAATGCGACTCTGGCTCTTCTTCTGGCCAGAGCGCTCGGAACCTCATCTGTGGTTTCGCCGTCGGGGCGGCCTGTTCCATTCCGCCCTTTACGTCGATCTGTTCCTGTCGGCGGAGAGAAGGAGTGTCCGCGCCGAATCTGTGGACAGTTCAACCTCAGGTCGGAGAACTCCATGGCAGACTGCTGCTGGCGCTTATGGATGGCCGTTGAGACTCCGCATCTGTGAAGCTGGCTGTCCTGGGCTGGCCCCCGTGACGCCAGCTGTCTAAGTCTTCGGGAGCGGGCCGTCCATTCATTTCCCCGGCACGACACGTGCGTAGGCGACCGGATCGGTCGCGCCCTCGGTCGAGATCACCAGCACCGAATTCTCCGCCGTGAGGCCCAGCGCCTGCCGGGCCGCCCCAGCCTGCGCGCCGCTCAGCAGTTCCAGGAGTCCCCCGGCACCGGCGGCCCCGCTTTCCCCGGAGATCACGCCGTCCTCGGACAGCAGCCTCATAGCCTGCTCGGCGCGGGCGTCGGGGATGGCGACCGAGGCGCTCAGGCCGGCTTGCAGCAGCGGCCACGCCAGCGGCGAGGTGTTGCCGCAGTTCAGCCCGGCCATGATCGAGGAGTGCGGGCCGGGCACCCCCGTCAGCGCGCCGGCCTCCAGCGAGCGCAGGACGCAGTCAGCGCGGGTCGGTTCGACTCCCACCACGTGCGTCTGGCGGCCGGGCGCACGGTAGTGCTGGATCACGGCGGCGGCGAGTGAGCCCACGCCCATCTGGACGGCGACGAGATCCGGTTGTGGTGCCTGGAGGGCTGCGAGCTGGGCGTCCATCTCCTGAAAAATGGTGCTATAGCCGGCGATGACCCAGCCGGGAACCCGGGTGTAGCCGTCCCAGGCGGTGTCGCTGATGACGATGTGGGTATCATCGGCGAGCCGGGCGGCGGCGAGCACGGCGTCGTCGTAGGAGCCAGGATGCACCTCGACCCGGGCGCCCTCCCCCTCGATGGCCTCTCGGCGGGCGGGCACCATGTCCTGGGGCACCACGATGTGCGCCCCGAGGCCCAGCCAGCGGGCCATGCGCGCCACCGCCCGGCCGTGGTTGCCGTCGGTGGCGGCCACCAGGGTCAGCGGCGCGTGGGCGCCCAATGTGTGGACGCTCAGCTGCCGGGCGAGATCATCCAGCGCGTTCCAGGGCCGGAAAGGGCCGAAGCGGTGGCCGAGTTCCCGGTAGGTCGCCCAGGACGCGCCCAGGATCTTGTAGGCGGGCAGACCGAGCCGCTGCGCTTCGTCCTTTACCCAGGCCTGTCGGACGCCCAATGCAGCGGCCAGGCCGGGCGCCGGCACCAGGGGGGTCGGGGCGTAGCCGGGCAGCCGGCGGTGGAACTCCAGCAGGCCCGGCTCCGTCGTGGTCTCGATGGTCTGGGGGGCCGGGTTGAAGTAGCGGCGTGGCTGTTCCGGCTCGGGAGGTCTGGAACTGGGCATCGGGCAGGCTCCTTCAGGTGCGCGAGGGTCAGGCGCAGAACGCGCGGAGGGTGGCCGCCAGCACGGCCCGGCACTGCCCGACCGACTCCAGATCCACCCACTCCTCGGCGCTGTGGGCGCCCGCGCCGTGCGGCCCGAAGACCACGGTGGAAATCCCGGCCGCCGCCAGGAAGGCCGAGTCCATCCAGAAACTCATGCCGGTGAGGGTGGGCGTCTGGTTCAGGATGAGCGTGGCCTGGCCGCGCAGCGTCTGGACGATGGGCGCGTCCACGGGCACCCCGAAGGGCTCGCGCACCAGGGTCGTCCGGTGCTCGGCACGGAAGGCCGGATCGCTGGCCAGGGGTGAGAGCAGGGCCGTCCACTCCCGCTCGATCTCCCCGGCCGTCTCGCCGGGCAGCGTGCGCCGCTCGACCTGCAGGGTGCAGCACTCCGGGTAACTGGACAGCTCCTGGCCCCCCTGAATCAGCGAGGCGTGCACCGACGCGTGCCCCAGCAATGGGTGGGGCGCCCGCGACCCGAGGTCGTGCCCGTACGCCTCGAGCTGCCCCAGCACGCGGCCCATGTGGGCGATGGCGTCGGTGCCCAGATCCGGGCGCGAGCCGTGCGCGGCGCGCCCGAAGGTGGTGATCTCATGCCAGGTGAAGCCCTTGTGCGCCACACAGAGTTCCAGGCTGGTCGGCTCGGTCACGATGGCCGCGTCGGCCGTGATCCGCCCCAGCACCGACTGGACGCCCAGGCTGGCGTATTCCTCGTCGGCCACCGCCGCCAGGATCACGTCGCCGCGCAGGCCCGCGCCCTGGGCGCCTTGCAGGGCCAGCAGGCAGGCCGCGAGTCCCCCCTTCATGTCGTAGGCGCCCCGGCCGTACAGGCGCCCATCTTGAATCCGGGGCTCCAGCGCGTCAGGCATGTGGTCGGTACCCACCGTGTCCAGGTGAGCGCAGAGCAGCAGCGAGCGGCCCCCTCCGCTGCCCCGCACCGTGGCGATCACGCTCAGACGGCCCGGTGCAGCCTCGTCCAGCACAGCCTCGATACCGCGTTCACGCAGCCAGCCGGCGACCCAGTGGGCCAGCGCCGCCTCCCCAGCCGCCCCGGGCACCAGCGATGGATTGACCGAGTCGATGGAGACCAGGGCCGACAGCAGCTCGGGCAAGGTGTCCGGCAATGTGTCAGGCACGGGACTGAACCCACGCCACCGTCTTCCCGGCCAGCCGGTCGAGCGCCTCCACGCACTGGATCAGGTGCTCCTCCCGCGTGTCCTCGATCTTGTTGTGGCTGATGCCGCGCAGGCTCTGGACGAACAGCATGACCGTCGGCACGCCGGATCGCGCGACCTCGGCGGCGTCGTGCAGCGGGCCGCTGGGCAGGCGGTAAGCGGTGCCGGCCGTCTCGCGGATGCTCGCCTCGCAGGCGTCGATCAGCTCCGGGTGAAACGGGATGGGCTCGATGTGCCAGAGGTCGCCGAAGGTCACCGTGCAGTTGCCCTCGTCGGCGAACCGCTTCGCGGCCTCCTGCGCGCCTTGCCACATTGCCGCCAGCTTCCCCGCGTCCAGATGCCGCTGGTCGAGCGTAATCTCGCAGGTCTCGACCACACTGGTCACGATGCCCGGCAGGGTCTTGCAGCTCCCGATGGTGCATACCCCCCCGTGCCGCTCGGCGATGGTGTAGATCTCCTGCGCGAACTGCCCGGCGGCGCGGAAGGCGTCCTTGCGCACGTTCATGGGCGTGCTGCCCGAGTGCGCGGCCTGCCCGTGAAAGGTGACCGTGTGCCGCTCGACCCCCACCGTGCCCAGCACCGCGCCCAGCGGCAGCCCCAGCCCCTCCAGCACCGGCCCCTGCTCGATGTGCAGCTCCAGGTAGGCGGCGGCGTTTCTCAACTCCGCGCGGGCCTTGGGCGCGTCCGCCAGGGTCACGCCGACCCGGTTCAGCGCCTCTTCCAGGCTCACCCCGTCCCGATCCCTCAGCTTCTGCATCTCGGCGATGTCGATGTTCCCGCCCGCCGCGCTCGACCCGTACAGCGAGCGGCCGAAGCGGGCGCCCTCCTCGTCGGCCCAGTCGACCAGCTTGAGCGTCACCGGCGGGCGTCCCGAGTACTGCTCGTTCAGGTGACGCATGACCTCCAGACCCGCTAGCACGTTCAGACAGCCGTCCAGCCATCCACCGTTCGGCACCGAGTCGAGGTGCCCGCCGATGATCAGTACGCGGTCAGAGTCACCCTGCAGGGTCGCCCAGTGATTCCCAGCGGCGTCCATGTGCTGCGAGACGGGCAGGGCGTCCAGCTTCTCTTTCAAAAAGGCGCGAGCCTTCAACCAGGTGTCGGTAAACGCCACGCGCTGGGCGCCGTTCTCGTCGCCGGTCAATTCGCGCAGCGCCTTGAGTTCGTCGATGGTGCGCTGTGGATTCAGAGCCATGAACCAACATACCGAAAACACGTGTGCCAGATCGGTTCAGTCCATCGGTTTACTCTGCCCTGCGGCGGGTGCTGGAATTCGGACGAACGTGTCTCAAGGGTCGCCCCGGAGGCGGATCGTCCTGTTCCGGCTACCGTGCAGTTATGACTACCGACGATCTGCCTCAGGCCCTCGCCCATGAGTACGCCGCCATCGAGCAGGTAGTTGCGGTCGTCCAGGGCGGTTCGCGCACTACAGGCACGCAGGACGCGCGGTCGGACATCGACTTGTACGTGTACAGCCGCGAGCCCGTCCCTCTCCCAGCCCGGCGGGCAATCGCCCGGCAGTACGCCCGGCGGTGGGAAGTGGGGAACACCTTCACCGAGGAGGGTGACGTGCTGATCGAGCGGACGACGGGAACGGAGATTGACGTCATGTTCCGGCCGATCGCCTCCTTCGAGGCCCACCTTCACTACCTGTTCGACCACCATGAGGCGCGGATGGGCAACTCGACCACTGTGTGGCGCAACATTCGGACGTCCCGCATCCTGTCCGACCCCGAGGGCTGGTTCGCTCGCTTGCAAGGGCAGGCCGCCCGTGACTACCCGGACGACCTCGCCCGCGCCATCATCGCGCTGAACATACCCCTGCTGTCGGGCAGCATCTTCAGCTTCTCCTCGCAGGTGATCCTCGGGGTGCACCGCCGCGACATCGTGATCGTGAACGGAGTTCTGGCCAGGCTGCTGGACAGCTATTTCGACGTGCTTTACGCCCTGAATCGGACTCACCACCCCGGCAACAAGCGCCTGCTGACCCTGGCCGCCGGGCTGCCGCTGGTGCCGGCGGGTTTTGTAGAGGGCGTTGAACGCCTCCTATCGTTTACCCTGGCCACGCTGGACGAGGTGCCACGGCATCTCGACGCGGTGATTGAGCCACTGCTGCAACTAATAAAAGCCCAGGGGCAACTACCCGAACCGTGGGGCGAGGGCCAGCTGGAGTGAAGCTATGTGAGAGCATTTGTCCGAATTACAGCCGTAGACAAAGCAACCTGACGCATCCATTCTCTGCTCCGCAGCTTTGCAAGTCCCAGATACTCGGCCCAATTCACTCGCTCCGCTCGGTCATCAAGGACAAATACTCTGGGGAAGTTGAATCCAGTCTCAGCTGATCAGTGGCTCCACAGGGGCTTTCTGGACAGACCCCGCGACCTCGCCCAGCGTCATGAAAAGGGTGTTCAGCGATTCGGACAGCGTGGGGTGAGAGATCATGGCGTCCCGCAGGGCCGTGAAGGGCAGACGGCCCAGCATCGCCATCTGAAGGGCCGCCGTCACCTCGCCCCCCTCCGGCCCGAGGATCGCGGCGCCCAGAATCTGCCCGCTGGCGCGGTCAATGACAGCCTTCATCATCCCGGCGGTGCGCCCGGTCTCGATGGCGCGGGCCACGCTGGACATGGGCAGGCTGGCCACCAGCACGTCGTGCCCCTGGTGCCGGGCCTCGCGCTCGCTCAGGCCGATGCGCCCGAGCTGCGGATCGGTAAACAGGGTGTAGGTCGTGGTTCGCGCGGAAACTGGCCGCGCCTGGCCGCGCAGCAGATCGTCGCGCACCAGCCGGTAATCGTCGTAGGCGACGTGGGTAAACGCGGCGCCGCCCTTGACATCTCCCAGTGCCCAGATGCCCTCGACATTGGTTCGCAGGTGGTCATCCACGACCACGAAGCCGCGCGGATCGGTGTGGACGCCAGCCACCCCGAGGTTAAGGGCGTCCGTATTGGGTATCCGCCCGGTCGCCACCAGCAGGTGCCGGGTCTGGGCCTGCCCTGAGCCCCGAGGCGTCTCAAAACGCACCGTCACAGCGCCGCCCTCGCCTGACTCCACCCGCAGGCCGCGCACCCCCAGGTGAATCTCCAGTCCCTCGGCCTGGAGGGCCGCCAGCAGCGAGCGGGCGATGTCCGCGTCCTCCCGGTCTATCAGCTGTTCACCCTGGTGCAGCACCGTGACCCGGCTGCCGAAGCGGGCGAACATCTGCGCGAATTCCAGCCCGATATACCCGCCGCCGACCACCACCAGCCGCCCCGGCACCTCGTCCAACTCCATGATGCTGGTCGAGTCGAGCAGGTGGGGTACGAGGGCCAGGCCAGGGATGTCGGGCCGCGCCGGACGGCCCCCGGTGTTCAGAAAGATGCGGGGCGCGGTGAGGCGCTGCTCGCCGCCCTGGCCGCTGACCTGTACCTCGTGCGGGGCGCTGAAGCTGGCCTCGCCCCGGATCAGCGTGACGTTCGGAGCCGCCCGCAGGCCACGCTCGCTGCCGGCAGCGAAGGAAGCGACCAGGGCGCGCTTCTTGGCGCGGATTTCAGAGAGCTCAACCCGCACCTCGCCCGCGTACACCCCGAACTGCGCCGCGCGCCGCGCCCGGTGGGCCACCTCCGCGCAGGCGACCATCAGCTTGGTGGGCGTGCAGCCCTCATTGACGCAGGTGCCGCCCCAGTGGGCGCGCTCGATCAGGGCCGTGTGCAGGCCCGCCCGCCCCAGTTCGGCGGCCAGCGGCGTGCCAGCCTGACCGGAACCGATGATGATGGCGTCGTAGCCTTCGCTGTGCTTCTCGTGATCACTCATGCGGCCTCCAGAGAAGGGCGGTGCCGGGATCAGGAACGCCGGCACCGTTCCTGCCCAGCTTTACAGGAAACGGAAGACGATGGGGCAGTTCACGACAAAGCCCGTGGAGCCGAAGGCGGCGCCGCCGGGGCCGGTGATAAAGCCGCCCTTAGCCAGCCCGAGAATCTGGAACTCCTCGATCAGGCGCGAGCGGTAGCCGGCCGCGATGGCGGTCTTCGTCCACTCGTAGACGTTCAGATCCCACAGCGGGCTGTAGTCGGTGGCGACGGTGGGAATACCGCCCAGCACATTCAGCGGCCCTGCCACGCCCGCGCCGCCCAGCGCCGAGTTGAAGCCCTGGCGCTGCGGGTTGGCCTTCCCGGTCGGGCCATTGACGGCCGCGAAGAGGCGTTCCACCGCGCTGAAAGCGCCGTCGTCGCCGCCCACCGGCACGTCTCTGAGGGCCGGGGCCAGGGTCACGCCCTCCATTGCGGCGGGCAAGGCGCGAGGGGCGTCCAGGCTGAGGTACAGCACCGGCTTCGAGAAGCTGAAGCCAGGCGCGAGCTTCAGGGTCACGCTGCCGCCATTCTTGCCCTGAGGGGCGGATGGGGTGAGGGCTGGGCCTTCGGTCGGCATCGGTCTTAGAGGGGACAGGAACTTCGTCGGCCCCGGCGCCCGCTCACTTCAGGTCGGCGGCGCCGAAGGCGGTCATGACCTGCTGGCACCAGATCACGACGCTTTTGTAGTCGGTCAGCCGGGTGCCGGCGGGCAGAGCAAAGCTGAACTCACCCTTGAACTTCTTCAGCTCGCCCACCTTGAGGTATTTGCCTTTGGCGATCTGAACGTCGTTGGCGCCCTTCCGGGGCGCGGCGGCCTGGTACAGCCAGACCTGGAGGTCAGGGCCGACCTCGGTCTTGAAGTTCTTCAGTTCCAGCGTGGCCTTGCCGGCCTTCTGGACGATCCTCGCGCTGCCGCTGGTGGGGGCGCCCAGGGCATGGAAGGCGCCGGGCGTTACGGCGGGCATGGCAGCGGTGGCCAGCGAGGTCAGGGTGAGGGCGGACAGGATGGTCAGGGCCGTGCGGGTCAGGGTCTTCATGGTGGGGCTCCTTGGGGTGCCGGAATCGGCGGCGAGAGGGCGCAGGACGGGGGTCAGCGGTGAACGGGCAGGCGGAATTCGACATTGACGTCGGTGCGGGGATCGGCGCCGGGAATCGAGATGTGGTGGTCTTTGAAGGTGACGTCAAAGGCGGTCTTGACGGTGATGACCGAGCCGCCCGGCGGGTAGGTCAGGGTGACGGGCGCCCGCAGCGGCACGGACACACCGTTGAGGTCGAGCTGGCCCTCCACGGTCGCCAACACGGTCTGGCCGGGGCGAATGGCCGTGGCACCGCTGAGCGACGCGAAGGTAAATCGGGCCTGCGGGTGGGCGTGCGCCCCGATGTAGTTACGGGCGTGCTCGTCGCGCAGGGCAATGCCGGTGTTCAGCTTCGCCAGATTCACGATCACAACGCCGTGCGCGGTCGTCAGGTCACGCGGATCGAAGGTCACGCGCGGCTGCACCTGTCCGAGCTGACCGGGCACGGGAATGCCGGTGACCCGGAAATTGAAGGTGGCGGCGCCGCTGGCATCCGTCACGGTGATCGGCTGCGGGCCGGCACCCAGGTAGGCGCTCAGCCCCAGCGCCGCGCCGAGGCTGACGACTGCCAGGGCCGCCCCCACCCGACGGGACGGGAGATGGAACCCGGAGTGGGAAAGCAGGTGGATGGGGGCGGTGATGCCATTCATGGTGTTCCTCCTGACACTGCTACGCAACCGTCAAGTAGGAGGTTCACTGGTTACTAAACTCGTCTAGACAACTTTTATAAACGGCTTATTGTCGAAGGCGATGACAACATAGAAGCTCGTTTGCAACCCTTATTCTTGCCGATTGACAGTTACACAGTTACACTGGCCCCCATGACCCCGTCATTCGAATTCATCGGTGGGGATGTCAGCCTTGATCTGGTGAACACCCTGATGCACCGTGGGCACCCTGCTGGCGCCGACGACCTGTTGCAGACCGGGCACGACGTGCGCCGCTGGTTCCAGGAGGCCGGCGTGGTGTCGGCGCGAGAGGCGGACGCGCTCGATGCCGAGTCCGCCCTGTACGGCGCGCGCCGGCTACGGACGGCGCTCGATCAGCTCTACCGGCCCCTGAGCCGGCGGGATGCCCCGGCCACCTCGACTGGCCTCGACACCCTCAACGCCGTGCTGGCCCAGGGCCGCGAGCGCACCGAGGTGAGCCTGACCCCCCAGGGCTTTGCCCGCAGCACACGGCTGGAGGTGCTGGGGCCAATTGACCCGAGTGTTCAGGTTGCCCACGCGGCGGCGGCGCTCCTTGGCCGCCTCCAGCCGGCGCGGCTCAAGGAGTGCGAGAACCCGGACTGCGACCTGCTGTTCTACGACGAGAGCCGCAACGCCTCGCGGCGCTGGTGCGCCATGCAGTCCTGCGGCAACGTCACCAAACAGGCCCGCCACCGCTCGTCCAGACGCGCCCGGCAGGCCCCTGGAGCCCAGGTGGAGGCAAACCAAAGAGATTCATGACATGGATCGTCACGAATCTCCTGGTTAGAACGTTGTAGGAGGCAGAAGGCTCAAGATCTTTTAACCTTCTGCCATCAGCTCATTTCGCTTTCTTGCCCGTCGCCGCTTCCCACACCGAGTACGTCACGGCGCCGGCACTGGGCGCACTCTTCAGGATGCCCAGGTCGGTCAGGAGCCTGACGTTCGCCTGGTAGGTGGCGGGGTCGAGGTAGCCGGCCATGCCTTTCAGGGTCGGGCCGGCCTTGTACAGCTTGGCGATCTCGGCCATCTGCCAGGTCTGGTGCCCGGCCGCCGAGGCGCGCGTGCCCGAGCCCTTGCAGGTGTTGCCGCAGTTGACCAGCACGATGTTCACCGCTTCCTTCTGGTTCGCCACGGCGTAGTTCCAGCCCTTGATGGTGGCGCGCAGCAGCTTGGCGGCGACCTGCTGGCCGCTGAGGCCCGAGCCCTTGAAGTTCTTGGTGTCCAGCACCTTCTGGGTGGTAAACATCAGGTCTTCGAGGAGGTTCACCCCGTTGTCGGCGGCGTTCATGACGTTCAGCTTGTCCAGCGGATAGCCCAGGCCCACGATCTGGTTGACCTCGTTGTAGGTCATGGCCGACACGGCGTCCACCTTGTCGGGGAAGACCAGGCTGGGATCGAAGGGGTAGGTCACAGCCTGCACGCTGGGGTTGCTGACGGTCGAGTCGAGGCTGCTGGTCATGTTGTTCCGCTTGAGCAGCGCCACGGCCGGGTATTCATTGCCGCTGGGCCACACGCCCACCCGTTTGCCCATTAGGTCGGCCGGCTTGGAGATGTTCTTGGTCTTGAGGCTGACCAGCGTATAGCCGCTCTTCTGGAACAGCTGCGCGATGTGTACGACCGGCAGGCCCTGCTGGCGGGCGGTCAGCAGATCGGTGATCCAGGTCGTGCCGAAGTCGGCGGTGCCCGTGGCGACCGTCTGGATGGGCGACTGATCCCCGATGGGCAGCAGCGAGACGTCCAGCCCCTCGGCCTTGTAGTAGCCCTTGGCCTGCGCCACGAAGAAGCCGGCGAACTGCGCCTGCGGGAACCACTTGAGCTGCACCTTGACCGGCACGTCGGCAGCCCGGGCGTTGGCGAAGGTGGCGGCGGCGAGGGCGAACAGGATGGCTTTCTTCATGGGAACCTCCGGGGAGTAAGGGGTCTAAAGGTCTAACAGTCGAACGGTCTAACAGGGGGCGGTCGTTCGACGGTTAGACCGTTCGACCGTTGGACGTCCTTCTGCTGGCATGCCAGCCGGTGTAGCGATGTTCGATCCACTGAATGATGGCGTAAAACGCGATGCCCAGTACCGAGGCGACCACGATGGCGGCCCAGACGATGTCGAGGTTAAATCTCCCGGCCTCGATCTGGATGCGGAAGCCCAGCCCCCGCCCCTCGGTGCCGAAGAACTCGCCCACGATGGCGCCGATCATCGCCAGGGTAGAGGCGATCTTGAGCGCGTTGAACAGGAACGGGAGGGCCGAGGGCACCCGCACCAGCGCGAAGGCCTGGGCGGGCGTCACGGCGTACGTCCGCATCAGGTCGAGCAGCAGCGGGTTGGCGCTCTGCAGGCCGCGCACCACGTTCACCACGACCGGGAAGAAGACGGTCACGGCCACGATGATCGCCTTGCTCGTCCACTCCAGCCCGAAGGCCTTCACGATGACCGGGGCCAGCGCGACGATGGGGATGGAGGAGAACAGGCCCGCGTAAGGGAGTGCCCCGCGTTCGAGAAAGGGGAAACGCACCGCCGCCAGCGCGACGAGGATGCCCAAGACCGCGCCGCACAGGTAGCCGACCAGCGTCTCCTGCACGAAGGTCACGCGGGCATCCTGCAGCAGCACCGAGCGGGCGTTCCAGAGCGCCTGCATCACCCGCGTGGGCGTCGGGATCAGCCCCGGTGGGACGCCATAGGCCCGCAGCAGCGCTTCGACGGCGATCAGCGCCAGCCCAGCCGCGATCAGCGCCGGGATCAACCCCTTCGTGCGGGCAGCCACCGCGCTCAGGCCCAGTCCACCCGCAATGATTCCCACCAGCGTCAGGCCGAGGCTCAGCGCCTTGCGCCCCGGGGGCACCCCGTCCAGAGCGTAGGGCCAGACAGTCCACACCGCGAGGAGCAGCAGCACGAAGCCCAGCGCCAGCAGGGCCCCGCCCAGGGCCACCCGGCTGCGTGCCCGCACCGCCGTCATCGGGACTGTCCCGCTCGCCACGGCGTCACCCACCTTTCGACCAGGCCGATCACGCCCACCAGCGCGATGCCCAGCGCCGCGCCGTAGAGCATGATCACCCACAGCGCCAGCGTGTCCGACGCCCGCGAGTTCTCCGCGAGCATCTTGCCCAGCCCCGAGTAACTGATGGTGCTGATCTCCGCCACGATGGAACCGATCAGCGCCGCCGTGGCCGCCACTTTCAGCGAGGTGAACAGGAAGGGCAGGCTGGCGGGCAGCCGCAGCTTCCAGAAGACCTGCGGCCCCGAGGCCCGGTACGTCCGCATCAGGTCTTCCTGCATGGGGTCGGGCGAGCGCAGGCCCGCTGAAACCCCCACCGCCACCGGGAAAAAGGCGATGTAGGCGGCGATCAGCGCCTTGGGCAGCCAGCCCTGCACGCCGTACTGCCCGAGCACCACCGCCAGCATGGGCGCCAGCGCCACCACCGGCACCGTCTGCGAGGCGATCAGCCAGGGCAGCGTGATCCGCTCGAAGGCCCGCGAGGCGACCAGCGCGACCGCGAGGATCACTCCCAGCACCGACGCGATGATCAGGCCCACCAGCGTCTCACCGGCCGTGACCAGCGTGTTGTACGGAGCACTCGTGGGCGCCATCGGCGGCGTGCTCATGGTGCGGAAGCTGGCGGCCAGCTGTGCCGGGGCGGGCAGGGTGGGGTTGCGGAGCTGCGTGGCGCACGAGATGGCCGTCATACAGTCCAGCTCGGCGCCCGAGTCCAGCGTGCGCTGTGCCTGAGCAGCGTTCACCCACAGCATCAGCGGCCAGTACAGCGCCAGCACGACCACGGCCACGATCAGCATCGGGCCCAGGTTGCCTGCGCTGCGAGCTGGTACCCGCTTGAGCACCGTCACGACTTACTCCTCGACATCGAAGCCGTGCCCTTTGCGCAGCAGCTCGCGCACCCTTGTCGCCAACTCGAAGAAACGCGGCGACTCGCGGGTCTCCTGGCTGCGCGGGTGCGGCAGGTCGATGTCCACCACGCCCTCGATCTTGCCGGGCCGCGAGGTCATCACGACCACCCGCGTGCTCAGGAAGACCGCCTCGGTGATGCCGTGGGTCACGAAGACCACTGTCTTGCGGGTCTCCTGCCACAGCCGCAGCAGCTCGCCGTTCAGCTTCTCGCGGGTGATCTCGTCCAGCGCGCCGAAGGGCTCGTCCATCAGCAGCAGCGGCGGGTCGAAGGCCAGCGCGCGGGCAATGGAGACCCGCTGCTGCATCCCGCCCGAGAGCTGCCAGGGGTAGCGGTCGGCGAAGCCCTCCAGCCCGACGAGTTCCAGCATGGCCTGCGCCCTCGCCCGCCGCGTCTCTTTCGGCGTGTCCATCACGTCCAGCGGCAGCAGCACGTTGTTCAGTACGGTGCGCCACTCCATCAGCGCGGGCGCCTGGAACACGTAGCCGTATTCGCGCGCCTGCCGCGCCTGGGCGGGCGTTTTGCCGCCGATCAGCAGCTCGCCCGAGGTCGGCGTGATCAGGTCGGCCATCAGCCGCAGCAGCGTGGTCTTGCCGCACCCGCTGGGGCCGATCAGCGAGATGAACTCGCCGGGCCGGATGTCGAGCGAGGCGTCCTGCAGGGCCACGGTGTCGCTGCCCGCGCCCCGGAAGACCATGTTCAGGTTCCGCAGGTGGACGGCGGCGGCTTCGGTGGTGGGTGGAAAGGAGGTCAACCGTGCCCCCCGTGGGGCGTGCGGCGCAGCAGCTGTCCGCGCGCCGGATCGCCCACGAACCCGCCGTCCCGCACCGCGACCTGCCCGCGCACCGTGACCACGCTGGGGCGCCCGTCAATGTCGAAGCCCTCGAAGCCGCTGTAGTCGTTGTTGACGTGGCTGGTCGCGGCGCTGATCTTGCCGCGGTACGCCGGATCGTAGATCACCAGATCGGCGTCCGAGCCCACGGCGATCTCGCCCTTCTTCGGATACAGGCCGAAGATCTTCGCCGTGCGCGTGCTCGCCGCGTCTACGAAGCGGTGCAGGGTCAGGCCGCCCCGGCTGACGCCGTAGGTGTACAGCAGGTTCACGCGGTCCTCAATGGCCGGGATGCCGTTGGGGATGCGCGTGAAATTGCCGTCGCCCATGCGCTTCTGTTCCACGTCGAAGGGACAGTGGTCGGTCGCCACGGTGTCGATCTCGCCCCGGTCGAGCGCCGCCCACAGCGCCGCCTGATTCGATCGGTCGCGCAGCGGCGGGCTCATGACGTGCTTGGCGCCCTCCACGCCCGGCCGCTCCGCGAAGGTCTTGTCCAGCAGGAAGTGGGGAATGACCGACTCGATGTGGATGTTCACGCCGCGCGCCCGGGCGTCCAGCGCGGCCTTCAGGGCTTTCGCGTTGGAGAGGTGCACCACGTAGCCCTCGGCGCCCGTCATCTCCAGGAAGGTGGCGAAATGGGCGGTGCCCTCGGCCTCGACCTGTTCGGGGCGGCTGGGCTCGTGCCACTCCGGGCCGGTCTTGCCCTCGGCCAGCAACCTGGCCTGCAGTTGCGCCACCAGCTCGGCATTCTCGCAGTGCGCGGTGACGACCACGCCCAACTCTTTGGCGAGCGTCAGCGTCCTGAACAGCGCGGCGTCCTCGATGCCGAAGGCGCCCTTGTAGGCCAGGAACACCTTGAAGGAGGTCATCCCGCCCGCCACGAGTTCGCGCAGGTAGCCCTCCGTCGCGTCGTTCCAGGCCGTCACGCCGAGGTGGAAGGAGTAGTCGCAGGCGCTGTGCCCCTCGGCCATGCCCGACCACAGGTGCCAGGCGTCCATCAGATCCTCGTTCCCGGCGGGCGCGAGCATCTCGATGTATGTCGTGGTGCCGCCGATGAGCGCGGCCTGGCTGGCGGTGGCGTGGGTGTCCTTGGCGAACGTCCCCATGAACGGCAGATGCACATGCACGTGCGGGTCGATGAAGCCGGGGAAGACATACTTGCCGCTGGCGTCGATCACTTCCGCGCCGTCCGGCGCACTCAGGTTCTCCCCGATCTGCGCGATGGTCTCGCCCTCGACCAGAAGGTCGGCCTTGTAGCGCTGGTCTGCCGTGATGATCTCGCCGTTCTTGATGAGCAGGGTCATGAAGGGGGGCCTCCTGGGGCGAAGTCGGCTGGGGTGAGGACATTCACACTGAACCGTTTGAAATCTGGAGCATTCAGGGTCAGGATGCCGTCCAGACCGTGGGCGAGGACGGCAGCGGCCAGGCGGGCGTCGTGGCTTGGCCTGCCAGATACGCCGAACCGACTGACAAGTTCAAGCCAGCGGTCATAAATGGCTGGCGTGTCTGGCAGAAACGTCAGCCAACCAGATAAGTCATCCACGGCTGATCTGGCGCGCTCCGGCGAAAACCCCATACCGTTGGGGGCGCCGACGGGCCGGGTCATGACTGACCACAGTTCGTAGACGCATTGGGGCACCACGACCATCTCGTGCCCAGACCGGCTGAGGGTGCGAATGAGGTCAGTCGCCTCGTTATGACCTGGCGAGCCGGTGTTCACGAGTCGCGCTGGAATGTTGGTGTCCAGGAGCAGTCTCATCAGTCGTAGATGTCGTCCCGGACGTTGTAATCTGCTGGCCAGGCTGGGCCGTCTGACTTTGGCAGCAGCGACAGGAAAGCGTCTACGGCCTTCGCTCTTTCCTCCGGGTCATCGATTTCGCTGAGACGCCTGGGCACCAGCCTGAGGGTGATGCGATCACCCTGAATCGTGACTCGGAAGGTCTGACCGAGCAACAGGGCAAGAACGTCAGGCGCGCCGTGTAAGCGGCCCTCGCCATCAATCCTGATCACCGTCTGCTCTCCAGGCGCTTCGAGTTCTCGCGTAGCCACGTTCCCCCCTCTCCCGATGTCTGTCCACCCAGTCTAAATCAGTGGATCTCGATGCCCTGTTCCTTGCGGTAGGCCATCATGGCGTCCCAGCTCTGGGCGATTTCGGGGCGCTGGGCGGTGAGCTGATCCCAGGTGATGCTCTCGCGGCCGCTGGGCACGCTGACCATCTCGATGCAGCCGTCCACCGGACAGACGTTGGCGCACAGGGCGCAGCCCACGCAGTCGGGCTCGCGCACCACGGGCTGTGGGCGGGTGTCGGCGACCTGGCGGCCGTTCACGCGCGGATCGAAGCCGGGGTTCACGCGCACGCCGTCTGCCGACACAAGGTCGATGCACTGGTGCGCCGTGTCGTTGCAGGCCACGTAGCACAGGTTGCAGTTGATGCACTTGTCGGGATTGATGCGCGCGACCGCCTGATACGCCAGATCGAGTTCCCCGAAGGTGCTCGTCTGCGGCAGGGCGCGGCCCGCGAAGTCGTAGATGGTGGCGAAGCCCTTCTCGTCCATCCAGTTGCTCAGGCCGTCGATCATGTCCTCCACGATGCGGTAGCCGTAGTGCATGGCGGCCGTGCAGACCTGCACCGAGGTCGCGCCCAGCAGGATGAACTCGGCCGCGTCGCGCCAGGTGACGATGCCGCCCATACCGCTGATGGGCACGCCGCTCCCGCGCACCCCCGCGTCGCTCATCAGTTCGGTCAGCATGTTGAGCGCGATGGGCTTGACCGCCGGGCCGGCGTAGCCCCCGTGGGTGCCGCGCCCGCCGATGTTGGGCGTGATCTGCAGGGTGTCCAGGTCGATCTTCATGACCGAGTTGATGGTGTTGATGAGCGAGAGCGCGTGCGCCCCGCCCGCGAGCGCCGCGTGCGCCGGGTCGACGATGTGCGTGATGTTCGGCGTAAGCTTCACGATCACCGGCAGCCGCGTGACCGACGTGACCCAGTGCGTGTTCAGCTCGCACATCTCCGGCACCTGGCCCACCGCCGCGCCCATGCCGCGCTCGCTCATGCCCTGGGGGCAGCCGTAATTCAGCTCGATGCCGTCGGCGCCGGTATCCTCGATCTGCATCACGATGTCTTTCCAGGCCTGCGGGTCGGCGTCCACCATCGCGCTGACGACCACCGCCCGGTCGGGCCACATCCGCTTCACTTCCGCGATTTCGCGCAGGTTCACGTCCAGCGGGCGATCCGAAATCAGCTCGACGTTGTTGATGGCGAGCAGGCGCTGTCCGGCGATGCTCAGGCCGCCGTAGCGGTTGGAGATGTTCAGCACCGGGGCGCCGATGGTCTTCCAGACCGCCCCGCCCCAGCCGTGCTCGAAGGCCCGGTGGATCTGATGGCCGGAGTTGGTGGGCGGCGCCGAGGCCAGCCAGAAGGGGTTGGGGGCGCGGATACCGGCGAAGTTGATGCTCAGGTCAGCCATAGGCGGCCTCCTCCCGGGTGGGGGCAGTGAGCTGCTGGTGGATGGCGGCGGCGGCATACTTCCCGTCCTGCACGGCCATGACGGTGCTGGCGGTGCCGACGGCGCGGATGCAGTCCCCGCCGGCGTACACGCGCGGCACGCTGGTCTGGAGCTGGTCGTCCACGGCGATGTAGCCCTTCTCGACCGTCAGGCCCAGCGCCGTCGCCAGCGCGGGCTTCTCCTGCCCGATGGCCTTGACCACGCCGTCGCAGGGGATCACGAACTCGGAGCCGGGCAGCGGCCGGGGGCTGGGGCGACCGGAAGCGTCCGGCGTGCCCAGCACCATCTTCACGCACTCCAGGCCGGTGACCTGGCCTGAGTTGTCTGTCACCACGCGCACGGGCTGGGTCAGGAACTGGTACTGAATCCCCTCGTGCAGCGCGAATTCGTACTCGTGGCGGTAGGCGGTCATCTCGGCCTCGGTGCGGCGGTAGACCATCGTGACCTCCGCGCCGTGGCGCCGGGCGACCGTCGCGGCGTCGATGGCGGTGTTGCCCGCGCCGATCACGGCCATCCGCGCGCCGATCCTGAGCACCTGGGGGTTCACCTTGCTGTCCTCGATGAACTGCAGGCCGTCGATCAGGTGTTCCTCGCCGGGGATGCCCATCGCCGGCACGGCGCCCAGGCCCACCGCCAGGAACACCGCGTCGTATTCGGCCAGCAGGATGTCGAGATCGGCGGCGCCCACGAGTTCGCGCCCGGTCTGGATGTCCACGCCCAGCGCCTTCACGGCCTCGACTTCCCGCAGCGAGACCTCCACCGGCTCGCGCAGCACGATGATGCCGTAGGTGCTCAGGCCCCCGCCCAGCTCGCGCTTCTCCAGCAGCGTGACCGCGTGCCCCAGCTTGGCGAGTTCGGCGGCGGCGCTGATGCCGGCGGGGCCCGAGCCCACCACCGCGACCTTCCGACCCGTCGGCGCCCCCGGCTGGAAGACCTGGATGCCGCGCTCCTGCACGTGGTCGACCGCGTAGCGCTGCAGCCGCCCGATGGCGATGGGCTTCTCCTCCGAATTCAGCACGCAGGCGCCCTCGCATAGCTCCTGCACGGGGCAGACCCGGCCGCAGGTGCCGCCCAGGAAGTTGGCCTCCAGGATCGTGCGCGCCGAGCCGCGCAGGTTGCCCGTGCTGATCTTGCGGATGAAGGTGGGGATGTCGATGTGCGTGGGGCAGGCCTGCAGGCACGGCGCGTCGTAGCAGTACAGGCAGCGGTTGGCCTCCACGGTCGCCTCGTGGGCGCTCATGGGCGGGAACGTTTCGGCGAAGAGGGGGCGAAGCGGCGGGGAAAGGGCGTCGTCCATGGGGTAAGCCTCCTGTGGTGCTCCGGGCTGCTGGGGCCTCCCTGACCGCCTGGGCAGCGGGTGGGAAGCGGTTCAGACCCTCACAGGAGACGATTAACCGCGGTGCCGGCATGCTAGAGGGTGAATAAAGAAAAAGTCAATGGCAAATCCTGCGCCGATCTGGTGGAGCCGAAAATCCCCCCTGAGGCGGCATGGACACGAACCCGCAGTGGTCGGGAGGGTGAATCTCTATACACAAGAGTGCATAAAAACGCTTCTGGACTCGTGAGACCGGTGGGGCACGGAGGCGGGCAGAATCGGAAGGGGTGTTGTGACCTTCATGGTAGCAAGTCCGGGGCCGGAGCGGCAGTCCGGGCCGGGCCGTTCAGGCGCCCGCAAGAGGGGAGGGCCCGGAAGAGGAGGGCCCAGAAGAGAGGAGGGCAAAGAGAGGGAGGGAGACTCCGGTGAGCCTCCCCCCTGGACCTCAGCCGCGCCCGGTCAGCGCGTGTAGCTGCTGTGCCACAGCCCCGTAGAGCCGTCGCCCACATGCACCATCACGAGCTGGGAGCCGAATGGGGCGATGCCCACGCCCACCGAGCTGGACTGCCCCTCGACCGGCACGTTGGGGCGCCAGGTGCCGTCGAAGATCGAGTGCCAGATCTGGTTCGAGCTGTTCCCCAGGTGCAGCAGGTGCAGGCGGCCCTGGAAGGCGGCCAGCGCGGGAACCCCGTGGCTCTGCTGGTGCGGTATGCGGACGTTCGGTGTCCAGCCGGCGCCGTCGAAGGTGGAGTGCCAGAGGTCGTTCGATGAGTCCCCTAGGTGAACCATGTGCAGCAGGCCGCCGTGCACCGCCAGCGCGGGCGTGCCCCGGCTCTGCTGCGCCTCGATGCGGACGTTGGGCGTCCACGCGGCGCCGTCGAAGGTCGAGTGCCACAGGTCGTTGGAACTGTCGCCCAGGTGGACGAGGTGGAGCAGGCCGCCGTACTCGGCCAGCGCGGGCGTCGCCTTGCTCTTCTGACCGGGGATCTTCACGTTCGCCGACCAGCTGGCGCCGTCCGAGACCGAGTGCCACAGGTCGTTGGAGGAGTCGCCCAGATGGACGAGGTGCAGCCCGCCCCCGAAGGCCGCCAGCGCGCCGGGCACCTTGCTCTTCTGTCCGGGAATGCGGACATTTGGCGTCCAGGCGGCGCCGTCGAAGACCGAGTGCCACAGGTCGTTCGACGACCGGCCGATGTGCACGCGGTGGAGCAGTCCACCGAACTCGGCCAGGGCGGGGGTGCCGCGGCTCTCCTGGCCGTCGATGGGCGTGTTGGGTGTCCACGCCGGGTAGTAGGCATGCAGCGTCTCGATGTCGCCGGCCGAGAAGTTCTGTGCCCGACCGATGTTGGCGAAGGCGCCGAGAAAGCCGCCCGTCGCTGGTCCTGGCGAGAGGACTGGCGTCATCGCGGTCTTGGCAAAGAAGAACGGCCCGTAGTGCATCACCGAGTCGTAGTCGTAGAGGCCGCTGTCGTCGGCCGAGTCGGTGCGCTTCTCGAAGTTGTGCCCCTGACCAGCCTGGATCTGGTCGTCGTGGACGGTCACGAACAGGTCACGGTCTTCACGGGACTGCTCGTGCATGATCCCGGCCGCGTGGCAGACCTCATGAACGATCGCGGCGGCCAGGTTGCGGCTGCCCTGGTCGATGAGGGAGTGCCACAGGTCGTTTTCAGTGTCGCCCAGGTGCACGACATGCACCCGCCCCCCGAAGGTCGCCAGCGATGGCGCCGCCTTGCTCTTCTCCTCGGCCAGCCGCACGTTCGGCGTCCAGGCCGTGCCGTCAAAGGTGGAATGCCACAGGTCGTTGGAGGTCTCGCCCAGGTGCACCAGATGCACGGCCGTCCCGTCGAAAGCCAGCGCGGGCGGCGCCTTGCTCGCCTGACCGGGAATCCTGACGTTCGGCGTCCAGGCGGCGCCGCCCAGGGTCGAGTGCCACAGGGCACTGGACGTGTTCCCCAGGTGGACGAGGTGCAGGCGGGTGCCGTCCGAGACGAGGGCGGGCGTGCCCTTGCTCTGCTGGCCGGGAATCTTCACGTTGGTCGACCACTTCGTTCCGTCGAAGACCGAGTGCCACAGGTCGTTGGACGTGTCGCCGAGGTGCACCATGTGCAGCCGCCCGCCGTGGGCCGCCAGGGCCGGCGGGGCCTTGCTCTGCTGGCCGGGAATCTTCACGTTGGTCGACCACGAGCTGCCCCCGAACACCGAGTGCCACAGGTCGTTGGAGCTGTTGCCCAGGTGCACCATGTGGACGCCGCCCGTGAAGGTCGCCAGGGCGGGCGCGGCCTTGCTCTGCTGGCCGGGAATCCGCACGTTGGTCGACCATTTCGTTCCGTCGAACATCGAGTGCCACAGGTCGTGCGAGCCGTTGCCGATGTGCACGAGGTGGATGCTGTTGCCGGTGGCCGCCAGCGCGGGCGAGGCCTGGGAGCGCTGGCCCGGAATGCGCTGCTGGCGGCTGGCGCCGATATCGCAGTAGACGCCCTGCTCGCCGCCCTGGCGACCCACGGCGCTGTGCAGGTTGGCGGCGGCCTCGCGCAGGCGCACGTAGTCGCCCTCGCCGGCGCGCGGAACGAGCGGCAGGGGGGCCTGCGCGTTCCACAGGTCGATGCCCCGCTGGATCTCCTGGCGCCCGGCGCTGCCCTCGGGGAAATCGGTGTCGTCGATCACGTACGGGATGCGGCGGCCGGGCCAGCGGTGGCCGGTGTCCGTGGAGACGAGGCCCATCAGCGGCCCCCCGAGAATACGAAGTCAGTCGTAGATGTCGTCATGGCGCTCTCCTGTGGGGTGGTGCGGATAGGGCGGGGTGGGGGCAGGCGCCGGGCGCAGGTGCGCGTCGAGAAAGGCCAGCACGTCGTCCTGATAGGCCCGCAGATGCTGGGGGCCGATGACGCTGCGGTGCCCGGCGCCGGCGACCTCGATCAGGCGGGTGCCGGGTTCGGCGGCCCCCTGCAGGCGGCGGGCGTTGTGGGGCGCCACCAGCCGGTCGGCGTCGCCGTGGACGAGCAGCAGGGGCCGGCCGCGCAGCTCGGCCACCGAATCGATGGGCCGCATCTGATCCACCCGGCCCCGCGCCCGGCGCTGCGCCAGCCAGAGGGTCAGCGGGGCCAGCGGAAACGCGGGCAGCCGGGTCAGGGCGCGCACGCCGTCGGCGACGTTTTCCGCGAGGCTGGCGGCGCAGGAGATCGAGACCACCGCGCGCACCCCCCCGTCCCGCGCGGCGGCGCGCAGCGAGGCGGCGGCGCCCATCGAGTGCCCCAGCAGGGCGAGGCGGTCTCCGGCGACCTCCGGACGCGTTCTCAGGTAGGCCAGCGCCGCCAGCACGTCCTCGGCCTCGTGCAGGCCAAAGGAGCTGACCTCGCCGTCCGAGCGGCCGTGCTGGCGCAGGTCGAACAGCAGCACCCCGTGGCCCCGGGCGTGCAGGGCGCCGGCCAGGGGCAGCAGGTGGCCGCGGTGGCCGCCGGTGCCGTGGGCGAGCACCACCGCGGAACCGCCGCGCTGGGGGGGCGCCGCGAACCAGCCCCGCAGCGTCAGGCCGTCGGCGGTCGTGAACTTCACGTCTTCCCAGCGCCCGATGCCGAAGCGGCTGGGCAGATGGGTCGAGAGCGTGCGCGGTGGGCGCACCAGCCGGTTCGCCTGGGTGTGCGCCAGGTACGCCACGGCGCCGGCCATCACCGGCAGCGGCGCCAGCACCAGCCCGCCGAGCTGCGCGGCCGTGGGCATCACGGGGCACCGGCCAGCGTGGCGCGGCCGACCGACTGAAGAGTGAAATGGGCCGATTGGAACATATCAGACCTCCCTCTGGGAACGGGCCCCCGGCACCGCTCAGTACCGCTCAGCGGGCGGCCTCGACTCCCGGCGGCGAGTCTCCGGTGGGCCCGGTCAAAAACGGATCAAAAGGCGGCGTGGCCCGTGGGCCCGGCGCAGGGGCCGCCCGGTTCGGCGGGGCTGGGCGCCGCCGCCGTCTCGGCCCGCGCGGCGGCGCTGGCCTGCACATCGGCCTGATACACGGCCCACTCGTCCAGCGGGGCGCGCCGAATGTCTCGCAGCGCTCCACGGGTGGCGTCCTGGGCGCGTTCGGCCACGATGCGGGCCGCGATGGCGAACAGGGAAATGGTCATGGGGCTCCTCCTGGGAGGGTCGGCCGGGACTGGCCGCGAAGGGGGCCGAGCCGGGCACGGTGCCCGGTGCGTGCCGCCGGACAGGCGGGCGACCCGTGCCGAGCCTAGAAACGTGAGCGCGCACGCAGTCAAGCCCCTCGTCTGGGCCCGGTTCCCCGTGCTGGATACCCCTCAAATTCGACGTCCAGCACGTCTGTGAGCCCGGACAGGCTCCGAGCTGATCTCGAAGAAGCCCTCCTCTTCCCACCCCCAACCTTCGAGCGCGCTCACAGGTGGATACTGAACCCATGACCGAGAGCTATCCCATTCAGGAGGCCGCGCGCCTGAGCGGCGTCACGGTGCATACGCTGCGCTACTACGAGCGGGTCGGGCTGCTCGCGCCGGTGGGCCGATCCGGCAGCGGGTACCGGCTGTACACGGGGGGCGACCTGGGCCGGGTGCGCTTCCTGACCATGCTGCGCCGCACCGGCATGCCCATCGCCCAGATGCTGGCCTTCAGCGAGCTGGAGCGGCAGGGCCAGGCCAGTTTCGGGGCGCGCTACGCGCTGCTGGAGCGCCACCGCGCCGAGCTGATGGCGCGCATGGCCGAGCTGCAGCGGCACCTGTCGTATCTGGACGAGAAAGTCCGCTACTACTGGGATCTGGAACAGCGCCAGCGCGAGGCGGGCGACAACCGCGCCTCGGCCTGAGGGACGAACTCAACAGCGTTCCATTTGTTCCGTTGCCGAACGGGGAGGGCATCCGTTCGTCCACTCCACGTCCGGAACGCTTTTCTTTCCCTCTCTCCGTATGTATTGAGCTGTGACCGTCTCACAACTCAACCGGACTCCTTCTCACCCCACCGCGCGGGGCGTCAGGAACAGCTCGGGGGACTCGGGCAGGGTCTCGCCGATCTCGGCGTGGCGCTCGCGCTGCTGGCGGTAGAGCGCGGCCGCGCTGCGGGGCTGGCCGCTGAGGTGCAGGGCGGCCAGGGTGAGGCGAAGCGCCTCCTCGTCGTAGGGCTCCATCTCCAGCAGGATGGCGCCCAGGCGGGCCGCCTGCGCCGGGTCGCCCTGGGAGAGCCGCTCGGCCTGGGCGCGCAGCCCCAGGGTCAGGGCCTCGCGCGCGCGCGGCAGCCAGCCCTCGCCGAGGCCCTGCAGGTACGGCCCGCGCCACAGGCCCCCGTCGCCGCTGCCCAGGAAGGCCTCGGCATCCGACTCGACGTGGCCCAGCGCGTAGCCCGTGGGGGTGCTCAGCACCGCCTGGGCCCCCACGGACGTGCGGATCAGGTAGACCTGCTGGCGCAGGGTGGCGCGGGCCTGCGGCTCGGGCTCGCCGGGGTAGAAGGTGTCCAGCAGTTCCAGCGTGCCCACCTCGGCGCGGCCGCTCAGGCGGGCCTCGAGCAGGTAGGCGAGCAGTTCGGTGCGCCGCCGCCCCCGGTAGCCCACCCGCTCGCCGCCGCGCTCGACCACCACCGGCCCCAGCACCTTTAGGCAGGCCGGCGCCGGGCTGGGGGCGGGTTCCGGCGCCGGCGCGGATGAGGCGGCCAGCTCGGGAAAGGCCCGGCGCGTCAGGGTGGCGAAATTGACGAGGTCGTGCGCCTCGAACCACGCCAGCCGCCCGGCCGCCCGGTCGGCGCGCCCCGCGATCCGGTCGCCGGAGAGCCCCACCTCCTGCGCGGCGTCGAGGTTGCCCTGGGCGATCAGTTCGGCCTCCAGGGCACCCAGCTGTTCCAGGGCCACCTCCGGCTGCCCCGCCGCCTCGTGGGCCTGCGCCAGGGCGAAGCGGGCGAAGGCCGTCTGGGTCGGGTTGCCCATGCCCTGCGCGAGTTGCCCGGCCTCGGTGGCCAGGGCCAGCGCCCGGGCGGCGTCGCCGAAGCGGGCCTCGGCGAACGCGGCGTGGCACAGGCTCCAGGCCAGCTTGCGCTCGCCGCTGAACTGGCGGGCGCCGCTCAGGGCTGCGTGGGCGTGGCGCAGCGCCAGCACGCCGCCGTGCGGGGGGGCCCAGTCGCGGTACAGCACGCTCAGGCGGTACTCGCACTCGATCAGGTGCTCGCTCGGCCCGTGGCGCGAGAGGGTGGCGCGGCATTCCAGCAGCAGTTCCTCGGCGCGCTCGTAGTCGCCCAGATCCAGGTGGGCCTCGGCCACCGCGACCTGGGCGCGGGTCACCGCCAGCCCGTCGCCCAAGTCGGCGTGCAGGCGCAGCCCAGCCCGCAGCTCGGCCAGCCCCTCGCGGCGGCGGTTGATGTCCCCCAGCACCACGCCCCGGTGCACCAGACAGCGCGCCTCCAGCGCCCGCAGCCCGTGTTCCCGCGCCAGCGCCAGCGCCTGAGCGAAGGTCTGGGCCGCCGCCTCCATCTCGCCCCGGCCGTACTGGATGTTGCCCAGCACCTCGATCAGCTCCCCACGGATCTCGGCCCCCAGCGTGGACGAGTCCAGGGCCCGGCTCGTCAGCGCCGCCGCCTCGGGCATCCGGCCCTGCTGGGCGAGGGTGCGGGCGACGGTGGCGACCACCTCCGGCGCCGGGTTGTCCCGCAGCTCCGGGCGGCCTTCCCAGAGCTGCAGGACGCCCAGCTGGTCGTCGGCGAGCCCGCGCAGCTTGAGCAGCCGCTGCCACCAAGCGGGGGTAAAGCGCCCGGGCAGCGGCCACTGGCCGTGCACCTCCTCGGCCCCTGCCAGATCGCCCTGGCGGGCCAGCAGCTCGGCGACCAGCGCCCGCGCCCCGACGTGCTGCGGCGACTCGTCGAGCGCCAGCCGGGCCAGCCGCAATGCCCCCGGCAGGTCGCTGTGCTGCAGCCCCTGGGCGGCGGCCAGGGCCAGTTCCAGCCGCGCGGCGCCCGAGGTGTAGCGCACCCCCGACGCCCGCAGGCGCGCGGCCTCGGCGGGGCGGCCCAGGTCGTCGGCCTCCTGCGCCGCCGCCACGATGACCTGCAGGGCCACCTGCGGCTCCAGGCCGGCCGCCTCGACGAAGGCCGCCGCCCGCCGCCGGTCGCCCGCCAGGGCCCCCAGGGCGCGGCGCGCGAGCTGCTGGCGGGTCTCCGGGAGCAGCCCGGCCACGATCACCTCGCGGTAGAGCGGGTGGCTGAAGTCGTGGCCAGTTAGGACGCCCGAGCGCCGCAGCGTGCCGCTGGCCGCCCTGACCTCGGAGGGCGGCAGGGCGGCCACGCTGGCCCATACGGTGTCCAGCTGCTCGCCTGGCAGGTCGTCCGGCAACACGGCGCGGGCCTCCAGGGCGCCGCGCACCCCCGCGTCGCGGCCCAGTTCGGCGAGCTGCTGCCCGATCAGCGCCTCCACCGTCACGGGCATGAAATCGGCCGGCGGGGGGCGCCAGTGCCAGCGCGTGCCGTCACTCCACACCGAGCCCTGGCGGGTCAGGTAACGGGTGAACTCCAGCACAAACAGCGGATTGCCCCGTGTGCGCTCCTGCAGCCACTCCAGGGCCTCGGGCGGCAGCGGCAGGTTCAGCCGGGAGAGCAGCAGGTCGCCCGTCTCGGCCCCGCTCAGCGGCGGCAGGCGGGACGACACGAAGGGGGCCGGCGGCTCGTGGCGGCCGCTGACCAGCAGGCCCACCCCGCGCGTCCCGGCCACAGCGCGCGCCAGCGAGGTGATCAGCGCCGTGCGCTGGGGGTCGGCCTCGTGCAGGTCGTCCAGATGCAGGACGAAGGGCGAGAGCCCGACCAGCGCGGCGACCAGGGTATCGACCAGCGCGGCGCTGTCGGTGGGCTGGCCGGCCACCAGCCGTTCCAGGTGGCGCTGGGCCCACAGCGGCCATTTCTGCGGCAACGGCAGGGCGTGGATGAAGGCGGAGACCGGGCTGCTGGCGGGCAGGCTCAGGCTGGCGCAGGGCAGGGCGCGCAGCAGTTCGGCGGCGGCGTGGGTCTTGCCCAGGCCGGGCGCTCCCCAGAATCCCAGCGCCACGCCTCCCCGCCTGGAGACCACCGCCCGCAGCGCCCGGAGGACGGTCTCCCTCCACTCCTGCCGCATTCCGCCCTCCTCTGGCCGAGCCTGCCCCAGGTCCAGCCGCCGTGGTCTCTGCTCGCCAGTGGCCGCAGTTTACCCCTGGCGTCCCGCCCACCGGCGGCTTCCGGGGCCCGGCTTCACTGGATCGGCTGGCTGCTGCTCGCCGGTATCGGCTTCGTGCCTTTCCGCGACATTCCCGACAAGTCACTGATCCGGGCGTCAGTCTGGAGCGGCCTGCCCGTCGGCCGGCTTGGAGACTCGACCCTGGATGGTGAACAGCGATCGCCTGCCGCAGGTTCGCCCTGGACGCCTTCTCGCTTCAAATCAAGCCACGGATCAGTCCGTTGCACCAGCAACTCATTTGAAGTTGAAGTGAGCGACAGGTGTCTGACCTGTCGGTTGGTTCGGCGTTTTCACGCTCCCCGGTGAGATCGGTGCAGCGCCGTCCACCTCCCGCCGCCCAGGGCGCCCCGCCGGGGAAGGCTCAAGGGGTCTTGGCGTGATCGGGCGCCTGGCCACACGGCACGCCCCGACAGTCAGGGGATGACTTCGCCCACTCCCACCACCCTGCCCACCTCTCAGGGCCGCGCCGGTTCTTCGTTCCATCACATCCGGCGCGGCCAGGGCAAGCCGCTGCTGTTGATCCATGGGCTGGGCAGTTCCTGGCAGACCTGGGCGCCGGTTCTGGCCGGACTGGAGGCGCAGCGTGAGGTGATCGCCGTCGATCTGCCCGGCTTCGGCCACACGCCCCCGCTGCCCGGTGAAGTGAGCATCGCCACGCTCGCCGACGCGCTGACCGATTTTCTGAGGCGCGAGAACCTCCTGGGCATCGACGCCGTGGGCACCTCGATGGGCGCCCGACTGGTGCTGGAACTCGCGCGGCGCGGGGGCGTCCTGGGAGCGGTGGTGTCGCTTGACCCCGGCGGGTTCTGGCAGGGCTGGGAACGGGGCTTCTTCTACAGCACGGTGGCGGCGTCCATCCGGCTGATCCGGGCGCTTCAGCCGGCCATGCCCGCCCTGACGGCCTCTCCCGTCGGCCGCAGCGCCCTGTTCGCCCAGTTCTCCTCGCATCCCTGGGCCCTGGCGCCGGAACTCACCCTGACCGAGATGCGGAGCTTCGCCGCCTCGCCGTCTACCGACGAACTGCTGCGCAACCTGGCATTCGGCGAGGAGCAGCGGGGAATCCCCCGGGGCCGGTTGGAGCACCCTCTGGTGATCGGCTGGGGTCGCTGGGACCGGGTGTGTCTGCCGGTCCAGGCATCGAGGGCTCAGGAGCTGTTTCCCGACGCCCGGCTGCAGTGGTTCGACCACAGTGGCCACTTCCCGCACTGGGACATGCCCGCACAGACGCTGCGATTGATTCTGGACACCACCGCCTGACCGGGCTGCCGACTGTCCATGGCGTTCCACCCTCCAGGGCCGAAGACCCGAGCCGGCCGACGGGCAGGCCGCTCCAGACCGACGCCCGAATCAGTCGGTGAGACCGCCTCCCTGGGCTGGTTGTACATCCTGCTGGTCGCCGGCGGCGCGGCGGCGGGGCCCTGGCGGCTCTCCAGCCACTGGAAACACGGCTCCGCCCTGGGGTGGACATTTCGCTGGACGCCATCACCTTTTTTTCCTGATCCGCACGACCGGCCTGCCCTATGCCCGGGGCGACATCGGCCCCTGGGGGGAGCCGGCCGGCATCGTCGCCCGGCTGCTGGAGGCCGCTGTGAGACCTGAAGGGGTCACTGGCCTCCGCTGTGCCTGCTCCCCCTTGCTCCTCTGGTCAGAGAGGCTCTCCCGCTGCCCGGACGCTGTTCCCGTGGCCCCTCCGCCGGTGGAGCGCGGGCCGTTCTCCGCCCTGCACGCCCCTAAATCTCGGCGATCTCCGTGTCGGAATCCAGTTCCTGGCCGGCGTGGGCGCGCTCCAGCAGGGCGACCCGCTTCTGGAACTGCGAGAGGGCGTAGCCGATCAGCTCGTCCAGATCGGGCCTCAGGGCCGCTCCGTCCAGCTCGGGGCGCCCCAGCGTCTCGGGGATCACCCCCAGCGCGTGCGGCAGCAGCTCGTCCATGCGGGCCTGGATGGCCGGCCAGACGGCCTCGTCCTGCCGGATCAGCCGCGAGAGCAGGTGCAGTCCGTAGGCGATGTGCCGCGATTCGTCGCGCTGCAGCAGCGTGATGCCCTGACACACGCCGGGCATCAGGCCCCGCCCCTGCAGCATGGTGCGGATCGCCTGATAGCCGGTCTCGGCGAGCACGCCCTCGACGATCATGTTGTAGGTGGTGCTGGCCCGCGCAAGGGCCAGTGGGGAATCGTCGCTCAGCAGGGCGCCCAGCGCGCCGGGCAGCTCCTCGTAGAAGACCGTGCGGTAGGCCGGGCCGTGCCAGCCGCTCAGGTCGCCCTGCAGGGTCATGACCTCGCGCTGCACGCGTTCGAAAAACTCGGTGTGCTTGGCTTCCTCGAACAGGAAGGTGGTGAGGTACAGCGCTTCCTCGGTCTGCCCGCTGCGCGACACCGCCAGCATCAGCGGCAGCAGTTCCAGCGTCACGGCTTCCTCGCCGCCCACGAACAGGCTGGTCAACGCGCCCAGCATCGCCTGCGAGGGGGCGTCCAGGCCCGCCCAGTCGCGGGCGTCCTGGGCAAAGTCCAGGTCAGCCGGGTTCCAGATGCCGAGCCGCTTGGCCTTGTGGTACAGCCGCATGGGCAGGCTGCTGTGGTTCAGCCCCGCCTGCACCGCTTTCAGGTGAACTGCGGGCGTGGTCATGTTCCCCCCTCCTGGCGGGTTTCGTAGGCGGCGCGGTAACGGGCCTGCAGTTCGGGCATCAGCGGCAGCAGCGCCAGCGCCTGGGTCAGCCGGCCGACCGCCCGGATCTGCCCCAGCGCGAGGGCGGTGGGCACGCTCAGTTCCCCCATCCAGAAGCGGTGGCCGGTGTCGGCGCTGGACGAGAAGGTCACGTCGGCGGCCGCGCTGGTGGGGTGATCGCTGAAGGCCGCGCTGATCTGTCCCGGCACGGCCGAGAGCAGCATCACGAGCTCGGGATCGTGGTAGGCGAAGCCCACCCGCAGGCCCGACTCGGTCAGGGCCCGCGCCGCCGCCGTGTCCTGCGCACCGTCCAAGACCTCCTCCAAGACCGTCTGAAAAGCCCGCGCCGATGAAAAGACCGTCATGTCATCTCCCCAGGGCTGCTCCGGACTGGGCAGTCCGGCGACCCGTGCCCACGCCCGCGCGCTGTCCGCAGCCTGGCCTCCCTATCCTAAAGGAAGTCTTAACGCTGTGCCGCCCGGCTCAGGGCAGCGCCACCGCCGGTGCCTGAACCACCGAGCCACTTGTCGGCGTGAAGACAGGGCTGGTCACCCCACCGGCCCGTACCTGCACGCTGCCCTCCGGAAAGCGCATGAAGCCGTAGCGGCCCTGTCCGTCGGTGGTCGTGGAGGCCAGCACCCCGCCCTGGAGGTTCAGGAGTTCCACCGTGCGCCCGCCGATCGGGCCGCTGGCGACCGTGATCTGGCCGCTGATGGCGCGCAGTTTGTCCGGATTCGGCCGCTCCCAGCGGGCCGCGCGCTCGAACGGGCCGCCCGCGCCGCTCAGCCCCGCAGTCAGTTCAGGGATAACCTGCTCCTTCGTGCGCGTCCCGGCGTTCACGTCGGCGTCGGGGGTGCGGTAGGAGTAGCCGGCCCAGCCGCTCAGTCCGGCCTCGCGCGTGGCCCCGATCTGTGCCACGCTGCCGGGCTGGAAGTTCAGGTAGATCGCGCTGCCGCTCACCTGCGCCACGTCCGGGTTCACGGTCAGCATCTGCCGGGCGAACGCGTTCCACTGCCGGAACCACAGCGCCTGATCCGCCACGTGCTCGCGCTTGTAGTTCATCATCACGTTCACGTCCAGGTAACCCTCGCGCACCCAGGTCGCCCAGTCCTGCAGCACCTCCTTCGCGGTGCGGCTGTCCAGGAAGCCCGCCTCGTCGGCCGGGCCGGCGCCGTAGGTGATGGTCGCGGCGTTCACGCTCACGTCGGGCTTGACGGCCTTCACGGCCAGCGCGGTCTCGCGCACCAGATTGGTGATCTGCTGGGTGCGCCACGCGCTCCAGACCGGGTCGCCGGGCAGCGGCGTGCCGGCCGTGCCCGTCTCGGCGCGGAAACGCTCCAGCGCGACCTCGTTGTAACCCCAGTTGTTCGGCCCGCCCACCGGGTTGAAGTCCGGGTAGCGCACGCGGTCGAACTGCACGCCGTCCACGTCGTAGTTCTTCGCCACCGACACGTACATATTGCGGATGTACTCGGCGGCGTCCGGATGACCCGGGTCGAGCAGCCAGTCGGCCCCGGCCTTCAGCGTGCCGTCGTTCTTCACCATCAGCCAGTTGGCGCGGCCGGTGGTCGTGGGGCCATGCGCGTTGAAGGCGTGCGTGGGGTCGGTCGGCGGCACCACGTTGTTCCAGATGGCGGTCGTGATGATCCAGGCGTGAACCTGAATGCCCTGGGCGTGCGCCTTGGTGATCAGGTCGGCCAGCGGGTCGAAGCCGGCGGGCACGGCGGGGTCGTCCGTGCGCGGCATGGCGGCCAGGGTGCAGTAGCAGTCGCCCCGGCGCCCCACCTGCGCGAACAGGACGTTCACGTTCATGGCCTTCGCCTCGCCCACCAGCGTATCGATCTCGGCGGGCGTCTTGAGGCCGGGGCCGAACGCGTCCACCCACAGGCCGCGCAGCTCGAGGGGGGCGGGCGCGGGCACCGGCGTCTGTGGGCCGCAGCCTGCGAGCAGGAGCGCGGCGAGCAGGGCGAGGCGGCGGGGAAGCAGGCTGGTCGAACCGTCTGTGGACATGGGACTTCTCCTGTCGGGGCGCGGTGGAGCAGGGCGGAAAGACGACGGGCGGTGACAGTGACGGGGAAGTGAAGGGCGGGGAGGTGAAGTCTGACTTGAAAGCTGTGGGAGAGCCCCAGCATACCGGCTCTGGCTGAGCGGCCGGGACTCAGCGGCCCGGGCTCAGCGGCTCTGGGTATCGGCGGCGTCGCGCAGGGCGTCGCCCATGAAGTTGAAAGCCAGTACGGAGATCACGATCAGCACGCCGGGCAGCAGCAGCCACGGATAGAGGTTCAGGGTCTCGAAGTTCTGCGCGTCCTTGAGCAGCAGGCCCCAACTCGTCATGGGCTCCTTGATGCCCAGCCCCAGGAAGCTCAGCGCGCTCTCGCCCAGGATGTAGCCGGGCAGCGCCAGCGTGGCGGTCACGATCAGGATGGAACTCAGGTTGGGCATGATGTGGCGCAGGATCACCCGCAGGTCGCTGGCGCCCAGGCCGCGCGCCGCCTGCACGTAATCCATGCTGCGCGCCGAGATCACCTGCCCGCGCACCACCCGCGCCAGCCCCGCCCAGCCGATCAGGGACAGCACCGCGATGATGCCCAGGTACACCAGCGTGGACGGCCAGCGCGCCGGGATGATGGTGGACAGCGCCAGCAGGATGGGCAGCCGGGGGAACGACAGCAGTACCTCGATCAGCCGCTGCAGGAGGTTGTCCACCCAGCCGCCGAAATACCCGCTGACTCCGCCCAGCACGATGCCGATGGCAAAGGAGATCAGCACCCCGATCACGCCGACCGTCAGGCTGACCTGCGAGCCCACCAGCATCCGCGAGAGCAGGTCGCGGCCGAACTTGTCGGTGCCCAGCGGAAAATAAAAGCCGCCTTTCACCCCGAAGAGGTGCCACTGGCTTTTAAAGACGCCCAGCAGGTTGTAGCGCGACTCGGCCGGGTCATCGCCGCGCACGAGGAAGAGGATGGGCAGGGGCCTCGATTTGTCCTCCGCGAAGGTGGACTTGAAGGTCACGGGATCGCGCGATTTCTTGAAGCCGTAGACGAAGGGCCGCGTGAGCTTGCCGTCGTGAACCAGATGGACGGCCTGCGGGCGCTGGTACGGAAACTCCTCGTGCTGGGCGGTGATGGAATAGGGCGCGAGGAAACCCGCGAAGGCGGCGATCAGGTACAGGGCCACGATCACCCAGAAGCTCAGCACGCCCACCCGGTTGCGCCGGAAGCGCCGCAGGGCCATCGCGAGCGGCGTCTGCCGGACTTCACCGGACGCGGCGGTGGGGGAGAGGGTGGCGGTCATGGCCGGGCGCTCCACTGCTTGCGCCGCCGTGCCTTCCATTGAGCTGGTGCCGCCGAAAGGCACAGCGGCACCAGATCCATGCCGGGCACGGCGGTGATTCCCACTCGCTCCGCTCGGGCGTGAGGATTCATCCTGAATCCTGCCGCCGGAATCATTCGAACCTCACGCGCGGGTCGGCCCACGCCAGCGCGAGGTCGGCCAGCAGGTTGCCCACCAGCAGCAGCAGCGCCGAGAACAGCAGCAGCGTCATCGCCACGTACTGATCCTTGTTCAGCAGGCTGTCGTACAGAAAGGGGCCGATGGTCGGCAGGTTGAGCACGATGGAGGCGATGATGGTGCCCGAGATCAGGCTGGGCAGGCTCAGCCCCGCCAGGCTGATGAGCGGGTTCACGGCGTTGCGCACGGCGTGCCGCCACAGCACCCGGCGTTCGCTCAGGCCCTTGGAACGCGCCGTACGGATGTAATCCTGGTTGATCACGTCCAGCGTGGAGGCGCGCATCTGGCGCATCAAGCCCGCCACGCCCTCCAGCCCGATGGCGATCATGGGAATCCACAGGTGGTTGAGCAGGTCGAGCACCTTCGCCCCGCTCCAGGGCGCGCCGATGAAGTCCGGGCTGAACAGGCCGCCTACGTTGCTGCCGCCCGTGTTCAGCACCAGCGCGATCAGGAGCAGCGCCACCAGGAAGTCCGGCGTGGCGAGGCTCACGTAGCCCAGGAAGTTCGCCACGGTGGCCGCCGGGCCGTAGCGGTTGATGGCCGTGTAGATGCCCAGCGGAATGGCGATGACCCAGCTCACGATGAGGGTGAGCAGGGCCAGGAACACCGTCCAGCCCAGGCGTTCCCAGATCAGGCTGGAGACCGGGCGCCCGTTGGCGAAGGAAAAGCCGAAGTCACCGTGCAGCACGATGCCCTTGACCCAGGTCAGGTACTGCACCCAGGCGGGCTGATCGAGGCCCAGCTGCCTCGTGATGGCCGTGACCGTCTCCTTGGTCACGCGCGGGTCTTCGAGGTACTGGTCGAGAAAGGAGCCGGGCTGCAGGTTGATGACCAGAAAGCACACGGCGCTGATCAGCAGCAGCGTGGGAATCATGCCCAGGATGCGGCGCAGGGCGTAGGTCAGCATGGGGAGGGATGAGTCATGAGGGAGGAGGGATGAGGCCGCAGTTGAAAGGTCATGCTGGTCGCCTTGGGAATGAGGGAAGAGGGAATGGGCAATGAGTGACGAGGGGAGGCGCGGGGGCCATCCTCATCACTCATCACTCGCCCCTCGCTACTTCACTTCTGGAAGATGAGCGGGACGGGGTTGTAACCCGGAATCACGCCCAGGTTGTACACGTAGTTGCCGAACTTGTTGCTGATCACGCCGATGTTCTCCGGCTTGGCGATGGGCGTGACCGGCAGGTTCTGGGCGAACAGCAGCTGCCAGCGGGTGTACAGGGCCTTGCGGGCCGAGGCGCTGGGCGTGATGGCCGCCGTGTCGAAGATGGTGTAGATCTCCTTTTCCCACGGCTGCATCTTGGCGGTGTTGGCGCTCTCGCCGTCCTTGGTGGGCTGAGGAGCGCGGTGCCAGTAGTACAGCGCGCCGCCGGGCTGCCAGATCGGGCGGCGCAGCTCGGGATCGGGCTGGTCGCCGAAGGCGTGCAGGATCATCTCCCAGTCGCCGCTCTGGCCGGTCGAGAGCAACTTGGAGCTCAGGATGCCCTTCAGGTTCACCTTCACGCCGATCTTGCCGAAGTCGCTCTGCAGGATGGTGGCGATGGGCGGGTAGACGGCCGAGTCGGTGCCGTAGGTCAGGTCGAACTCCAGGGGCTTGCCGCCCGGCAGCAGGCGCGTGCCGGCGGCGTTCTTCCTGTTCAGCCCCAGGGCGTCCAGGGCGGCGCCGGCAGCGGCCAGATCGAAGGAGCCGAGCTGGCGGGTGGTGTTCGTGTAAAAGGCCTTGTTGGCCGGCGCGACGCCGTGGCCGGGCAGGCTGGCCAGCCCGTTGTACACGGTGTCGATGATCCGCTCGCGGTTCACGGCCGACTGCATGGCGCGGCGGAAGCGCACGTCGCTGAACACTTTGGCCAGCGCCGGGTCTTTGGCGTCGAAGTTGTAGGCGACGAAGGGCGGCGAACCGAACAGCGCCGTGAAGCGGTTGACCTTGAAGGCCCCGCCCGCGACCTCCTTCTGCTTCAGATCCGGGAACTGCGCGCCCGAGATGTTGAGCTGGTCGATGTTGCCGGCCAGAAACTGCGCCACCTGCGCCTGCGGATCACGGATGATCAGGAAGTCGAGCTGGTTCAGGTAGGGCAGCTTGGTGCCGGCCGCGTCGACCTTCCAGTAGTTCGGGTTCCTCACCAGCGTGACCTTCTGCCCGGCCGTGTAGCTCTGCAGCTTGAAGGGGCCGGTGCCGACGACTTCAGTGGGCGCCACGTTGGTGGGCCACGCGCCGTTGATGTCGGCGGGCTTGGCGCCGCCGTCGATGCTCAGCTTGGCCAGCTTGTGCTGCGGCATGATGAAGTAGCGCTGCTGCAGCAAGAAGGCGGGCGCCGGGCGCGGCAGGGTGAAGCGCACGGTGTAGTCGTCGACCTTGCTGAACTCGACCGGCTGGCCGCCCAGCTTGAAGTTCCCGGCGTCGCCGGCGCGGGCCTCGGGGTTCGAGATCAGGTTCTTGTAGGTGAAGATCACGTCGTCGGCGTTGAAGGTCTCGCCGTCGCTCCACTTCACGCCCTGGCGGAGCTTGAAGGTGTAGACCTTGCCGTCCGGGCTGATCGTCCAGCTCTCGGCCAGCGCGGGCTCGATCTTGTAGTTGGCGAAGTTGAATTCGACCAGGCCGTCGAACATCTGCTGCGAGAGCAGGCCCAGGTTGTTGTCGATCACGCCGTAGTAGAACAGGCTCTGCGGGCTGTCGCCCAGGGCCAGGGTGTAGGTGCCGCCGGCCTTGCCGTTCACGACTCCCAGCGGGCCGTAGCCGGTGACCTTCTTCGGAGCCGCGAGCGCGCCCCCCAGGAGCGTGAGGGAAACGAGAGCCAGCGTGGTGCGCTTGAGCATGGGTGACCTCCAGGGCCAGACAGAGAGGGAAGCAAGGAGAGCAGATTGTAACGTACCCTTCCAGAGTAATACCACTTGAGAGCCACTGGCAAGTCTTTCCCCCACAGGACTGGAAGTGGTATGGTCGGGGCAATGTCCTCCACGCCTGCCTGGGCCATCCCCATCGACTCGGGGAGCGCCACGCCCGTCTATGTTCAGGTCGCCCAGGAGCTGCAGCGCCGCATCGAGAACGGCGAGCTGCGCCGGGGCAGCGCCCTGCCGGCCGAGCGCGATCTGGCCACGCACCTGCACATCTCGCGGGTCACGGTGCGCCAGGCGCTGGCGCTGCTGGAAAAACAGGGCCTGCTGCAGCGCAAGCACGGCAGCGGCACCTTCGTCACGCCGCCCGCGCTGCCCGGCGAGATGCCCAGCCGCCCGCTGGGCCTGCTGTCGTCTTTCTCCGACGACGTGCGCTCGCGCGGTCAGACGCCCGGCGCCCGCGTGCTCTCCTTCGAGCGCGGGCGCCCCAGCGCGCACGAGGCCCTGAGCCTGGCCCTCTCGCCCGCCGAGACCGTCTACCGGGTGCGGCGCCTGCGAACCGCCGACGGCGAGCCGCTGGCCATCGAGGAGAGCACCCTGCCCGCCGCCCTGGTCGGGCCGCTGGAGATCGGGGACGTGACCGACTCCAGCCTGTACGCCCTGCTGCGCTCGCGCCGGGTGGAGCCCCAGCGCGCCATCCGCCACCTGCGGGCCGTGAACGCCGACCTGGGGCTGGCCGGGCTGCTGGGCGTGGCGGTGGGGGCCGCCCTGCTGACCACCGAGCGGGTGTCGTGGACGGCCGGGGCGCAGCCCATCGAGTACGCCCGCGCGCACTACCGGGGCGACCGCTTCGACTTCGTGATGGAGCTGCAGGGAGACCAGGACGCATGACGCCCGGGCGTGCCCCCCGCATCCTGGGCCTGATGAGCGGCACCAGCGCCGACGGCATCGACGCCGCGCTGCTGGAGCTGCCGGGCTGGCCGGCGCTGGGTTCGGGTGCGCCCTTCCCCGAGCTGCCCCCCGGCCCCCCGCGTGGCCGGGTGGTGGAGAGATCGTTCCGGCCCTACCCCGCCGACCTGCGGGCGAGCGTGCTGGCGGCCATGCGCGGCGAGCTGGACAGCGCCGCCCTCACCCAGCTCCACTGGCGGCTGGGCGAGGAACTGGCGCAGGCCGCCCGGCCCCTGGCCCCCCGCGCCGACCTGATCGCCTCCCACGGTCAGACCGTGCAGCACCACCCTACGGTGACCCCGGGGCGTGGCTGGGCGCGGCCCGCCACCCTGCAGCTGGGCGAGGCGGCGGTGATCGCCGAAGTGACCGGCAGGGCGGTGGTGGCGGATTTTCGGCCGGCGGATATCGCCGCTGGCGGGGTGGGCGCTCCCCTGGTGCCCTTCGCGGACTGGGCGTTGTTCGCGCAAGGGGGCGTGACGCGCGCCCTGCTGAACCTGGGCGGCATCGCCAACCTGACCGTGCTGCCGGGCCTCGACCCGGCCGGCGTGCAGGCCTTCGACACCGGCCCCGCCAACTGCCTGATCGACGAGGTGGCCGCCCGCGCCGGACTGGAGCGCGACGAGGGCGGCCGGCTCGCCGCCGCCGGGCGGGTGGACGAGGCGACGCTGGAGCGCTGGCTAGCGCATCCCGAATTCCGTCAGCCGCCCCCCAAGGCCACCGGCCGCGAGGTCTGGAACCTGCAGCGGCTGGAGCCCCCGGCCGCGCTGTCTCTCCCCGATCTGGCCGCCACCGCCACCGCCTTCACCGCCCGCAGCGTGGCGCTGGCGTTGCACGCCTTCCTGCCGGCCCAGCCCGATGAACTCGTGGTGGCGGGCGGCGGCGCCCTGAACCCTGCGCTGATGGCCGAGCTGGCCCGCGGCCTGCGGCCCATTTGCATCCGCAGCTTCTCCGACCTCGGCTGGGACACCCGGGGCTTCACGCCCGCCACCCGCGAGGCCGCCGCCTTCGCATTTCTGGGCTACGCGCACGCGCAGGGCTGGGCGAACACCCTGCCGCACACGACCGGCGCCCGCCACGCGGTCAGCGCCGGCAAGCTGACCCCCGCGCCCCTGGGTGTGGACAGCGCGGGGCGCCCGTGAAAGCCGATCCCCGCCGCACCGAGGCGGTTCACCCGGATCACGCCGATCTGGACAGCCTGAGCGTGCCCGACCTGGTGGCGGTGCTGGCCGGCGATCAGCTGGAGGCCGTCCGGGCGGTGCAGCAGGCCGCTCCGGCGCTCTCGCTGGCGGTCGAGCGCGCCCTGCCCGGCCTGCAGCGCGGCGGCCGGCTGGTCTACGCGGGCGCCGGCACCAGCGGGCGCCTGGGCGTGCTGGACGCCACCGAGCTGACCCCCACCTTCTCCTGGCCCCCCGAGCGGGCGGTGCCCCTCATCGCCGGCGGCGAGCGCGCCATCCGCCAGGCCATCGAGGGCGCCGAGGACGACGCGCCGGCCGGGGAGGCCGATGTGCTGAGCGCCGGGGTGGGCGGAAACGACGTGCTGCTGGCGGTCGCGGCCAGCGGCACCACCCCGTATGTGCTGGGCGCCGTGCGCTGTGCGCGGGCGCAGGGCGCCCTGACGGTCGGCCTGTCCAACAACCCGGACACGCCGCTGCTCACGCTGGCCGACATCGGCGTGCTGCTGGACACCGGCCCGGAGGTCATCTCCGGCAGCACCCGGCTGAAGGCCGGCACCGCCCAGAAGATCGCCCTGAACACCCTGTCCAGCGCGCTGATGGTGCGGCTGGGCAAGGTCTACGGCAACCTGATGGTGGACATGCGGGCCAGCAACGAGAAACTCCAGGGCCGCGCCCTGCGGCTGGTGCAGCACGCCACCGGCGCCGACGACCAGGCGGCCGGGACGGCGCTCTCGGCGGCCGGCGGGCACGTCAAGACTGCCATCGTCATGCTGCTGCTGCACGTGGATGCCGGGCAGGCCAGCCGGTGCCTGGAGGCCGAGGGGGGACACGCCCGCGCCGCCCTGATCCGGGCGGGACAGGAGGAGCGGTGAGGGAAGGGGCGCTGATCCCGCGCCGCACCCACGCCCTCCTGGAGGGCGCGGTCGCCTCCGGGGGGCTGCCCGGCGCCGCGCTGGGCGTCGTGGACGCCGCGGGCCAGCGGCAGACCCTGACCCTGGGCCTCGCGCAGCGCGAGCCCGACGTGGTGCCCCTGGAAGGCGGCCACTGGTGGGATCTGGCGAGCCTGACCAAGCCGCTGTTCACGGCGCGCTCGATCCTGCGCGCCGCCGAGGCGGGGCAGCTCGACCTGGACGATCCTCTGGAGACGCACCTGCCCGAGCTGGCCTGGATGCAGGATTCCGCCCTGAGGGCGCGCACCCTGCGCCAGCTGCTGACCCACACGGCGGGCCTGCCCGCCTGGGCCCCGCTCTACACCTGGGGCGACGCCGCCACCATCCGCTCGAGGCTGCTGCAGGAAGCGTGGGACCTGCAGCCGCCCGGCGAGGTCACGTATTCGGATCTCGGGTATCTGCTGCTGGGCCGCGTGCTGGAGCGGGTGCATGGCCGGGCGCTGCGGGAGTTCGCGCTGGAGGACGGCCTGAGCTTCACCCCGCCCCCGGAGGCCAGCGTGGCGACCGAACGCTGTCTCTGGCGGGAGCGGACGCTGCGCGGCGAGACCCACGACGAGAACGCGGCGGCGCTGGGCGGCGTGGCCGGGCACGCGGGCCTCTTCGGCACCCTGGACGGCGTGATGAATCAGGCGGAACGGATCCTGCGCGGCGGCTGGCTGTCGGCCGCCGCACAGGAGGCGGCCGTGCGCCCCGCCGCCCCGGGACGCACCCTGGCCTTCGTGCAGGCCCAGCCCGGCTGGAGCGGGGGCAGCCTGTGCAGTCCGGAAACGCTGGGGCACACCGGCTTCACCGGCACGGGCCTGTGGGTCGATCCCCGCCGTGGGCTGGCCTGGGTGCTGCTCACCAACCGGGTGCATCCGAGCCGGCACGGCACTTTCGATATCCAGGGCCTGCGGCGGGCGGTGGGCAACACCCTGCTGGCCGCCCAAGGATGACGCCCAGCGACAGGCAGCCGCTCCAGGCACCCGGACGCAGCGCGACCCCTAGACACCGTTGACCCCCACATTGAAAGGGCGACTGCTTTGTGAAGGCTGGCCCAAGGCTTCCTGTCCCTGTGGTCAGCTTTCTTGACCCAGGGTTCAGCCGCCGGGGCGTGAAGAAGAGCACAATGCCCCTATCGCTTCAGTTCAAGAGCTGATGTGCAGAGTTGAACTGGACTTTGGGGGACAACCATGACCATCCGACGTGTCCTGATCCTGGGGAACCACACGCCGCGTCAATGCGGTATCGCCACCTTCACCGCCGACCTCGCCGACGCCCTGCTGGCCGCCCAGCCCGCTCTGGACGTGCGGGTCGCGGCCATGAACGACGGCCAGGCCTACGAGTACCCTGGGCGCGTGGTGCTGAGCATCGATCAGCACGACCACCCGGATTATCTGCGCGCCGCCGCGGCCATCAACGCCATGAACGTGGACGTCGTGTGCGTGCAGCACGAGTTCGGGATCTTCGGCGGGCCGGCGGGCAGCTACCTGCTGGGCCTGCTGCGGGCCCTGGAGGCGCCGGTGGTGACCACCCTCCATACCGTGCTGGAGGAGTATTCGCCCGAGCAGCGCGCGGTGGTCGAGGAACTCACGGTGCTCAGCGAGCGCCTGGTCGTGATGAGCGAGCGGGCCGTGTCCTTCCTGACCGCCCAGGGTGTGCCGGCCGGCAAGATCGAGTTCATCCACCACGGCGTGCCGCTGCTGATCCACGACCGCGACGAGGAGAAGGCCAGGCTGGGCCTCCAGGGCCGTCAGGTCATCCTCACCTTCGGGCTGCTCTCGCCCAATAAAGGGCTGGAGACGGCCATCCGGGCGCTGCCGGCCGTGGTGCGGGATCACCCGGATCTCACCTACCTGATCCTGGGCGCCACCCACCCGCATCTGCGCGCCCGCGAGGGCGAGGCCTACCGCGAGGGGCTGATGGCGCTGGCCGAGTCGCTCGGGGTCAGCGGCAACGTGCGCTTCGAGAACCGCTTCGCCAGCCTGGAGGAACTCGGGCGCTTCATCGCTGCCGCCGACATCTACCTCACGCCGTACCTCAACCGCGAGCAGATCACCTCCGGAACGCTGGCCTACGCGCTGGGCAACGGCAAGGCCGTGGTCAGCACGCCGTACTGGCACGCCGAGGAACTGCTCGCCCAGGGCCGCGGCGAACTCGTGCCCTTCCGGGACGAGGCGGCGCTGGGAGCCGTGCTCTGCCGGCTGCTGGGCGACCCGGCCGGGCGCGCGGCGCTCGAGGCCCGCGCCCTGGAGTACGGCCGCCACATGAGCTGGCCCAGCATCGGCGCGCAGTATCTGGACGTGTTCGGCGAGACCGCCCGCGCCGTGACCCTGACCCTGCCTGCCCCCGCCCTGCCCAGCGTGACCCTGCGGCACGTGGCGGCCCTCTCCGACGATACCGGCGTGTTCCAGCACGCGACCTTCACCCTGCCCAATCCGCATGAGGGCTACACGACCGACGACAACGCCCGCGCGCTGATGCTGGCGGCGGCCTGCCCCGACGAGCCCCACGCCCCGCTGCTGGCACGCCGGGCGCTGACCTTCCTGCACCACGCGCTGGACGCCGACGGCTTCTTCCGTAATTTCATGTCCTACGACCGGCGCTGGCTGGAGGCCCGCGGCTCCGAGAACGCCCAGGCCCGCGCCGTGCGGGCGCTGGTGATCGCGGCGGAGGGACTGACGGACGCCGGCCTGCGCGGCGCCGCGCGTGAGCTGCTGGGGCACGCCTGGCCCGCTCTGCACGGCCTGGAGAGCCCCCGCGCCCAGGCCATCGCCCTGATCGCCCTGGCCGCCCACCGCGAGCACGGCGGCCCCCACGCCGACCTTGACGCCCTGGCCCACGCCTACGCCGCCAACCTGCGGCGGCTGCACGCGGCCCACGCCTCCCCCGAGTGGCCCTGGTTCGAGCCCTACCTGAGCTATTCGAACGCCAAACTGCCGCACGGCCTGATCGCCTACGGCCGCGCCTATGGCCGGCCTGCCGACGTGGCCCTGGGCCTGGAGGCGCTGAGCTGGCTGGAGACGGTGCAGACGGGCCCCCACGGCACCTTCTGGCCGGTGGGCAGCGAGCGCGTCTACCGCGCTGGCGAGGCCCGGCCTCTGTGGGACGGCCAGCCCATCGAGGTACACGCCACGGTCGCCGCCGATCTGGAGGCCTTCTACGCTACGGGAAACGAGCACTGGCTGGAGCTGGCCCGCCGCGCGGTGGACTGGCTGCTGGGCTCGAATCCTCTGCGGCAGCCCCTGTACGACGCGGCCAGCGGCGGCTGCCGCGACGGGCTGCACCGTGAGCGACTGAACATGAACGAGGGGGCGGAGAGCACCCTGGCGCTGTGGCAGAGCGTGGCCGACCTGAACGCCGCCCAGAGTGCCCCGAGCGCCCGGACGCTGACCGGTGACTAGTCCGGTGCCTGAGCGCGCCGTCACCATCCACCCGCTGTCCCGCCATCCCCGTGAAGACCGCCCGCTGAGGGTCGGGCTGCTGGCGCCCATCGCCTGGCGGGTGCCCCCCCGGCATTACGGCCCCTGGGAGCGGGTGGTCTCGCTGCTGGCCGAGGGCCTGGTGGCTGCGGGCGTGGAGGTGACCCTCTTCGCGACCCAGGATTCCCGCACCGGGGGCCGCCTCAGCGCGGTGGTGCCCACGCCGTACGAGGAGACGCCGGGCATGGACGTCAAGGTCTGGGAAGGGCTGCACCTCGCGCACGCCTTCGGTGAGGCGGGGTTCGTGGACGTCATGCACAACCACGCGGACTTCCTGCCGCTGATGTTCGCCTCGCTGGTGGAGACCCCCACGGTCACGACCATCCACGGCTTTTCGGGCGAGGCCATCCTCCCCGCCTACACGGCCTACAAAGACCGGCTGCACTTCGTCGCCATCTCCGAGGCCGACCGGCACCCGGCGCTGCCCTACCGGGCGACCGTCTACCACGGCATCGACTTTTCCGAGTTCACCTTCCGCTCCCAGCCGGATGAGCCCCCCTACCTCGTCTTCCTGGGCCGGATGCACCGCGACAAGGGCGCGGCCGACGCCATCCGGGTGGCGCGGGCGGCGGGCCTGCCGCTGCGCCTGGCGGGCATCATCCAGGATCAGGGGTACTTCGACCGCGAGGTCGCTCCGCACCTGGGGCCGGACGTGACCTATCTGGGCTCGGTGGGGCCCGAACAGCGGGATTCGCTGCTGGGCGGCGCCGTGGCCCTGCTCCACCTGATCCACTTCGACGAACCCTTCGGCCTGTCGGTGCTGGAGGCGATGGCCTGCGGTACCCCCGTGATCGCGTATGGAAGGGGCAGCATGGGGGAACTGATCGTGCCCGGCGTCAGCGGCGAGATCGTGCCGGACGAGGCGGGGGCAGTGCAGGCGGTTCGCAGCGTTGGTCGTTTGAACCGCGCCGCCGTGCGCGCCCACGCCGAGACCTTCAGCGTGCCGCGCATGGTGGAGGGCTACCTGCAGGTCTATCAAAGGCTGTTGACCTGACGATCTGCCGCAGCCGTTGCCACAGGGCCTTCCCCATCTGAGCTGGTAGATTCATCGCTACCGCACGACGGATAGGCTCTGGCCACCTTCTGACGACGGACACCTGCTCCTGGCGATCGGCCGGAGAGCAGTGGCGTGTTCCCGTATCCAACAGGCGACGATCAGCGCCATCTATCTCTGCCTGTGAAGCCGTGACCCTGGGCGTCGCCCAACCCGGCTGACTGCCTGTTCCGGCACCGTGAAGGTCAGGCACTTGTCATAGGCGTGGTGACCGAGTGGAACAGGTGACTTTCACCGATCATCGGGGCGCTTGGAAGTAGCGGACGCACCTTATCTGATGGTGTCGTTCGGACAAGTGCTCTCAGCGGTGGTTCGGAGGCAGCCCATTCACCTGTCAGCTCAATGGCATGCCCTTTAGGCATTGCTCATCGTCAGGGGATGCCCCTGTCAGGTTGGGTCAGGTTTGCTTGACATGTTCCTGCTGCTTTGAGCTAATGATGAAAACACCTGACAGTCCGCTCACAATGGCCTGACCTGATGGCGCTTACAGCGTGTTGATCCTCCGAGTGCTACCTGGAGCGTGCGTGAGGAGAACCATGACGACTCAAATGGTCACCAGCGCTATAGCCTCCGATCAACCAGGTTCGGATCCGATCTCAGAGGGCCCGGATTCCCAGCTGGTCGCATCACACGTCATGACGTTGCTGAATGCCAGGAGAATTGTTCGTGGTTTGAGTCTTACCGCCCTGGTTCTGATCCTCCTGGGCATCGTTGGTCAATGGTCTCTGAGTCGACCTGATTTCCCTGGGCGCGACCTGCTGGCAGGATTGACCGATCCCGGCGGCGAATCCAACCTTGCGGCCGCATTCTCTGCCGGCCTCCTGGTCAGTGCTGCCGGTCTGTTCGCCCTAATCGCCTCCGCCAAACGCCAGGATGTATACGCACGGGTCTGGCGAGGTCTGGCCTGGGTCTTCGCCTACCTGGCAGTGGATGAATTTGCGATGCTCCATGAACGCACCGTGGTGTTCATTCGGGACGCCCTCGGCGCAGAGGCCACGCAAGGCATTCTCCACCATGCCTGGGTGCTTCCCTACGCCGTGTTTTGCGTGGTCGTGTTCTCTTCCACAGCACGGTTCCTCCTGCATCTTCCATCTAGGACGCGTTTACTAATTCTGCTGGCTGGAGCCCTTTACGTGGGCGGGGCACTTGGCTTTGAGATGCTGGAAGGGCCCATAGCTGCGAAGTATGGCGTGGAGAACAATGTGATCCGAACCATGATCGTGGTGGAGGAAATCCTGGAGGTGACTGGGGTCATCCTCCTCATCTCAGCCTTGCTGGAGTACATGCGCACGCATTTGGCCGGCGTCAGGTTTGACTTCGGTCTGCAGAACGGCAGACCCTGATTCCAGACGACACGAGGAGAGCTGTTGGGGCCTGCCGGCTCATGACCAAACGACTCATGCTGACGGACGGTCGTGACTGGTTCAACCTGACCCGAGTCTGGATGCCGTCCGTGCTGTGTCCGGAAGCAATCCGAGACAGAGGGACTCACCGGGCGGCGAAGAAGGGCAGGAATACCGACGGCCTGTAGTGGTCTGGACTCGGCGAGTGCGGCAGGAAAGGCATGTCCGGCGCTGTGCTGGCTGTTCCGGAGGGCGATACCGTCTGAATGAGACAGGTGTCGTAGCCCGCGTCCTCCTCCGCGAACATCAGCCTAGGGGGGCGGCCCTGATCTCACCGCCTGAGCCGAGGTGTTCTCAAGGAATCCCCATGCCCGGTGGGGTACCGTGAGGCATGACGCTTCCCGGTCGTAAACGCTCCCCGGTACTGTTCCACCGGACGGACGACAATCCCATCCTCTCGGCCGCCCACTGGCCCTACCCGGCCAACTCGGTCTTCAATGCCGGCGCCACCCGCCTGCAGGACGGCACCACCCTGCTGTTGTGCCGCGTGGAGGACTTCCGGGGCCTCTCGCACCTCACGGCCGCCCGCTCGCGCGACGGGGTGAGTGCGTGGCAGATCGATCCCGAGCCCACCCTGTCGCCCCACCCCGACCACCCTGAGGAAGAGTGGGGCATCGAAGACCCGCGCATCACCTGGCTGCCCGAGGAGGGCCGCTACGGCGTGCTGTACACCGCCTACTGCCGCAACGGCCCCGGCGTGGCCCTGGCGCTGACCGAGGACTTCCGGACGTTCGAACGCCGCGGCCTGATCTTCCCCCCCGAGGACAAGGACGCCGCGCTCTTCCCGCGCCGCTTTGACGGCCAGTGGGCCGCCATCCACCGGCCCGTGACCCATGTCAGCGCCAACATGAACCTCTCGTACAGCGAGAACCTGCGGCACTTCGGCGACACCCGCACCATCCTCGAGGCCCGCCAGGGCGCGTGGTGGGACGCCAACAAGGTCGGCATGTCCGCCCCTCCCATCGAGACGCCCGAAGGCTGGCTGGTGATCTACCACGGCGTCAAGCGCACCGGCAGCGGCGTGCTCTACCGCAACGGTCTGGCACTGTTCGATCTGGAGCGGCCCGACCAGCTGATCCGCCGCTCCGATCCCTGGTGCTTCGGGCCGCGCGACCTGGCCGAGCGGGTGGGCGACGTGAACAACGTGGTCTTCCCCTGCGGCACCACCCTGCAGGACGACGGCGACACCCTGAACGTGTACTACGGTCAGGCGGACACCAGCATCGGTCTGGCGCACGCCAGCATCCGGCAGCTGCTGGCCTGGCTGCGCGAGAACTCGTCGGTGCCGGAAGCCGCGCCGGCCCCCACGTCGGACGCCGTGCCCGCCGACTGATCTGGCGAATCTTCAGCAAAGCGAGTCCCCATCCTTGGGCGTACCGAGGATGGGGACTCGCCGTTCCTCAGCGCCCGAAGATGCCCGTCGGCAGGTAGGCGCTCACCACCCAGTTGGGCTGATCCACCAGTTCGCTGACTTTCAGGTTCACGGCCACGCTGCACAGGGCGTAGGCCAGCTCGGGGCTCAGAGCGTACTCCCGCCCCAGGTGGTCGATCATGGCGCGGATGGCGTCCTGCGCGGCCAGGAAGAGGTCGGGGCCGATGCCGGTGGTGGCGTAGTGGCCGCCCGCCGCTTCAGGCTGGACGCTGGCAGGCAGCTCGAACTGCGGCCCCGGAAGAGACATTCCCTTGCGCAGATCGAAGCGCAGCTGCACCGTCATGCTGGTTTCCACCGCCGTGCCACAGACCTCGCCGTCGCCCTGGCAGGCGTGCGTGTCGCCCACGCTGAACAGCGCGCCCTCGACTTCCACCGGCAGGTAGAGCCTTGCGCCCCGCGTCAGGTCGCGGATGTCGAGGTTGCCGCCCACCCGGCGGGGCGGCACGACCGAATGCAGCCCGCGTTCCGCCAGCGCCACGCCGATGGTGCCGGGAAAGGGCCGGGTGGGGATCCGGATCTCCGGCGTGAACTGCACGTGTGCTCGGTCGTAGCGGCTCAGGTGCAGCCACGGGTCGGTGAAGTCGGCCGCGAGCAGGCCGAAGCCCGGGATCAGGCTCGTCCAGCCCCAGTCGCCCTCCTGGAAGTCGAGGATGTCCACCACGAGCACGTCGCCGGGCTGGGCGCCGTCGATGTAGACCGGGCCGGTCACCGGGTTGGTGCGCGCGAAGTCGAAGGCGGCCACGTCGGCGGCGGTGCTGCCGGGCCCGATCTGCCCGCCGCTGGCGTCCTGGATCACGAACTCCAGCGCCTCGCCCGGCTGGGCGGTGTGCTGCGGGGGCAGGGCATTGTTCCAGCCGAAGTGGTGGTGGTGGATGGTGGAAATGCGCGGGGTCACAGCTTTACCTTCAACACGGCACTCTCACTTCTTGACCGAGAGCCGCTCGTAGGAGATGAAGTGGATCGGGTCGAGCAGATCGGCCGCCGTGCCCACCAGCTTGTCCGAATGCATCACGTGGCGCACCTCGTGGTAGATCGGCACCCAGACCGCCTGCTTGTCCAGCGCGGCGAAGATGGCTTTGTACTCGTTCAGGCGGGCGGCCTGCTGCCCCGGCGCCACCATGCGGTCGGCCTTGTCGGCGCGGGCGTCCAGCGCCTTGTCGCAGTACCAGGGCCAGTTCCAGCCGCCGCTCACCGCGCTCCGGCAGCTCAGGATGGGCCAGTAGAAGTCGCTGGGATCGGGGTAGTCCTGCGTCCAGGCCATGCCGCCGGACCAGACCATCGGCGCCGCCCCCTTGGTACCTGCCGCCTCGATCACGGTGCTCTGCGCCTGGCTCTTGATGGAGGCGCGGATGCCCACCGCCGCCAGATCCTGCTGGATGCTCTGCGCGAGGCGCGGGTTCGGGTCGGTGGAGTTGGTGTACAGCACGGTGTCGAAGCCCTTCGACAGACCTGCGGCCGCCAGCAGCTTGCGCGCCCCGGCCGGGTCGAAGGCGTACCCCTTGGCCCCCGCGTCGTAACCCGGCATCAGCGGCGGCAGGTAGGTCTTGGCGACCTGCGCGCGGCCGTTGATGATCCGCACCAGCTTGGTCTTGTCGATGGCCATGTTGATGGCCTGACGCACCCGCACGTCGCTTAGCGGCTTCACCTGGGTGTTCAGGGACAGGTACGAGGTGTTCACGCTCGTCTTGTTGAGAATATTGGCCCTGTAGCGCGGGTCTTTCACGACCTGCAGGAACTGCGCGGGCGGAATGCCGTCGCCCAGCAGATCGACCTCGCCGCGCGTGAGGCTCAGGAAGGCCACGGAGGGGTCGAGGCCGACCTTGATGGTCACCCCGTCGAGGTAGGGGAGCGAGTTGTAGAAGTACGCGGGGTTGCGCTTGAACTCCAGCGACTGTCCGCTGACCCACTTGCTGAGCGTAAACGGCCCGCTGCCCACGGGCTTGTGCCCGAAATCGCCCCCGGCTTTCGCCACCTCCTCCTTGGGCACCACGTAGGCGAAGTTCATCGCCATGATGTTAAGGAACGCGGCGTTGGGCGCCTCCAGGGTGATGCTCAGGCCGTATTTGCCGCTGGCCTTGAGGCCGCTGACCGTCTTCGCCTTGCCGTCCACGAAGGCCTGCGCGCCCTTGATGCCGGTGTAGAAGCTCTGCCCCGGGCTCTTGGTCTTGGGGTCGAGGACGCGGGTCAGCGTGTACACCACGTCGTCGGCGACGAGTTCGCGGCCGTTGTGGAACTTCACGCCGGGGCGCAGGGTGAAGGTGTAGGTCAGGCCATCTTTGCTCACCGTGGGCATCTTCGCCGCCAGACGCGGCTGCAGCGTGGTGCCGCCCGGCGCGTAGTCCAGCAGGCCGTCGAAGACCATCTTCTCGATGGGCCAGTTCTGGTAGTCGTAGCCGATGGCCGGGTCGAGCGTGGTCACGTCGTCCTTGTAGGACACCACGATGGAGCCGCCACGGGCCGGGGTCTGGGCAGAGGCGGTCTGCGTGGCGGCCAGGGAAAGGCTCATCAGCAGGGCGGCGGGAACGGCGCGGGGAATGGTTCGTCTCATGACAACCTCCGGGAACAGTGGGAACCCTTCAACGTTAACTCAAGTGGACGAAGGAATGCCTTCAGCGGTAGCGGATGCGCGGATCGACGAAGGGGTGCACGAGGTCGGCGAGCAGGTTGGCGAGCGTGATCACGGCGGCGCTGAAGATCACCACGCCCACGATCACCGGGATATCGACCACCCGGATGGCGTCCCAGACCAGCCGCCCGAGCCCCGGCCAGCCGAACACGCTTTCCACGACCACCACGCCGCCCATGAAGGTGCCGATGTCCAGCCCGATCATGGTGATCACCGGCAGCGTGGCGTTGCGCAGGGCGTGGCCCACCAGCACCCCGGCCGGGCGCTGCCCCTTGGCGCGGGCGGTGCGGATGTAGTCCTGATCGAGGACGTCCAGCAGGCTGGCGCGCAGCATCCGGGCGTACCAGCCGGCTCCCCCGATGCCCAGCGTCAGCGCGGGCAGGATCAGGTGCGAGAGCCCCCCGTAGCCGCCCAGCGGAAAGAGGGCGAAGCGGTAGGCCAGCAGGTACACCAGGCTCAGCGCCAGCCAGAACTGCGGCGTGGCGGCGCCGATGAAGGCCAGCCCCATGACCAGCGTGTCGGGCCAGCGTCCGCGTTTCAGGGCGGCCCAAATACCGAGGGGAAGGCCGATCAGCAGTTCCAGCGCGATCGCCCCCAGCATGAGCTGGAAGGTCGGCCCGATCCGCGAGGCGATCAGGTCGCGCACCGGCGAGTTCTGCTTGTAGCTGCGCCCCAGGTCGAGCCCGGTCAGGCGGCCCAGGTAGCCCGCGTACTGCGCCAGGAAGGGCCGATCCAGCCCCAGCTCGCGGCGGATCGAGTTCACCGTCTGCACACTGGCGCTGGGCCCCGCCACCATGCGGGCCGGGTCGGCGGGCAGCAGGAACACCAGGGTGAAGGTCAGGAAGGAGGCCACCAGCAGCACGCCCAGCGCCTGGAGAAGGCGGCCCAGCGCGAAGCCCAGCACCTCACGTCCCCCGGGGGTCGAGGGCGTCGCGCAGGCCCTCGCCCAGCAGGTTGAAGCCCAGCGAGGTGAGCAGGATGGCCGCGCCGGGCGCCAGCACCAGCCAGGGCGCCACCGTCAGGTAGCTCTGCGACTCGTTGATGATCCCGCCCCAGCTGGGCGTCGGTGGCTGCACGCCCACCCCCAGGAAGCTCAGGCTGGCCTCCAGCAGCACGGTCGTGCCCACGCCCAGGGAGCCCCACACCAGCGCGGTGGGGATCAGGTGGGGCAGCAGGTGGCGCCACATGACCCAGCCGGGGGTCGCGCCCAGCGCGTGCGCCGCTTCCACGAACTCGCGCTCGCGCAGGGCCAGCACCTGCCCGTACACCACCCGCGCGATGGGCACCCAGTTCAGCAGCGCGATCACCAGCGCCACGATCCACAGGCTGGGCGTCAGGATGGCCGTCAGCGCGATCGCCAGCAGCAGCACCGGGAAGGCCAGCATCACGTCCGTGAAGCGCATCACCAGCGTGCCCGCCCAGCCGCGCAGGGTGGCCCCCAGCGCCCCGATCAGCACCCCCAGGACGACCGCGACGCCGTTCGCCACGAAGCCCACCGTGAGCGAGGCCCGCGCTCCCCAGACGATCCGCGAGAGCAGGTCGCGGCCCAGCAGGTCGGTGCCCAGCAGGTACGTCCCGTCCGGCGCACGGGGAGCGCCCTCCAGCGACAGGCCATCGGGGAACTGCGTGTTCGGGTCGTGCGGCGCCACCCAGGGAGCGAGCAGGGCGGCCAGGATGGCCAGCAGGCAGATGCCCAGCCCCAGCCACGCCGCGCGGTTGCGCCGGAAGCGCCGGGCCGCCCGGCTGGTGGGGGCGGCGGCGGTCACGGGGAGCGCCGTCAATGGCTGGCCGCGCTGGAGAGGGGAGACGCCAGAAGCCTCGGGCTGCACAGCTCACAGGAAAGCAGCGGATTGGGGGGCATGGCGCATTCTGCCTCACGGAAGCGCCCCGGCAGCGGACAGTTTTAGACTCCGGCGGGGGTGGCGGGCAGTGAACGAGACCCCGGAGAACATTAGGGAACCCATCAGGGGTCAATCTAACCGTTCGACCGGCCCTCTTCCCCGTATTCTGGAGCCCTGCTTCCCCAGGAGTGTCCATGATCGATGAATTCGCTGTCCACGAGCTGCTGGCTCCCGATGAACGCCTGATCCGCGAGAGCGTGCGCGCCTATTGCGACGCCGAACTGCTGCCCCGGGTGGCCGGCTGGTGGGACAGCGGCGACCTGCCGGTGCGGGCGCTGATGAAGGAGTTTGGCACCATGGGACTGCTCGGCCCAACCACGCCCGAGGAGTACGGGGGCGCGGGCGCATCGTATTCAGCCTACGGCGCCATGATGTACGAGCTCGAACGTGTGGACAGCGGCCTGCGCAGCGCCGCCAGCGTGCAGGGCAGCCTGGTCATGTACCCGATCTTCACGTACGGCAGCGAGGAGCAGAAGCGGCGCTGGCTGCCCGGCCTGGCCAGCGGCGAGCTGATCGGCTGCTTCGGCCTGACCGAGCCCGATGGCGGCTCCGACCCCGGCGCCATGCGGACGCGCGCCCGCGTGGACGGCGACTCCTATGTCCTGAATGGCAACAAGATGTGGATCACCAACAGCCCGGAAGCGGACGTGGCCGTGGTCTGGGCCAAGGACGACGACGCCGTGGTGCGCGGCTTTATCGTGCCCACCGACACGCCGGGCTTCAGCGCCCCGAAAATCCACCGCAAGATGAGCCTGCGGGCCTCGGTCACGGGCGAGATCGTGCTGGAGGATTGCCGCATTCCCGCTGCCAACCTGCTGCCCGGCAGCCAGGGCCTGAAAAGCCCGCTGTCCTGCCTGACCTCGGCACGCTTCGGCATCGCCTGGGGCGCGATGGGCGCGCTGGAAGCCGTGCTGCAGTCCAGCCTGGACTACGCGGGCAGCCGCACCACCTTCGGTAAACCCATCGCCGCCCGGCAGCTCGTGCAGGACAAGCTGGTGAGGATGGCCACCGACCACAGCCTGGGGCTGTTGCTGGCGTGGCGGCTGGGGCAACTCAAGGACGCGGGCCGCATGAATTTCGCGCAGGTCAGCTACGCCAAGCGCAACAACGTGCGGGTCGCGCTACAGGGCGCCCGGCTGGCCCGCGAGCTGCACGGCGGCAACGGCATCACGACCGAGTATCCGGTGATCCGCCACATGCTCAACCTGGAAACCGTGGACACCTACGAGGGCACCCACGACATCCACACCCTGATCATCGGCCGGCACCTGACCGGGCAGGGCGCGCTGGAGTGAGGCTGATCCCGGCTTCAGCGTGTGGAGGGTGTGCAGCGCCAGACCCCGATCCCCGCTAGCATTGGGACGAATGACGAGTGATTCCATTTGAAGACGCACTTCACGGTGAGCCTGACGCCGTCCGCTCCTCTGGGGCCGGCGGAGGCGCTGACGGGTCAGCCGGCCAACTTCACGGGCACCCCGTTCCCACTCGGGCCCTGGCAGGTGCAGCTGGACGCGCAGGGCCCACAGGAACACCGCCGGATCGCTCCGGATCTGGTGGCCCTGCTGCGGGGCACCCTCTACGACCGCGACCTGGACGGGGTGCTGGAGCTGTACAGGCACTCGGGTGACGACTTCGCCCGCCAGCTTGAGGGCTCCTTCGCGCTGCTGCTGCTCGATCTGCGCTCGGGCCGGGTGCTGGGCCTGACGGATCGGCTCGGCTCGCACAAGCTCTACGCCCTGCATGAGGGTGGCCGGGCCTGGCTCTCCACGTCGCCCGCCACCCAGGCGTTCAGGCAGCGCCCGGTCAGCCTGGCGGGCGTGGGGAGCTACCTCGTCAACGGCTATATGGCCAACGGCCTGACGCCCTACGAGGGTGTCCGTTCCCTGAGTCCCAGGGCCCTCCACGAGGTGCGGCCCGAAGGCCTCGACAGCCGTCCGTACTGGCGCCCCCCCCTGGAGGGGCCCACGCGGGCGATCCGAGACGCCGACGCGAGGGCGGAACTGGCCGGGCTCCTGCAGCGTGCCGTGCAGCGCAGGGTGCGGGCCGCCGGGAGCCGCGTCCACCTCTCGCTGAGCGGCGGCTACGACTCGCGCGGCCTGCTGAGTCTGCTGACCCGGACTGGAACGCAGGTGCAGACCTTCTCCTACACCCTGAATACGGCGGCGCCCGGCAGCGACTCGGGAGTGGCGACCCGGCTGGCCGCGCAGTATGGAGCGCAGCATCAGACCCTGGTCGCCTACCGCGGCGATCTGCTCTCCGCGCTGCGGCTCAATGCCCGGTGGGGTCAGGGCGCCTCCGCATACTGCGAGGAGGCGGACGCCTGGGCGGAACTGGAGGCTCAGGCGCCCACCGATCTGTTCACGGGCGAGCAGGTCTTCGAGGTTCAGCCGAGCCCGCTGCGAAGCAGTGTCGAGACGCTGAACCGCGTGCGCGTGTCTCCCGCCGGGGGCCTGCATCTGCTGACGGATCGGCTGCCCCCTCCGGTCTCACAGGCCCTGAACGCGGCCTGGACGCAGGAGTACGAAGGGGTGCTGGCTCAGGGCGAACAGTGGCCCCCGGGCTATCCCCGAGAACTGGGCCTGCTGCTCAGCCAGTACGAGCCGTACTTCCTGCTGCCGTGGCGGGAACACTTCGGCGGGCGCTCAGCCCAGATCCACACGCCGTACCTCGACACCGACGTCCTGGAGTTCCTGGGGCGCCTGCCCGCGCGGCTGCTCGCCGACAAGGCGATCCTCAAGCAGACCCTGCGGCAGCTCGACCCCGCCCTTCTGCAGGTGCCCCTGGCCCGCACCCAGGGCTACGAGGCCGACTGGCGCGCGGAATTGATGCGGGTGACCCCCGAGCAGTGGGAGCCGCTGTGGGCTGCCCCCAGCCGCCTCGACGAGCTGATCAATCCAGAGGTGATCCGGCACCTGATCGCGGCACTGGGCGCGCCTTCCGTCCAGCAGTCGGCGTACGTCTCGGCCCGCCGGGTGCTGGGCCGCGCGCGCCGCACGCCGCTGGCGCGGCGTCTGTTCGGGGCTCCCCTGTACCGCGCCAAGACCCCGAGCCTGCCCGGGCTGCTGCTGAGCCTCCTGACCCTGCGCGAGGTGCTGTCGTAACTGGACTCAGTCGAACGAGGAGACCTGGCCCACCATGACCGGCGCAGCCGCGCCGTGCCCCAGCAGTTCGGTGCCGTCGATCTCCAGTCGTCCCAGGCTCAGGGCGACGTCCAGGCCGCGGACATTCAGCTCCAGCACCTCGTGGGGCTCCCGGGCCGGGGGAAGGGTCAGGCGATGCACCATCCACTGCCCCGTACCGAGGTCGGGATGGGCGACGTGCCGCAGGCCGTCTTCCAGATAGTCACGGTGCAGTTCCGGGGCGAAGACGTGGGCCTCCGGGTCGCCCAGCCGGTGCAGGCGCAGGGCGAAGGGCGCCCGCAGCGGCCCGAGGTCGTTGCCGCCCTGAAACATGTCCAGCCGCCAGACCAGCTGGATGAGGCGCGGCGAGTGGGTGTCGGTGGCCGGGGGGAGATTCAGGCGCAGCCGCAGGGTTCGCGGGTGACCGGAGCGCCCCTGGCTGACGATGCTGAGCCAGCCGCTCCCCCCGCGCGAGAGCGTATAGCCCTGCCAGGTGAGCGAGGTCTGGGCGTCCGGCGAGCCCTCGGGGATGCGTGGGGGCGCGGGCACCGGCCGGGGCCGCCGCTCGTGATCCCGGAACTCGCCCCCTGGAAAACCCAGCAGCGGGCTGTCTGGGGCCAGGCGTGACTGGTAGGCGCGCCGCAGCCGCTCGGTGTTCTGCTCCTGGCCCACGCGCTCGGCGTAGTACAGCGCCAGCCCCGGCTCGTAGTCCTCCAGCGCGGCGGCCAGCCGGCGGCGCACGGCCTGCCGCTGATCGTGGGGCAGGCTGCCTGCCAGCGAGACCCGCAGGCCCTCCGAGCGGAAGGCGTACAGTTCGGGCGATCCCGGAAGGTCTTCCAGCGGCTCCAGCGATGGAAAGTCCAGCGCCCGGTCAGCTTCGCGTTCGATCAGCACGGTGCGCTCCAGCGCCTCCTTGAGAATGGCCTGGGTGTGCGCCGGGCTCGGGGAGTCCAGGGCGGCCCGCATGACCCGCAGGTCGAAATCCCCGTTGATCACGCTCAGGTGGCCCAGGGCCTCGCGCAGGGTCTCGGGCCAGCCATCGATCTCGCCGGCATACTGTTCCCGGACGAAGGTGGGCAGGCGCTGGGCGAGCGCGCCGGGGTGAGCCGAGGGCTGCTCCAGCAGACTTAGCAGATGCAGCACGTTGCCCTCGCTGCGCTGCAGCAGCTCCGCCGCCCGCACCTCCAGGTTCACGCCCCGGGGCTCGCGCCCGCGCAGGATGCGCTCGACGCCCCGTACGGTCAGGGGGTTCATCTCGATCTGGGTGCACTGCGCGTGGTCGAATCTCCGCAGCAGCGAGCGGCACAGGGGCGACTTGCCCGGCGGGGTGCGGCTCAGCAGGATGGCCGTCCTGGGGGCCGCCGCCGGCGACTGCAGGATGAATTCCAGCAGCGAGGCCAGCTCGACCGGCGCGCTCTGCGTGTGGTCGAGCACCAGCGCCACCGGCGTCGGCAGCCGGGCCATCAGGGTCGCCAGCTTCACCGCGTCCTCCTCCAGGGTGCCCGGATGCAGCAGCAGCCGGCGGAGGGTCTCGGAATCGGCGGCGTCGGCCACGCGCGAGAGTTCCTGCGCGACCGAGGCGATCACCAGCCGGCTCAGGCGGGTGCTGCGGACGCGCACGGTCGTCCAGTCCTGGCGCCGTAGCACGCGCTCGGCCAGGTGCGACTTCCCGCTGCCCAGCGGCCCGTGGATCACCACCAGCTGTGGCTGCCTCTGGGCGCGCTCCAGCACCTCCAGCAGCCGCTCGTCCTCGTCGGACATCGTCTCCCCGGTGTCCGGAGCCTGTTCCAGACTGGCCTGCAGCGGCCGGGTCATCTGCGCTGTGGCCGGCATCAGGCCAGAGAGGGAAGACTCTGCTCCCGCGACGGTCACGGGGGGAGGCGTGCGGCGCGGCTGAACTTCCGCCGGCTCCACATCCAGGTGGTAGCCCAGCGCGGCGGCGCGGGCCAGGATGATCCGGGTGGCCCAGGGTTTGTTGTCCGCCTCGAAACGCTGGTGGGCCTGGGAGAGGATCTGTTCGACCTGCTCCTCGGCGGTGCAGCGCTGCTGATCCACCCACTCCTGCAGGGCGGTGCTGCCCAGATCCTCCATCCCGCTCAGCGGCAGCCCGCGCAGCATCGAGAGCCAGTGTGCCAGCTCCGGCTGATCCATCCCGCTGCTCAGGCGCGATCTCCAGACGTCCAGATCGGTAATGACGTGCTCCAGATACAGCAGCTGACGGCTGCGCGGGAAGATGTCCAGGCCCGCCGAGCGGATGCGGGCCAGCTCGACCCGCAGGTTCTTGCGCGCCTCGGCGGTGTACCACAGCAGATCGGCCAGCCGTTCCCGGTGCTGGGGCAGGCGCTCCAGCGTCAGGTAGGTGATCAGGGCCACCGCCTTGGCCGACAGGGGCACCAGCGTGCCCTTATGGGTGATGTGGGTGTGACCGAGAATGTTGACCGTCAGCATAGGTGGGTCTCCGACCCCGAGCGGGCAGTGGAACTCTTGCGTGCCCTGAATCCAGCAGTGATACGTGAAGTGTGACCCTGGGGCCGAGGGGCGGACGGTCGCTGGCAACAGGACGCGCCCTGTCAGCATGTCCCCACAGGCCCGCGACTGTGAGGCGAACTGCAGAAAATCTACCGGTCGGCGAGAGCCCTTTGCTGGCAGTTGAATGAACTCTCATATATTTAACATCAGGTGGACGTCAGGTTCGCGGGCCTCCACCTGCGGAAGTTCCCGGTGAGCGGAACGCTCAGAGAATCTTGTTGGATTCTTGATGACCGCTTGAGGGTCAATTGACTCGGGTGTAGAGGGTATGCCCAGGTTCAGCCGTCCCGCCCACCCTCAGGAACCCTGCCGACGCTCCCAGGCCGTCCGGTAGGCGCGCATCAGGATGTCCAGATTGGCCGAAGCGGAATACCGCCTCTCGAATTCGCGGCGGGCGCGGCGGCGCAGCTCCCCGTCGTCCCACCGCGCGGCGGCCTGGTGCAGGACGTGAGCCAACGAGCGGCTGTCCCCGGCCCTGAACTTGAAGCCGGTCACCCCGTCCTGGATGATCTCCGAGAGGCCGCCGATGTCCGCGCAGATGACCGGGGTGCCCTTGGCCAGCCCCTCCACCGCCGTGCGTCCGAAGGGTTCGTACCACTCGGAGGGCACCACCACGAACGAGGCCTCGCCGATCAGGTCGTAGGTCTCCTGCAGCGGGCGGGCCCCCAGGAAGCGGATCTGCGGCCCGCCGCCCGCCAGCGCTTCGAGCCGGGCGCGCTGCGGCCCCTCACCGACCACGCACAGCTCCAGTCCCGGGGCCTCGCGCAGCCAGGTCTCCACCAGCCGCGCCACCCCCTTCTCCTCGCTCAGGCGCCCCGCATAGACGGCGTAGGGCCGTTTGTCGAAGCGGGGGCCGGGATCGGGATACACGAAATTGGGCTTGACCACGATCTTTTCAGGTGGGAGGCCGAACTCGATGTATTTTCTCCGGACGAACTCCGACACCGCGATGTACAGGTCGACCTGGTGGTCGTAGGTGCCGATCAGTTTGTGCGCCGACTGCATGGACGCCACCACGGCGGACGCGACCGTGCTCTGGCGGTAGCAGCGGTGGCGCACGCCCGGCCACGCCAGGGACTTCCCGGTGCAGGCCTCGCAGATCTGGCCATTTCGGAAGAGCAGGCCGTTGACACAGGAGTGGCGGTAATTCCTCAGCGACTGAACCACGGCTGCCCCTGCCCGGCGCGCCGCCGAATAGGCGGCCGGCGAGATCACCGGGAAGGTGTTCTGGAAATGCACCACGTCCGCGCGTTCACGCGCCACGACCTCGGCCAGCTCCCGGGCGCACGCCTGATTCCAGATGGTCATCTGGGCCATGCGGGCCGGGGCCACGCCGTCCAGATCCCGGTTGTGCCGCTCGAACCGCTCGACCCGGTGGCCGTGGTCTTCCAGCAGCCGGGACTCGGCGCGGTAGCTCTCGTCCTCGCCGCCTTTCTGCTTGTAGAAGGTGTGGGCCATGACCACCTTCACGGGGCGCTCAGCTGCCGGTAGAGCCGGCTGGAGCGCGCCGCCCGCACACGCCCCTTCAGCCCGAACTCGCTGAGCCAGTCCGGCACGTGAGCCGCGTCGGGGCCGTCTCTGCCCGGCTCGGTGCCGGTGCCCGGCTCGCAGGCAGAGCAGGACAGCAGCACTCCGTTGTTTCCTCCGGTCACGACATGGCCCTCCGGTTCCGCCGACTCACCTGGCATACCTCTCCCGGGAAGCCCACACGGGTCGGGTGATCGATCTGGCCTCTGACAGGTCGCAAAGGGCTGAAGGCGTCCACTCTAGTGCAGGGGGTTCCCAGGGTGATGAACACTCTGAGCGGCGGGGCGACTGCGCGCGGTCTCACCCTGGGCCAGGGGGGGGAGCGGCGGCCGCCGAGCCTCACGAGTCCCCCGCCAGGGCCGGACGCTGCCGCTCCAGTCGCCGTTTCCAGCCCACCAGCGCCGCCGCCAGCACCAGCAGCGTCAAGTCACACAGCAGGCTGGACCACACCGCGCCCTGGACGCCGAAGCGGGGAATCAGGTACAGATTGCTCAGCACGTTCAGCCCGGCGACCCCGAACTGCAGCGCCGAGCGCTCCGTCTGATAGCCCGAGCTCGTCAGGGTGTCAGAGAAGAAGTAGTGCAGGGGCCGCAGGATCAGCAGCGGCGCCAGCCACTGGGCCACCGCCACCGAGGGCCGGAAGTCCTCCCCGAAGACCAGCGGGATGGCCGGCGCCGCGACCACCACGGCGCCGGCCGCCAGGATCCCGAAGCCCAGCGCCCTGGGGATCAGCCGCAGCGCGAAGGCCAGCGCGCGGGCGATCCCCTCCTGACCCACCCGAAAAAAGCGCGCGTAGGCGGCATAGATCAGGGAACGGACGGGAGTGAACATGGCGTCGATCACCCGGTAGCCGGCCGCGTAGACGCCGGCGGCCTCGGTGCTCACCAGCCGCGCCAGCATGGTCTTGTCGACATCGTTGTAGATGCTCTGGGCGCTCAGGCTCAGGGCGAACGCCCCGCCTTCGCGGAATTCCCGTAGCACCGGCGACACCTGCAGCGGCCCCCAGCCCAGTTCCCGGCGTACCCACCACAGGCCGATCCCGGCCGACAGGGCCGAGGCCGCCAGATACAGCCCCGCCCAGCTCAGGGCGCTGGGCGGCAGGCCAGACAGCCCCAGGGCGGCGGCCGCGACCAGCCGCAGCACGGCCAGCAGCAGTTGCAGCGCCGAGGTGCGGCTCAGCAGGTCATACGCCTGGAAGGCCTGGCCCGACAGGTCGAGCAGCCGCGCGAAGCCCAGATCCGAGACCGCGATCAGCACGATCAGCAGGGCCGGCAGGCCGACCGGCAGGGCAAACTGCGCGGCGCCCAGCACCAGGGCGGTCAGCAGCAGCGACGACAGACCCGTGACCAGCAGGGCCGAGCCCCAGTAGGTGGGAAACAGGGCCGGCGTCCTGGCCACGTGCTTGATGAGCAGGTTGCCACTGCCCCAGGAGGCGAAGGGCGCCAGGATACCGATCAGCGCGGTCACCGCGATGAAGGCCCCGTACTGCTCACTGCCCAGGGCGCGGGCGATCAGGGCGAAATAGAGGAACTGCACACCGGCCCTGAGGGCCTGCCCCCCGGCCATCCAGAGGGTGTTGGCCCGGAGACTCAGGCCGGGTGGGGCGATGGCCGCCGCTCCTGACTGATCACCTGGGCGCCCCTCACCTGCTCGAGCGTGAGCCGCAGCCCGTCCCGCAGGGCGACTGCCGGACGCCAGCCCAGCAGTTCCAGGGCCCGGCTGATGTCGGGCTGGCGCTGCCGGGGGTCATCCTGCGGCATCGCCTCGTGGATGATCTGCAGCGGCCGTCCGAGCACCTCCTGCACGACCCGCACCAGTTCGAGCATGGTGAATTCGTCCGGATTCCCCAGATTCACGGGTTCGTGGTACGGGGTGCCCATCAGTCTCACGATGCCCTCCACGAGGTCGTCGATGTACTGGAAGCTGCGGGTCTGGCTGCCGTCGCCGTAGACCGTGAGGGCCTCGCCGCGCAACGCCTGATGCAGGAAATTCGTGATGACCCGGCCGTCGTCGGCCCGCATCCGGGGGCCATAGGTGTTGAAGATCCGGATGATCCGGGTATCGACCCCGTGGTGGCGGTGGTAGGCCATGGTGATCGCCTCGGCGTAGCGCTTGGCCTCGTCGTAGCAGCTTCTCAGGCCGTTGGGGTTGACATGGCCCCAGTAGCTTTCGGGCTGGGGATGCACCAGGGGATCACCGTAGACCTCGCTGGTGCTCGCCAGGAAGAAGCGGGCGCCGTGCGCGCGGGCCAGCTCCAGGCTGTGCTGGGTGCCCTGGGCCCCGACCATCAGCGTGGCGATGGGGTGCTGCTGGTAGTGCGGGGGGCTGGCGGGGCTGGCGAAATGCATCACCCAGTCCAGCGGCTCCTGCTGGGCGGGAATGCCCAGGCTGACGTCGGCCTGCACGAAGCGGAAGCGGGGATGATGCTCGAAGAGGGCGGTGTTGGCGGGCTGACCGCTGAGGTAGTTGTCGACCCCGATCACCGAATGCCCCTCGTGCAGGAAGCGCTCGACGAGGTGGGAACCGACGAATCCGGCGCTGCCGGTGAGCAGGATCCTCATCAGGAGCGCTCCACATCCGCCCGGCGCCGCTCGCCGCGTGGCGCATCCCGTCCGACCTGCTCCACCTGAGCATTGATGGGCCGGCGGATGATATTGCGGGCGTCGATGACCAGCGGCCGGCGGGTGGTGGCCAGCAGGGTGTTCCAGTCGAGGTTGATGTATTCGTCCCACTCGGTCGCCAGGATGATCGCGTCCGCGCGCTCGAAGGCTTCCTCGACCGTGGCCGCCGGAGTGTAGCTGAGATGGCTCCACTCACGGGCCGCGCGGTTCATGGCAATCGGGTCGTGGGCGGTCACGCTGGCACCCAGGCGGTTCAGCTGGACGATCAGGTCGTGGGTGGGTGCGTCGCGCAGGTCGTCGGTGTTGGGCTTGAAAGCCATCCCCAGGATCGAGACGCGTTTGCCCTTGACGGTCTTGAGGTGTCTCAGCAACTTGTCGATGACCACCCGGCGCTGGCGGTAGTTGACGTCGATGGCCGCCTGCAGGATCGGCATGTCGTACTGGTGCTCCCGCCCGGCGCTGATCAGCCCCTGGGTGTCCTTGCCGAAGCAGCTCCCGCCCCAGCCCAGGCCGGCCTGCAGGAAGCGCTGCCCGATCCGCTGATCCATGCCGATCCCGGCCGCGACCTCTTCAATGTCGGCGCCGACCCGCTCGCACAGTCCGGAAATCTCGTTGGCGAAGCTGATCTTCAGGGCCAGGAAAGCGTTGGCGGCGTATTTGATCATCTCGGCGCTCTGCAGCGAAGTCTTGACCACGGCCGGACGGGTGAACCACTCGGGGCGCGGCGCGACGGTCGGCGCCGTGAAAGACTGGTCTATCAGGGGGGCGTACAGCTGCGTCATCAGATCCAGGGCCTGCGGCTGTCCACCCAGGACGATCCGGTCGGGATAGAGGCTGTCGCCCAGCGCGGTGCCCTCGCGCAGGAACTCGGGATTGCTGACCACGAAATGCCGGCTGGGGTCGAAGGACGGCGTGTGATCCTCCAGCAGCCGCTGAACGTAGTCGCCCGTGCCGATGGGAACGGTGCTCTTGTTCACGATGATCTGCGAGTGGCTGTTGAGGTGACGCGCGATGCTGGCGGCCGCACTGACGACGTATTGCAGATCAGGGGTGCCGTCCAGGCCCGGCGGCGTTCCCACGCAGATGAAGATGACGTCGGCGTCGCGCACGGCGCTGTAGTCGGTCGTCCAGGTCAGGCGCTCGACCTGGCTCGCCAGCAGATCGTCCAGGCCCGGTTCATGGATAGGGACGTGGCCCTGGCGCAACATCGCAATTTTTTCCTCGTCGATATCGATTCCGGTCACCGTGTGCCCGATGTGGGCCAGCAGACCGGCCGTGCCGAGCCCGACGTAGCCTCTGCCGATGACGGCGACATTCGCTGGATGATTCAAGTGCATGTAGATCTCCGTTTCCTTGCGGGGGTGAGCAGGGAAGGCCCCTGATGACGACGCTGACGCTGCGGGGTCTGACGTCGAAGTCACCTGTACCGCCTCGTCTTCACCACGATCATCTCATGACATGGTCGGTCCGCTTTAACCTTCACTCCATGTAAAGGAGCGGTGACCCTGCCTGGAGATGATCGGTGGCTGTGCTAGCGGGAGATCTCGATGCCCGAGATCGACGGATAATCCACGCTGGCGGCGAAGGCCAGATTGAGCTTCCCGTTGGTCACCTGGACGCTCGGCACTGGGAGCACCAGGGCGGTGTTGGCGCCACCGGCCTGGGCCACGATGTCGAGATTGCTGATTTTCACCTGGCCGTTTACCAGGACATCGAAGACCCGCTTGCCGGCCGTCGTCCAGTTCAGCTCGGCAAAGTGCAGTTTGAGCTGGTAGGTGCCGTTTTCCAGTGGGATGTTGTAGGTCAGGGTGCGCGGGGTCACGCCGCCGACATTGCCACGGTAGGTGCGGTACAGCTGGTCGTTGTCGGTGCCCAGGATCTCCACGCTGGTCGCCGTGGCAGGCTCATTCACTGCAGTATTCGGCGTAAAGGACGCCACGTTGTTCCTGTCGCGGTCGGATGTCCACACGTTGCCGGCTGGATCGGTGTAGCTGGCCCCCGCCCCGACCCCGGTGTCGATCAGAAAGGGCGCCGGCTGGACATTGCTGATCAGGTAGACGTTGTCGTTGTAGTCGTAGTTGATCCCCGAGTAATCCATGATCAGCAGATAGGTGTTCGGCATCACCTGGCCAGCAGGATTCTTGGCCTTGTAGAACCTCAGATGATGACCGCAGGGATCGACGCAGCCGTTTCTCCGGTCGGCCGTCTGACTGTTGCGCGTGTCGTCGCTCCATTCGCTGTTGTCGATACGGAAGCCGAAAGTCGCCGCCGTAGGTGTGAAGTTGGCCTGTGCCAGAACCGAGCCGTCGTCCTTGCGGGGCAGAATCGACTGGGCGCTGGTCGGTGCGTGCTTCAGCACTTGCAGGGCAGCCGAATCCGCCTTGGAGTGCCAATACAGGGTGGCAGTGGAATTCTGCGTGTGGTAAGCGGCCAGTTGCCAGACATTCACGGGCTGCGACGTATTGGCACGCTGCCAGAAGGGCGAGAGCATCTCGTCCCCCTGAGCCATGACGCTGCCCTTCTGGTTGATGCTCTGGCCGCCCGTGGAGAACGCTGTGGTGAAGCCCAGCGTTTCGCGAACCAGCTGATCCAGGTTGGGTTCCTGATTGTTTTCGTAGACCGGCTGCCAGGCACCGGCCAGCTGGATGGTGGTCGAGGGAGTCTGTGGATCGTTGCTCTGCACCACCAACGTTCCTCGCTGGACGGGCAGGTTATCGCCGACGAACCGAACCTTCACATCGCTGCTGGCGCCGGGCGCAACCGTGAACGCCGGGGGGCCAGACAGGAGTGTGAAGGTGCCCGTAATCTGCAGGTTCACGTTCAGCGGGTCGACCCCCGTGTTGCTGATCCGCAGGGTCGAGACATTGTGTTCCGTGGTCGAGGGAGTAGCGGGCACACCGGTGCCGACCTTGCTGAAGGAGAGCCAGTTCTGGAACGGGCCACCGTCGAGGTTCGTGAGGACGATGTTCGGCTGAGCCACCACGACAGGGCTGACCGTGACCTGGGAAGAATCTGACTTGGTGGAGTCCAGGGTAGACGTCGCTGTGATGGTCGCCTGTCCTGCTGCGACACCTGTCACCGTGCCGTCCTCGGCCACGCTGGCAATCCCTGGATTACTAGACTTCCACGCCACTCCGCCAAACTCCCCGGTGCCGGTCACCTTGGCTGTGAAGAGCTGAGTTTTCCCCACATTGATCGCAGCTGTGGTGGGTGTTACCTCGATTTTGGAGACGGTTGCACCGACCACCACGCTGATCTTGCTGGAGTCCGTCTTACTCGGATCACTGACTGATTTTGCCGTGATGGTTGCCGCTCCTACTTTCAGAGCTTTGACTATTCCATCCGGTGTCACGGTAGCAGTCTGTGGGTCGTTGGTACTCCAGACTACACTCTGGTCGAAGCTTCCAGCCCCCTCGACTTTAGCTTCTAGTTTCTGTGTGCCATTTGGTAACAAAGTAACTGTTGGAGGCGTGACGGTAATCTTCGTTACAGCCGCCGGCACACTGCTCCGGTCACATGCCAGCAGACTCAGAGCCGTCACCGTCGCCATCGCACTATTTCTCAGTATTCTTCCAGTTGATTGCATGACATACTCCCTTGCTGAACATTGCTTATCGCACCGGTTCCGCGCGCCCTGAGGACGTCGGCGCTTTTCGTCTGTGCAGACCAGATATTCACTTTAGGGGAGCATCGGCCGCGCAGCGTAACAACTTCGTTGCACGGCGCCTGAAGGTCTGTCCACGTAGTGCTCATGTAACCGACCCAGCCTTCAGGCCCATCTCAGCGAGAGCTATGCGACGGGACACCAAGAGGTCGGCGGCCCTGTGCTGGGGCCGCCGACCTCTTATGGTGGTGTGCTTATGGAGCGCCTTCGTTCAGTGCCGGCCTGGTGTGTGGGCGTGTTCCCCGATCAACGGGCTCCAATTTCCAGGCCGTTCGTCGCCACGCTGGTTTCCCAGGCTGCTACGGCGTTGGTCAGCAGGGCGGGATCAACAGCCGCATTGGCCTTCTGGACATTCGTGTTCGAGAGGCCGACGCCGCCCGTCGAGCTGATCGAGTAGTCCCAGCGGGAGTTGGCATTCGTGGGCTTGGGGCGTCCCCAGCCGACAAGGTTGCCTGAAGCCACGACGCTGGAGATGATATGGGCCGGGTCGTTCGAGTAGTCCCTCAGGTAGATACCGGCGTCGGGGTCGGCGTCCAGAATGGTGCCGTCTGCGAGTTTGCCCGTTCCCAGCACCAGATTGTTCTTGATGTTGATGTAGTTGCCACTGGCCGCGGCGATACCGTAGTTGCTGGTTTCCAGTACGGTGTTGTTCGAAGCTTCCTGGTAAGCGCCTCCACCGTCACCCAACATGATGCCGCCACCGGAGTAACTGCTGTTGGGGATTCCTGCGTACGCCCCAGCAATCAGGTTGTTGGAAACCCGGATCGGGCTGGCAGGAGTGCCGGTCGAGCCGTAGATATTGATCACATCTTCCACGTGACTCTTACGCGCCACGTTCTCGACCCGGTTCCAGGCGATTTCGACGCGGGGGATGTTGCTCATGCCGTTGAGCTGAGTGAACTGCACGCGGTAGAAGGTGGACTGGAAGCCGTCGTTCCCGTCGCTAAAACGCCCTTCGATGTTTCTGCCCAGGTTTTGGCGTACGGTGATCGTCGTCGGAAGGGTAGCGTCACCGACCCACTTGTTCAGGTAGATCCCGCTGGTGCCCTCGAAGGTATTGCGCTCAATCACCATGGACTCGAAACCCTCTGCATGAACGAAGCGTCCGGGGATCCGGGTCGTATCGTTCGGGTTCAGCCCGATGCCCTTACAGCCACGCACGGTCAGATTGGCGCGGCTCCACGGAGCCAGGATCAGGGTTCCCTTACTCCGCAGCAGGCAGTTTTCGATGATGACCGGCTCGGAGGTCATGATCTTGACCGCTGCGACTGCTGGATCGAGGCTCTCCCAGGCGCCGGTGTACGTCCCACCCTTGGTGATCGTCAGAGGAGCAGCGTACGGTGAGGTGCTGACCACAGGAGCAGGGGCAGGGGCAGGGGCAGGGGCAGGGGCAGGGGCAGGGGCAGGGGCAGGGGCAGGGGCAGGGGCAGGGGCAGGGGCAGGGGCAGGGGCAGGGGCAGGGGCAGGGGCAGGAGGAGTAACAAGCAGTTCGCACACCTTGGCGACGCCGACCAGGGGATCAGCACCGAAAAAACCGTTCGTGCACTCGCCAGCGTTCGTGACAGACTTGGCGATCCAGCTGGCGCCACCGCCGTAGCGCACGGTCTGCGTTCCCGACACAGTAAAGGACTTGGACTCGTTCGCCAGGAAAGTGTACGTCCCTGTGGGAGCCGGCACGACCCCTGAGGTCACGGGCGGGGCGGTCGTTTCACACCCCAGCAGGTAGGGGTTCGCCCAGTCGGCGTGGTCGTACCCATTGTTGTCTCCGGCGTCGGTGACGGCCAGACGCAGGTCTTTGCGACCCGCAATATCGATCTTGATCGTTTTGGTGGCCGTGGCTCCGGTCATGATGCCGCTGTCGTACAGCTTGACTCCGTCTCCGAAAACCTGGAACACCACGCTGCCGCGTGAACCGACTTCGTCGTCCAGCCCAATATCGGAAGTCAGGTAACGGCATTTACCGCCCACAGCAAACGTCATCTGCGAGCCGGCATGAACCCCGTAGCCGCGGCTGTAGGTCTTGGTATTCAGGGTGATCACGCGGCCGTCACTGGTGCCCGCCTCGCCGTTGCTCTTGTTGATCTCCACGGGGCCGTACCCATTGACTGCAGACGACCAGATTTTGCCGGTCAGCGCGTTATCGCCGGTGGCGATCGCCAGGGCCAGCTCCTTCAGTGGAAAGTCGGTCGTGATGTCCGCCGCCGTGGGCATGCCCAGGCCAGGCGTACCGCCAGCATCCGCATTTCCGCCGGGGGTTGGGGGAGTCGACGTTGAACAGGCGGCCAGGGCGAGAGCCAGGGTGCAGGCGAACAGGGTGCGGGCGGGGGCTGAGCGGTGGTGCCGGTTGGTCAGATTCATAGTGTCCCTACTTTCGGCAACCCGGCTGACTCCAGAGGAGTTCCGTGGCTTTGCGTCGCCTCCTCGCGGAGGTTTTGCCTGTGTCGGTTTAGGTTTCGTCAGTCGCTAGCGGCGGGTCTTGCTGACGTCGTTCATCTTGCCGGAGGGCGCTGCACATTTCCGTTACATAAAGGTCAGGCACATTGACCCTTCATAAATCCCTGCCTGGCCCTCTGTCCCAGGGTTGGGGTGCGTCCCACACGGCGTCTGCCTTGCGTCACCCTTAAATGAACTTCCGGATCCGTCCTGCTCCGCGTCGTCAGAGTTCTGTAAGGGCGCAGGGGTGGCCCCACCAGTGGCCTGGTGTATGGGTCAGAGCCGCCGGCGACCTCGGGATCCAATGGGCGGCTGCACAGACTTATGGAGGGATCGGCCTGGGCTGGCGGAACAGCAAAGTGCGCCCTGCTCGCAGATTTTTTAACTCCATGTCGGAGGGACGGCTCAATGAAGCCGTCGGGGCCCTGGCGACGTTGTTCAACCGAGATCGCCAGTGCGCGCTACTGGCACTTCTCCTGGCTTCTCAGCCTCACTCACTGTGGGCCAGGGCTCGAAGCTCCTTTAGCACGTGCGGTGGCTGGGTGAGGATAAATGTCACCGCGAACGGCATACCCAGGCAGTCACATTATGGAAATATTAAGATCGCCCCAAGACCTGAATGGGATAGTGCAACAGGTTCCCGACTGGCGGGGGTGTGAGGGTCACCATGTTTTGCTCAATGTAAAACTTTACATTGATGCATCTAGTTGGAGAATGATTTTCTGCCAGTCGTCATATGATAGGAGAGTTGTGTCTACAGTAAAGAGTGTCGAAGTAGTGATGGCCACGTATAATGGTGAAAATTTTCTGCGAAAGCAGTTGGATAGTCTGTTGTCGCAGACTATCAGTGAGTTTAAGTTACTAATTAATGACGATCATTCTCAAGATAGTACACCTGAAATTCTCGAAGAATATCGCACGAAGTTTGATAGTATTGAGATATACAGTGTAAAATGTGGAAGTGCCAGAAACAATTTCGCTTTCCTTATGACGAAGTGCACGGGCGATTATGTATTTTTCGCCGATCAGGACGATATCTGGCTGCCTGATAAACTCAAAAGACTGCTCGATACTATGTATGAGGCTGAAAAGTCTTATGGCTCTGATTGCCCAATTCTTCTCCACTCGGATGCCTGCCTGATCAATGATTCTGACGGGTTGATTGATCCATCCATGTGGAAATATCAGTACATTGTCCCTGAGTCTGGCGAGCAGTTCGGGAGAATACTCACCCAGAATATTGTGACAGGCTGCACAATGCTTGCCAACAAAACCCTTATTAAAATGGCGAACCCAATGCCTGAAAAAGCCCTCATTCATGATTGGTGGCTGGCTATTGTGGCATGCGCTTTTGGCAAATTAATACCCATCCACGAACCGACTATAATGTATCGTCAGCATACATCTAACCAACTGGGAGCTGTCAAATTCAATAGGCGTCTTATTCTGCAAAAAGTAAGGCGCGAGAGAGAGCAGATGGCTCGTCGTAAATTAGATGCAGCCCGACAAGCACGGGCATTCAGTGAGGTTTACAAGGGGACGAATCAGTCCGAGAAGGCCTTAATTTTTTCTAAGATGCCTATGATGCAATACCCGCAACGGATATTAACCATCTTCAGACACGGATTTTACAAAATTGGCCTGGCTAGAAATTTAGGCTGGATCTTTCTACGGGAAACCTAAATTCTCCTAGAACTGGGAAAGTATGGCCGTATCCGACCCTGTTTTGATCTGCTGACATTGCTTCAGATCGGCGTTCACTGTTGTCCGAAGCTTCGGGCCGGCGCCTATCTCCCACTGCGCTGAAACACTGTGTTAACGGATATACCGACAGTTTTAGGTAGCATGTTTCTTAAATGCCGCGCGTGACCTTTGACCAACCTCGCGAAGGATCCAGAATTGGTGAGCCCACAACCATCAACAGCGACACTCTCCAGAGCATATATGATGAGAGAAACTCAGCCGGCCCTCAGCATTCCAGACGCCGTAAGGATATGAAGGCGTGCCTGGAGAGAAACACGCAGATTCCTCTCCTGGCGGCCCCGGCCGCCTCAGAAAATGAGATCGAGGACTGGTCAGTGCCTGGAAACGAGTCACCTATGGGCGCCAGCGTGGACGGTGCCGGTGCGAGTCACGGCGGCGCCGGCCAGCGAACAGCACGGGACGCGGCGGGGGCCGGCATCGCGCTGGTCGTGGTTTACTGAGCGGAGGTGAATCCAGGCTTCATCGTTGCGCCCAGACGTTAGACATTGCAGCAACCCTTCGCGTGGTCGTCAAGGAGTCGTCATCTGGAACGAGATTTGTGACGACTGCTCTCCAGTGTGTTCGGATGCCGCGTTCCTACCACCTGCGCTCGGTTCCGTGCCGATCGCAATTGGCGTCTGCAGAGGCTGCGGGGCGAGCACTAGCCGGCCGAGTTCGCTGAGCGACGTGTCAGGCGGGACAGACTCGCTTTAGCCATCCGCTGAAGCTCATTGGGGGGGCCCAGGATCACAACACCGCCGAGCATCAGACCACCAAGAATCACCTCGGTGATGAAGAGTGCAGGCAATGGGAGGATGGCCCGCAATGGGATCACTATAGCTGCAGTCAGAAGGGCCGCTCCTAACCCGCAGGCTCCACCCAGGAGGTAAGAGAAGGCTATGTCGCGCCCGCCTCCCTGAATGATGCGGCGTGCCAGAATAGCGAAGGCCGCGCTTCTGAACACTGACCAGATGACGAGTACGACTGCGAACGCCTCAACTCCCATACCCAGTTGATGGGTCGACCAGAACGCAATCAGAAGCGTAATAAAATAGGTTGACTGTATCACTATTTTGCTCTTCAGATGTGCCGTGGCCTCAGCCAGAACACCCGAGAGATTGGTGAGAACCGAGAAGGGGATAAAGAAGGCGAAGATCTGCATCAGCACGATGGAGTCGAGGAATGTTGGCCCAAGCATGACACGGACGATTTCCGGAGCATCGACTACGATACATCCGGCCGCCGTGAAGATGATCAGCGACAATGCCCGGAGTCCTGAGAGATACGCGCGTTTAAGCCGTTCTGGCTCGCCCTGAACCGCACTAAATGACGGCGCGAGGACACGTGAGAGGCTCATGGCAAACCCCATTGCAGGTTGGGCAATGGTACTGAATGTTCTGGAATAAAGCCCCAGCGCTGCGGGATTGTAGAGCTTGGCAATCAAAAAGGTGTCCAGGCTGCCACTGATGAACTCGAGGAAGGTAACGACGGTCGCACGCGTGCCAAACAGGTAAAGATCCTTATAGGCAGACCATCTGAATACGGGTCGCAATGTGTGCCGTGTGGCAGCGTACAGGATTATAAGTTGTATAAGACCCTGCGATAACGCACTGATGACCAGACTGTAGGTCCCATACCCAAGATAGGCCGACCCGAGTCCCAGAATTCCATGGCCGAGAATATACATGCTCAACTCTGAGATCACCAATGGTCGGAACTTCAGGGCACGCCGCAGCAGACTATGAGACACGACGATGCCACTATTGATGACAAACACCCATGAATATGCCCGAAAAATAGGGACGAGATCTGGGTTGTTGAAATAGGTGCCCGCGTAGGGGGCGCTGATCCACGCCAGTGCGGTAGCCAGTACACCCAATAAGATGGACGAAGTGAAACCGGCTCGAACGTCATCGTCCGTCAATTTTGCTTTCTGTACGATGGCCTGACCAACCCCAAGATTGGCGATGAACTGTCCAAAACTTTGAAGCAGTGTTGCTGTATACCAGACGCCGAACTGTTCTTTGGTCAGAAGGCGCGAGAGGATAGCAGCGAAGAGCAATTGCAATGCTAATCCGCTGAACATGGAGAAATAGCTCCACTTAATAGCGGTTACGGTTCGGGATTTGAGATCACTCACGAATATCCTGGGTTTCCACAGCTGAACGACGTGCGTGGTCATGGGTGCGAGATCGTCGACGATCTATCAGGTGCTCATACAGCTTCAGATATGAGTCGGCCTGATGACCATACGTATACGTGTTCATGACGTGTTCCCTCACAGCTGTCGCCATCGCCTCTGGATGGGAATGATCGAGCACATACTCCAGCCCAGCTGCCAGATCCGCGATATCGAGCGGTGCTGCATGATAGCCGTGCTGCAGATGTTGGACGATCTCAGCTGTTCCTGTGTCCCGTAGGCAGACCACTGGGGTGCCGCAGGCCAGTGACTCCATGGCCACCTTGCCGAACGCCTCCTCGATGGAAGGCATCACCGTCACGGTCGCTGCCGAATAGAGTCGGCTCATCGTCAGGTCATCACTGATGAGGCCCAGAAACCTGGCCTTGATGGGCAGCGAAGGGAGTTCAGAATATAAGGCCCCGGCCACCAGGAGTTCGATGTGCTCGGCGTCAGGCCGGGCCGCCAGGAGGCCGAGCGCTGCTTTTAACTGAGCGAAGCCTTTCCGCTTGTCCTCCAGCGGATTCATGGCGCTGAACAGGATGTATCTCCGGTCTTGGGGTAAGCCCAGCGTGGCCTGTACCTGGGCGCGCTGCTGCGGCTGAAACGTGTCCGTGTCCAGAGCGTTGGGGATGACCAGGGTTTCGTAGCCACCCAGCAGGGAGCTCCTCTTCGCCTCACGGGCCAGCCATCCGCTGAGGGCCACCAGGGTCAGTTCCGTGTCGCGCCAGGCCCGCCGTTTCCGTGTCCAGAGCCAGCGCGAAGGATCGTGCTCTCGGGTCGAGCGGAGCTGCGGGCAATGGCCACACTCCACGGTGAAACCCTCACATCCCCGGGCGTAGTGGCAGCCGCCTGTCATGGGCCAGAGGTCGCGCAGTGTCCAGACGACCGGGGCGCGAATCTGCCGAATATTCTCCGGAGTCATGAAGCCCCCATTGATCCAGTGCAGGTTGACGATATCGGGGTTCAGTTGATTGACCTCGCGGTGTACGGTGCGGGGAAGGGCGGCCAACGAGAAATCGGTTGGGGCCGCAGGATACGGTCTCAGCAGCGCGCGGTCTGTTCGTCTGGCGACGCCATCAAGACGACTCGAACGGTGAACCCTCACGCTGTCGTCCTGTGTCGATTTATGTTGAACCAGCATCTGAGAATTGGCGCGTGTCGCCAGAGCCCGGTGAAGCCAGTAGGCCCCACGCGCCGCCCCGCCAGCACTGTCGGACGTGTTGAGGTGAAGGATGTGCATCACCGGAGGTTTCGGCAACACAGGGCCGCCCCCGGACGAACAGCGACGCGGCGCTCAGTCATGCCTGAATTCTAGAATGGGCGCCGTAACCGGAATGCAAACCCCCTGCCGACGAAGAAGCTCCTGACTTTCGGCAGTGGCCTGCTTCTCCAGATGCGGTGACCTATGAAGCCTGTTCACGCCCGGACCGCTTTCCACTTTAACGGCGAGGTAACGCCCACAGGCCCACACTGCACACGAATGAGCATGCGACTTCCTCTGGACGCCAAAATTTATGTGGCCGGGCACGACTGCCCTCTGGGCCAGATGCTCTGTCGCAAGCTGCACACTTCCGGCTACCAGCAGGTCATCACCCGAACAGGGCAGGAGCTCAATTTACGCAGTCAATTGGACGTGAATCTGTTCTTCGAGCAGGAGCTCCCTGACTACGTTTTTGTGGTTACCGAAGAGACGGCGGAGCAGGTCGACCAACTGACCCATCCGGCTGAGCACCTGTACAGCCGGCTGCTGGGACTCTCCAATGTCATTCACGCTTCTTACGTCTATGAAGTGAGGAAACTGCTGAACATCGCCTGCTTTTCGGGCGACCAGGGAGCCGACGGCGCGTGGAACCTCACTGCCGAGTCACTCTCCAGCGGAGAAAGTCTGCCTGCAGGCGCCCTGCTGCAACTCGTGGCCCTGGGGCTGTGTGACCGATACCGTCAGCAGTACAGCTGCGATTTCATCTCGGCGCAGTTTTTTCTGGAATCGGGAGATGTCGCTGTGGCACGCGAACCGGCAGCGCCCGGGATCATGATTCAGTCCACAGACTCGTCGTCTGGAGGTGGGGTTTACCGCGCTTTCGCCGAATCTGGCGACCAGCTGTACTCGCTCAACCCCACCGACGCCTGCCTGTTCTTGATGGAACATTTCTCCTCCGCCGGCGCTATCTCGATCAGATCCAGGGCGGACGAGTATGCCTCTCCCTGAGGTCATGGACTGCAGGGATGTGGTGACAGTCCTGTGTTTGGCTCTCCCCTCAATGGCCGTCCAGGGTGACCCCTCGTCGGCCACCAGTGGCCAGGTGCGGATGCTCGCCGGTGGCTTATCCATTACGCTGAACAGGCCGTGACGAAGTCCATGCCCGAACGTTCTGATCCTCCACAGGTTTCTGTGATCATTCCGACCCGTGGTCGGGCCGAGCTGTTGCTCCAGCGTGCCCTGAAGAGTGCCCTTCACCAGACGCTCCGGGAGATCGAGATCATCATCGTGGTCGATGGCCCAGACCCGGCCACATACGCTGCAGTGCAGAGTGTCGGGGATATCCGGGTACGTCTCATCGAACTGGCGGAGCGGGTCGGTGGGGGAGAGGCCAGGAACATCGGTGTCAGGGCTGCGCGTGCCGAGTGGATAGCGCTGCTCGACGACGACGACGAATGGCTCCCCCACAAGCTGTCGGAGCAGCTGGAGGTCGCCCGCCGCGCCCCTGGTCGGCCGATCGTCGCCTGCCCCTGGATCGAACGGACTCCACGGGGCGACGAACTCAACCCTGTCCGGCCTCAGGAGCAGGGGGAAGCGCTCGGTGATTACCTGCTGGCCCGCCGGACTCCTGGCGAAAAGCCCTGCGGCCTCGTCAGCAGCTTGCTGATGGTTCCCCGCGACCTGCTGCTCGACGTGCCGTTTGTGCCCGGGCTCCTCAAGCATCAGGATTGGGACTGGCTTCTGCGGGCCGCGGGCCGCCAGGGGGTTCACCTCGCCTTCAGCCCTACGGTGGCGGCAGTCTGGTACTACGAGGAACCCCGGCCTTCTGTCAGCCGTCAGCTGAACTGGCGCTTCTCCTTCGACTGGGCTCTGGGACACCTGCAGCGTGGGACGATGTCGCCCCGAGCCTTCGTGGGCTTCCTCAATTCTCACGTGTCGGCGGCGGCCCAGCTGACCCACAACCTAGGAGCCGTCGTTCCTCTCTCGGCGGCATTCTTCCGGGCCAGGCCACGACGGTTCGAAGTGATCCGGTTCGTCCTGGGCTGGTTGATTCCACTGGAGACCCGCCGCACGCTCAGTTCGCTCCTGCGGCGGTTCAGGCCCGGCCGTCCTGAGAGACACCCTCAGAAGAATGCGGAGCAGCGTCCCGAGAGGACTTCGTACAGGATCGCCCTGATCGATCCACTCGACACGGGGCATCATGGCAGCTATGCGCTGATGCTGGCTCAGGGGCTGGTGGGGGCCGGGCACTCCGTGCACCTGATCGGCTCCGAGGCCCTGGTCACGACCGTGTGTGCACGCGTGCCCAAAGTGCGTGGCAGCGTCCTGCCGCTCTTCCCTGAAGGAATGGCCCAGTATTATCAGCTTTCGCGGCTTGGCCGTGAGACAGCCAACATCCGGTTCTTCCGTGAGGCCCTGCGGCTGGCGAAGGCCGAGAGGGCCGATGTCATACACCTCCTCTATCTGGACAGCTTCACCCAGTCGTGGCTCCTGGCACTCCTGCTGTCCCAGCACATGTTGAGTTCAGTCAGGGTGCGTGCCACCCTGCACTGGCTCTATTTCCTGAGGCGGTACAAGGCTGAAGGTGGATCGCCCCAGAGCGAGGCGGCGCATCTGCTGATCGTGCGCGCGCTCGGGATGCTCCGCGTCCGTATTCTCGTCCACTCCAGGGGCCTCGCCGGACAGTTGACGGACAAAGCCCCGCACCTGCGAGTCGACACTGTTCCCTATTTTGCCGAGTCGGGTACCTATTCCGCCGCGGCGCGAGTGACTCTGCGCGACAGCGTCCGCCACCGCTTCAGCATCCCAGAAGGCGCCTCGGCCCTGCTCGCGTTTGGGGGAACCCGCCAGGACAAGGGTATAGATCTGGCGATCCGGGCCCTGGCCCTGCTTCCCGACCAGTATCATCTGATGGTCGTCGGCGCTGCGCGCGCTTTCGATGCCCAGTCGTTGATCGACATGGCCGAAGACTGTGGGGTGAGTCGGCGGACACACTTTCTGCTGGAGCATGTCCCGGACGAAGACGTGGAGAGCTATTTCATCGCTGCCGACTGCGTGATCCTGCCGTACCGCCGCGTGTTCGCCGGACAGAGTGGGCCGCTGCTGATCGCTGCGGCACTGGGCATTCCGGTGGTCGCATCAGACATTGGCGTTCTGGCCGAAACCGTCAGCGAATACTGCCTGGGGTTGCTGTGCGCTCCTGAAGACGTCGTGGCGCTGGCATCCACCATTGAACGTCTACCTTCAGTCTCGCTCTCGCCGGCGACCGGGCGTTTTATGCAGGATCACTCTCCGGCCCGTTTCACGCAGGCCACCCTGGCAAGTTACGACGCCGAGGCATGAGGCCGGATTGACCTGAAAGCGTTCTCGGGTTATTCCAACCCGGCGAAAGGAGGCCGGCACTGGATCACATCCAGTGCCGGGCCTCGGAGCGAGCAGACTCTGTTTAGTTGACGCCGATCTTGATGCCTGCGCTGGACAGCTTCGACAGCCACAGGTTGTACTCGACCTGTTCGGTCGCCAGGGTTGCCGGGGCCGGCAGGCTGGAGTTGTTGTAGCAGCTGGAGGTGCAGCTGGCAAACCAGGTGTTGTTGGTGTAGCTCGAACCATCAGAGCGGTAGCGCATCCAGACGATCTGGTTGTCATGCACGGAGTTGTTGAACCAGGTGCCGCTCTTGGCCGAGCCCGCCTGATCCCAGACGTAGACCCCAACATTCTGAGCCAGAATCTTGCGTCCATCCGGCAGGAGACCGCTGGAGACGACCCGGTTGTTGTACACGTTGTGGTCGTGCCCACCGGCGATGCCGATACCCTGATTGCTGGTACTGACGATCTGGTTGTTGTACACGTCCATGTAGCCGCCAGCCGTGCTCAGTGAGGCGGGGTTCCCGTCGCCCAACATGATGCCGCCGCCACCAAAACCACTATCGGTCGCCGGATTGGCGTTGTAAGCGCCCTTGATGAAGTTGTTGTGGATCTTGAGGCGGCTGCTGGCGGTTCCCGTTGACCCGTAGAAGTTGATGTTTTCTTCGAGGCCACTCTTGCCCGGCTCGTTGATGATCTCGTTCCAGGCGATTTCGACGTTGGGAACGTCACGGACATCGTTGAACTGAGTGAACTGCACCCGTTCAAACGCGGTCTGGTATCCGCCTGCTCCGTTACTCTTGCGCCCGTCGATGTTCTTCACTTTGTTCCGAAGGATCTTGATGGTCTGACCGCCGGCACGGTTGCCCTTGAAGTTGCGGACATAGATACCGGATGTGCCTTCCATGTAGTTGTTTTCAACGACCAGATTGTAAGTGTCTTCCGAGAGGATGAACCGCCCGGTGTTCCGGCCGGCGACGTTGGGGTTCACTCCGTAGGCCCGGGTGTTGCGGACGGTCAGGTTCATGTTGAAACCCGCGATGAGGTGACTCGGGCCGCGCACATTCGCGTTCTGGATGATGACCGGCTCAGTGGTTCTGATGGAGATCGCGGGAACGTCTGGATTGGTGCTCTGATAACTTCCGGAGTACGTTCCGCCCTTGGTGATCACCAGAGGGCCCTGGTAGGTCACGTTGGGCGAAGGAGCCGGGGCCGGGGCCGGGCTGACGCCTCCACCAGACGCCGCGACCGTGCAGGAGAGCAACTTGGCATCCGCCCAGTCGGCGTGGTCGTAAGCATTGCTGTTGCCGGCATCCTGCACGACCAGCTTCAGCTCCCGGCGACCGGAGATGCTGACATTGACTGTTTTGGTGGCGCTTGAACCAGTCATCACGCCGCTGTCGTACAGCTTGGTGCCGTCAGCGTAGACCTGGAAGACCGCGGCGCCCTTGCTGCCCACCTCATCGTCAATCCCGATGTCGCTGGTGAAGGTTGAGCATTGACCGTTGACGGCAAAAGTCATCGACGAGTTGCCGTGGACACCGAATCCGTTGGAATAGGTCTTGCCGTTCAGCGTGAGGGTCTTGCCGTCTCCAGCCGCTGTTTCACCATTGCTCTTATTGCGTTCGATCGGCCCCCAGCCATTGGAAGCGGCCGTCCAGCCTTCATTGGAAAGTGTGTTGTTGCCGGGATCGATCGCCTGGGCCTGAAGCTTCCCTCCCAGCCCGTTGTCCGTCGCAGTCCAGGAGCGGTCGACGCCGTCGTAGGGCGACGCCCCTTCCGCTTGCCCACCTGTCTGGGGTACGCTCGGCGGCTGCGCGCAGGCAGCCAGCGACAGAGATACCAGGAGCAGGGCGGTGGGGCGAAGGCGGGCAGATGGAAAATGGGTCATGTATGGTTTCCTCTCGAGTTGGGCAGCACCGTTGATAGCTGTGGAACTCTCTATTAGGCGTTCCGCAGTTGTGGTGTGGGTACCCTTTCTTTAGGGCCAGAGTGGATCGAATACCGAGCAGACATATGCTTGCGTTGCCTACTTTGCAGTTCACCGGCCGTTCGGCGGGCTCAAGACGTACCTTAACGAAGCGTTATGAAAGCTTTGTGTAAACCTCGGTGTGAGATTTATTACGCTTATTTTAAGATGAGATGAAGATGGCAGTGAAACTCGCCGTAGTACCCAACGTCGAAGAGTTCCCCACTTACACTTCCTCACCAAGTTGTGAGCGATCGGCCTCTCATAGAGTGTCTTAATGTAGAGTCAGTTTCCGGACAGAAAGACTCTCTTTCACTGTTGTCATCGGCAAAAAGGAGGAGATGGCCCTGTCGTACCTGTCTAGACAGATTTCAAGTATCTGACCGGAGATGGGGAGCAAGCTGAGTCTCAGGGTCGGGGTGCAGGGCTCAGAGTTCCGATGTGGACTGAACAGCCTTGTCAACATTAATGCGTCACTCTGTGCCCTCTGTGATTTCCCTGTGCTGTAGGTCAATCGGAGCGCGACCCTCATGAACGGAGCCCGGGTGTGCCAGGAGGCGGCTCGGCGAGCTGAGGATTGCGTTTTACGATTCCTTAGCGAGCGCGCCCGCAGGCTGTACCTGGGAATAGCGGGAAAACCTCGCTCTCAAAGCGGTTTCCAACTCTGAACATATCCGGGAGTACAGTGATGCAGGCCACCAGAAATTCAGTTCTCCTCCGGCACAAGCTACACAGCCGCAGCCAGCGCGACATTGGAATGTGGCGCCTCTGGCGATTTCTCAACGCCTGCGCTGTCGGTGCCGGAGATATAGCGGCCCTGGTTGTGGCTGTCGCCGTGGTGGCGTCGCTGGGAGGCCAGGACTTGACGGCTCCGCATATGCTCCCCTGGTTGATTCTCGTCGGGGTCGTGTGGCTCCTTGGCGCAGCGATTTCACACCTGTTGCCCGACTGGGGGATGGCGCCCCCGACTCAGCTTGAACGCCTGTCCAAACTCATGGTGATCGTCGTGGTCACGGCTCTGGCCAGCATGCTGCTCAGCGACTGGTCGCGTCCCCACGTACCCATGTTCATGCTGCTGTCGTTCCCGCTGGCTCTGGTCATGATCGTGGCGACCCGGGCCGTCCTGAAATCGGCCCTGATCCGACTCAACGTCTGGGGTGTGCCTGTGGCGGTCTACGGCGGCGCGACCACAGGCTCCATGGTGGTGCAGGCGCTGCGAACCAATCCGGGCTACGGTTACCGGCCGGTGGCCATCTTCGACGATGATGAAGGTATCCATGGCCTGGCGATTCACGATGTCCCTGTCATCGGATCCTGTGCGGGCTCCATCGACGCCCCCGTGGCGATCCTGGCCATGCCGGGATTGCAGCGGCAGCAGCTTGTGGAAATGCTGGACGGGCCTCTGGCGCCCTACCCCAAGGTGGTTCTGATTCCCGATCTGTTTGAGATCGAATCCATGTGGAGTCAAACCCGGGATTTCGGTGGCGTGATGGGTCTGGAGGTGTCCCGGAATCTGCTCAGCGCTCCAGCCCAGTGGACGAAACGGGGACTGGATCTGCTGCTGATCATAGGCAGCGCGCCCCTGTGGATTCCTCTTTGCGCCCTGGTGGCTGCATTGATCTGGTTGGAAGACCGGACGACCCCGGTGTTTTTCCAGAAGCGCGTCGGTTTTCAGGATCAGCCCTTCACGGCGTGGAAATTCCGCACCATGGTTCCCAACGCCGAAGCCGTCCTGAAGCAGCAGTTGGCGGCTGATCCGGCGCTGCGTGCGGAGTGGGAAAAGAACTACAAGCTTCGTCATGATCCGCGGATCACCCGGGTAGGCCGGATTCTCCGCCGCACCAGTCTCGACGAGCTGCCGCAGCTCATCAACGTTGTCCTGGGTGAGATGTCTCTGGTCGGGCCTCGCCCCCTGCCGCAATACCACCATGAACAGCTGTCGTCCCAGACTCAGCTGCTCCGAACCAGGGTCAAGCCTGGGATGACCGGTCTCTGGCAGGTTTCTGGGCGTTCGGAAGCGGGAAACCTGGGGATGGAACGCTGGGATCCGTATTACGCTCGCAACTGGTCTATCTGGCTTGATCTTTATATTCTAATTAGAACCGCCCAGGTGGTCGTCAAAGGCTCTGGTGCATACTAATTAAATGGATGTTGGAGATTCGACGCACAAGTTGAAGGTCATACAGGTGATCACTCACCTTGATCTGGGAGGTGCCGAGGAAGTGGCGATCTCCCTGGCCGAAGCCCTGTATCAGGATGTTGATTTCGTCTTTTTTGCCGTGCTTGGTATTGCCGACAACCAGATCGGTCGAGATTTTCTCCAGCGGTTGACCCGTCTGGGCATCCCGGTGTATTCGGGCACCACCATCGGCATGAAATATGGGGGCGCCCTGCATGCTGGCTGGCAGCTCAGCCGCCTGGCCAGGCGGCTTCGCCCCGACCTCATCCATGTGCATACAGAGATTCCAGAGATGACGTATGCCTGCGCGACGCTCTTCGGACTCTCCGCGAAGGTACGGTTGATCCGAACCATCCACAACAGCTCGCTCTGGCCGGCCTGGGCCCGCATCGGGCGCTGGGCCGAGGGCCGGATGGCCGGTGCGAAAGCGGCTGCTGTGTCGCAGGCAGGTCTGGACGGCCTCTGGAGATTCCAGACCGAGCAGGGCCGCCCGCTCAGTCCGGCAGACGATACCGAGGTGATCTACAACGGGGTGGCCCGGGGAGTGCCCCCCAGCGAGGACTCTGGGCCGGGCCGTGCGACCAGACCACTGGGACAGCCTGTGCAGGTCTTGTTCGCGGGGCGCTTCGAGGTTCAAAAGGGCGTGGATCTCCTGCCTGAAATCGTGGAGTATGCAGGCCGCGACACCACCCAGGCCGTGTACCTGCATGTGGCGGGCAGTGGAAGCAAGGCCCGCGAACTCCAGCAGTGGGCAAGCCGGCCTGATCTGAAATGGGAGGTCGGCATTCACGAGCCCGTCCCCGCGCTTGCCCGTCGCCTGCAGGATGGCCATTTCGATATCGTCCTCATGCCCTCGCGCTTCGAGGGTCTGGCCCTGGTGGCGATCGAGGCGCTGCTGGCGGGAGTTCCGGTGGTCGCCACCAGGGTGCCCGGCCTGGCAGAAGTATTCACGCCCGACTACCCGTTGCTGGCACCGAGCGAAGACAGCCGAGCCATTGGGCGGCTCCTGGCCCAGGCCATCAATCGGCTTCCTGACTACCAGGATCTGACCTGGAGGAGTATTCCACTTCTGCACGAGCGTTTCAGTCACAGAAGCATGGCCGAGAAGTATCTGGAACTCTACAGCCGAACCCTCGCGCCAGCGGCTTCCCCATGAAGATCCTGCTTGTTCATAACTTTTACCAGCAGGCTGGGGGAGAGGATGTGGTTTTCGAAGCGGAACGGTCGATGCTGGTGGCCGCTGGGCATACGGTCGAGACCTACACCGTCAGTAACGATGATTTGAAGCATGTCCCAGCGCTCAAGATGGCCATCCGTACTGTCTGGAACGCTGAAGCTGCCCGGACCCTGGCCGAGCTGGTGCGGCGGCAGAACATTGATGTCGTGCATTTCCACAACACGTTTCCCATGCTGTCCCCAGCGGTTTACCAGGCGGTCAGGGCAGCCGGGGCGGCGGCCGTGCAGACCCTCCACAATTACCGTCTGGTGTGTGCCAATGCCCTTCTGTACCGCGACGACAGACCATGTGAGGACTGCCTGGGTGTCCTGCCCTGGCCTGCCATCAAGCACCGGTGCTACCGCGAGAGTCTGGCCGCCTCCGCCACTGTGGCGGGCACCCAGGTGCTCCACCGCGTCTTCCGCACCTACCAGCGCGAGATTGACGCCTACATCGCGTTGACCTCGTTCGCCCGGCACAAATTCATCGAGGGCGGCCTGCCACCGGAACTGCTCCACGTCAAACCAAACTTCCTGGACGAAGATCCGGGAGTGGGCTCTGGTGGCGGCGGCTACGCCTTGTTCATCGGTCGCCTGACTCCGGAAAAGGGGATACGCACGCTGCTGAAGGCCTGGGAGAACCCTGGACACGCCCTGCCCCTGAAAATTCTCGGCCACGGGCCGCTGGCCCCAGAAGTCGAAGCTGCGGCACGTCTTTCCCCAGGCATCGAATGGCTGGGGCAGCGACCACGTTCGGAAGTGATGCGCCTGGCGGGAGAGGCCGAATGCCTCGTGTTCCCCTCGGAGTGGTACGAAGGCTTTCCCATGACCATCGTGGAAGCTTTCGCCGTCGGACTGCCCGTCATCGCGAGCCGGGTCGGAGCGTTACCGGAGATCGTGGAGTCGGGACGAACGGGTCTGCACTTCGCGCCTGGGGATGCGGAGTCGCTCAAGGCGGCTGTGGGGAGCATGACCACGGAGAAGCGTGCCCTCTGGTCTGCTGGAGCGCGTGCCGAATTTGAGCACCGGTATACCCGCCCACAGAATATCCTTGAACTCATGTCCATTTACCACACAGCCCTCCAGCGAAAAGGCCATTGAAGAAGCATGACCGTGACTATTCTGAGCACTGAGCGGGCCCGCACCGTCTTCAGATACGCCGTAATGGCTGTGGGATCTCTTTTTCTGTTGGGAACCAGTTCCTCCTCTGCGCAGACGATACGTTACTCGAAGCCGATCGTTATTTTTAAGGGCGGCGTTTATCGCGGTAATTGGCAAAGCCTCGATCCTAAAGTGGCCGCAGTCACTATCAGTACTCCTGAGCCAGTCACAATCGAATATTCCAATATTAAGAGTCGTGGGCGTTTGATCTACAGTGCATTCCATAATGCAAATTTGACTGTACGTAACAGTCGTGGACAAGCTCTAAATCCCAACACCCCGCTAAAAGACTATAAGACGCCAGGAAGATTTGTGCATCTGGAGCAATTCCGTAATGTGAAAATTGAGAACAATGAACTTTCTGGCACTTCTGGTATTTATTTGAGGGAATTTACTGGTAAATTTAAACTTGGACAGACGATAAAGATTTTACGCAACAAAGCGCTAAACATCGATGGTCGTTACAGTATTGGCAAGGAGCAATACTCTAAAACCGGATATCATCTGGTTCAATTCGTGCAATTTAACCAGATAAAGAATGTTAGTGGTGCTGAAATTGCCTGGAATCAGGTCATCAATGAGCCTGGGAAGAGCAGAGTCGAAGAGATTATCAGTATGTACCTCTCCAGCGGAGTGCCGTCCAGCTCCATTAAAATTCACAACAATTATCTTCAGGGCGCTTTTAATGTTCAGCCGACCAAGTTATCCTACGGTGGGTCGGGAATGAATCTGGGTGACGGCAGCTCACGCACTGTGGCCGGCGCCGCTGCCTATATCCGCGCCTTTCATAACCAGATTGTGGGCACGAATTCTGGTATTGCCATGTCTGCCGGACATAATCTGCTGGCATACGAGAATCGGTTGATTTCCAGCGGATATCTGCCCGATGGCCGAGCCATCGCTGGTCAGAATGTGGGTATCTATGTGTGGGACATCCATAACGACAAGCGCTTCAAGACTTTTTACAATGTTGTCGCCAGAGACAATATTGTCGGCTGGTCGACCCCTCTGAAAGGGCGTGCGTCGGTCAATCCTTTCTGGTTTCCGGATTGTTCGAGGGATCGGAACGGCCGCAGCCTCTGTCAGGGAAACGTCAGCCTGCCCGGCCCCATCACGTTGGGAAGGGAGCGGCAGGAATACGTTCGCTGGCAGGCCAAGCTCCGGGCATCGAAGGTCCGGATTGGCGTTCTTCCGCCAGGCCGCTAGCAGGCCGTCTGGAGAGTCCGGGCCCTAGGGTTGTGGTCGCGCGAACCCTGGTAAACCATCTGTTAACGGTGACCGTGGTGTGCTGCAAAGAACGGTTCAGGAGGGGAGCGCTGCGCTCACACTCCTGACCGCCAGGGCAGTGCCTGCGTCCTCTTCAGCTCCCCGGCTCTGGCTGCGCTGAACGCCGGCCGTGGTGGATGGGGCGGTTGAGCGACCGGATCACCGTGGAAGGCGGGAAGATCTGCCTCGTTCCTTCACCATGCGGGTGGCAGTCGCCCGGCTCGGCACCTCATCGTTTAGGCTCTTCAATGAAGCGGAGCCGGGAGCCCTGCACTCCTCCGACAACATGGTCATTCTGCTGGCCCCTGCTCCCCCTGGAACCCCCCCCGCTCATGGAGAATCAATGACTGTGCCCGAACAGCCGCCGCCCATCCACCGACTCGATCGCTCAGCCGTCCTGCAGGCCACCTTGCAGGCCGGACTGATTGGCCTGCCTGCCCTGCTGATCGGTCTCCTGGCCCTCCGGCAGCCACTCCTGGCGGGTGCTGCCAGCGCCGCGGCCCTCTTCGCGGCCCTCCTCTTTCAGATGGGGGCGCGGCTTCCAGCCTACGCGCTCGGGCTTCTGGGTGTGTCTCTGGCCGGCTACGCCTTTTTGGGAAAGGGGTATGCCTATCTGGGCGTGCCGCCACTCTTTATCGGTGAAGTGGCCCTCGGGCTGGGGCTCATCGGGCTGGTGATGGCGTGGGCGCGGGGGGCACGTCTGGTGCATACCAGGGGACTGGTGCTGCTCATCGCCCTCTTTATCTTGATCGGACTGGGCAGCACCTTGCCCTACGTAGGCAAATACGGCCTCAACGCCATCCGCGACGCTGCGGCGTGGTACTACGCTCTCTTTACTCTGATCGTCGCGACCCTCGTGGTGCATCTGGGCAGGTTCAGGCAGGTCATCCTGAGGTACGGGCGTGTACTGCCCTACTTTCTGCTGGCCGCACCGTTCGGGTTCTGGATCACCCGGCTGTTCGAACCTTCTATCCCCACCTGGCCGATCAGCGCCCAGGCCATCCTGCTCGTGAAGGGGGGGGATCTCGCGGTTCATCTGGCTGGCGTGATGGCGTTCCTGATGCTGGGCCTTCACCGCCTGGCTGCGCCGGAGCACGCCCAGTCAGCCCGCCCGCTGAGGCGGCGTACCGAATGGTGGTGGTGGGGTCTCTGGATGATTTCTTTCGCCAGCCTGCTCACTGGACGGGCCTCGCTCGTGACCGTCGGGGCCGCCCTGGCCTGTGTGCTGCTGCTCCGTCCCATCAGCCGCTGGGGCCGCCCCCTGTTTCTGGCGGCCAGCATGCTGCTGCTCCTGGTGGTCGTCGACCCCCGGATCAAGATGAGCTCAGGCCGTGAGCTGTCGCTCGATGGTCTCCTGCTGAACGTCCAGAGCATCACTGGGGATACCGGCGTGTCGGTGGTGGATGGAACCCGCACCTGGCGGCTGGACTGGTGGAGAACGATAACCCGCTACACGGTCTACGGTGACAAATTCTGGACGGGCAAAGGGTATGGAATCAATCTCGCCAATTCGGACGGATTCCAGGTCGACTCGGAGCAGACCCTCCGCAATCCTCACAGCATCCACTATTCGATCCTGGCCCGCTCCGGCGTCCCCGGGCTGGTCAGCTGGATCGCCCTCAACCTGGTGTTCGCGTGGAGCCTGCTGATGGCCTTCTTCAGGGCGCGTACAGCCGGTCACCTGGTGTGGGCGAACGTTCACCTCTGGATCCTGGCCTACTGGGTGGCGTTGATGACCAACGCCTCCTTCGACGTCTTCATCGAGGGCCCGCAAGGCGGCATCTGGTACTGGAGCCTGCTGGGGTTCGGCATCGCCGCCCTGGAACTCTACAGGCGTGGGGAGAAAGTATGATTCCTGAGCGTTCCACTGCGTCTGGCCACTCCGGCCTCACATCCCGCTCCATTCTGGGGATGCGTGTAGACGCCACCAACTACGCCGACGCCACATCCAGGGTGATCCACTGGGCCCAGGCTGGGGAATCTCGCTATGTCTGCGCTTCGAACGTCCACATGGTGATGGAAAGCCACGACAGCGCAGAGTTCAAGACGGTGGTCAATGGGGCCAGTCTGGTCACCTCGGACGGCGTGCCCCTGGTCTGGGCGCTGAAGATGCTGGGAGTCCCTGACGCCAGTCGAGTGTATGGGCCCACCCTGACCCTGCATGTCAGCGAATGGGCGGCCCGGGAAGGACTTCCGGTCGCCCTGTACGGAGGAACCCCGGAGAGCCTGGAGGCGTTTGCCGAGGTGCTGCGTCAGAAGTATCCCGGCATCCAGCTGCCGTGCCTGATCGCCCCTCCCTTCCGTCCCCTCACGGCGGCTGAGGACGATGCGTACACCCGTCAGATCGTCGATTCTGGGGCGCGGATCGTCTTCGTCGGAATCGGCTGCCCGAAGCAGGAGCGCTGGATGGCGGCCCACGCCGGACGGATTCCGGCGGTGATGCTGGGCATCGGGGCGGCCTTCGACTTTCACTCCGGGCGGGTGCGTCAGGCCCCTGCGGTGGTGCAGCGGCTGGGTCTCGAGTGGCTGTTCAGGCTGATCATGGAGCCAAAGCGACTGTGGAAACGCTACGCGAAGCATAATCCGCGCTTTGTGGCCCTGTTCTTCCGGCAGTGGCTCACATCGAAGGGACTCGGTCAATCACGATCGTCCTGAAGCGTCAGGATTCAACGAATCGTTTACGTCGGCCACAGCATTCTTCTCCACGATAAGGTGGAAGGGTTGAACGCCTGTTCCTCCTCCCGTTTCCCATCTGCGCTCGAAAGCAGACCTGCCTGACAGGTCGAAAGGACTCCCCTATGATTGACTCGGTTCAGCGCCCACGTAGCCTTGATGTCGACACCCTTCCGGTCATGAGTACCCTGGTGCGCTCTGCCCTGCCCATCCTGGGTGCGACCCTGTTGGCTGGCGTGGTGGCGTACATCATCACGTCCGCCCAACCTCAGGTGTATCAGGCCAGCAGCTCAGTGTTCTCCTCGGCCAACACCAATACGCCGCTGAGCGACACCGTCTTCACGCCCCCACCTCTGCCCCGCGGGGCCATCCGGGAAGCGCTGACGTCTCCGGCCGTCGTCAAAGCAGTCATGGGACGGATCCAGTCGTCGTCCGACCTGCCTGCAGCCGAAAAGACCCTGCTGGTCTCGAAACTGGGCGCGGAGGTCGCCAATGGCAATGTGAGGAGCCTGCAGCTGACGGTCGTCGACGAGTCCAACTCTGGGGGCGTGTACACCGTGAACGGACGGGCCAATACGCCCGTCGCTGCCCGCGTGCTGACGGACGCCGGCGTGAAGGCGTTGGTGGCCTGGGATGTGAAACGGGCACAGCTGCGCATGGAGCGCGCCCTGCTCAGCATCCGGGAACAGCTTGAAGCGCTGAACACCGAAACGCCCGACAACAACGTCAACGCGGCGGCCTACCAGGATACGCGCAACCGCCTGCTCCAGAACCTTGCGCTGACATCGGCGCGGGCCGCCAGCGCGGCGGGGACGCTCGACATCGTGTCGGCAGCGATCACGCCGACGGGTGCAGTGGCCCCCCGGCCTGTCCGGAGTGCCCTGCTCTCCGCCCTCCTGACCCTCGTCACGGCGATCGCCCTAACCCTCCTCCTGGCCAATCTCCGTCCAGCCGTAGCCTCTCAATCTCCTCCCTACTAGTCGGTACATCAGTCACGCCAAGTGGAAGCAGGTCGCCTGATCGATCTAAATATTGACCTTCTTAGCTTTCATCTTCCCAATCTAGATAAGTCTCTGTAGACCCGTCCCAATTCAAGGGCTCAATTCCAAGATCTATGCCGCCGCACTTTCGCTCAAAGTGCGGCGGCGCTAACATTTGATCCAGTTCTATTTTGGTGGAAAGTATTCGGTGCCCTGAACAACCTTCAAATGAGCCTTTGGACTCGACAAGCTAGGGCGCGCCCGCAAGGCGTCTTACCACTTTGCTCTTTGAGGTGAGTCTTAAAGTGTCTTTCGGAGCAGCGGCGGCCGCCATAAAGAGTGCCCGTGCGGCCAAAAAATACCGCCGGTTATGAAGGTTCACCTTTCCCATATTGTAGAACATCATCTGCCGCATGGAACGCACCATGAGTTCATAGCTGGTGGGATCACGACGGAGAGAGTGGATATACTCTTCATGCGTATACAGGGGGAGCCTCGACTTCCGCCTTTCTGCATTGATATAACAGCGCTGAGCGTGAAGAAGCATGGGGATATATGACTGGTGCGATAGATTCAGTCCGTGCATTCGGTAGAGCGTCAGATGCTCTGGCAGATTGACCACGGAACCGTATTCGAGGAGCCTCAACCAGAGGTCAAGATCCTCAGTGGCCTTATAGTCGGAACCATACTGCCCTGCCTTGAGGAAGAAATCGCGTCGAAACACAACGGAGGAATTGATGATTTTCAACTCCGGTGAACTGTCGATTTGATCTGCGTCGGCTGGCCACGGTTCCTGTGGAGGATCGATTTCGCTGAACCGCTCTCCTGCGGCATTGATGAAGTGCCCGGCCGTTCCCACAGCAGCGAGTGGCCGGTTCCCACTGACCTCCCAGGCCCGGATGAATTCAGCCTGTAAAGACAGTTTTTCCGGGAGCCAGACGTCGTCGCCGTCGCATACCGCGAGCCAGGGAGCCGACGAATGCGTCACCGCGGTGTTACGACTTGGCGAGATACCCCTGTTGGAGGTGCGGATCAAATGAAATCGCTCATCGCGCCGGACGTAGCCGAGGGCCAGTTCGGCGGTCGTGTCCGTCGAGCCGTCATCGACCATCACGACCTCGAAGTCACGGAAAGTTTGCGCCTGGATGGCACGTAACGTCTCATCGAGGTAGGCGGCTGCATTGTACAACGGTACAATGACGGCGAACATCGGCACATTGTTATTAGAAGATACCTGGTTCATCAGAGTCGACCTCTTCCTCAAGGCTGTTGCGAATACTGTCCTGGCTCCACGCTGAACCGACACATTGATCTCGTGCTCGGCACCAGCCTTAGAACCTTGACTGTACACAACCGTCCAGTGCTGGAGGCGCACATCTGCCCTCTGCTTCTTCATCCTTCCCAAGCGGACAGGCATAACTCGGCGCTGTGAGGAAAAATCGGATCTTCATCAGTTTTTAATAGTCAATCTGGGTTTCATGACTACGGTTATTGATAAGACGTGCATTCAGAACAGATTATGCTGGATCACATCCAACTCAAATATACTCATTGAGATTAGCGAGCCAAAACCGAGTCTTCACTATCAGACCCGTGCTGACCGCTTCCTCGTGATCTTTCCCTATGCCTCGGCTTCAGGGTACGGCGGCGTCCAGAGCCCTACCGCCGTCCACGACTGGTCAAGCATTCGTCACCCTGACGAAGGATCGGACACCGTCATGCCCGCCCATCGGAGCGGGCACCACCACCTCACAAGCCAAACTGGCAGCCACGGCTGATCACAGTGAACCCATGCGTCCCGGGCCCCGCTCAGCGCAGACGGGTCAGATGGGTGGGTTCAATGGGGGTCGGTGTCGTCTGCCTCGACATAGACCTCCGTCGCCTCTTGCGTTCAGCACGGACGCTCTGGCATTCACTGAGTAGCCGACCAGCCCCAAACCAGACTCGCCCCGTTCCCCGGCAGTTTGCGTCGGGCATGATCGCGGGGCGTCTTGAGGCAGTTTGCACGAGCTGTGTGTATCGGCGCACCGCCTAAGGTCGCGGGACTGCTCCCCACAGCGCCACCAGCCGGTCGCCGCCGCCACTGCTGGCAAGCAGTCCCTGGCTGCCGAAGGCCAGAGCCGTCACCGTGTCCCGGTGCAGGTCGAGCACGCCCGCGGCCGTGGCCTGGACGGGATTCCACAGGCGCACCGTGCGGTCTTGGCCGCCGCTGGCGAGCTGCGCGCCGCTGCGCGAAAAGGCGAGGCTGGTGACCGGCGCCGTGTGGCCCTGCAGGGCAGCGCGGAGCCGACCGCTGGCGGTGTCCCACAACCGAACGCTGGCGTCCCAGCTGGCACTCGCGAGCGTCTGCCCGTCTGGCGAGAAGGCGACCGCGCTGACATAGTCACCGTGGCCGGTCAGCACCCGCTCCTGGGTCAGCGACCTCAGGTTCCACAGCCGCACCGTACGGTCGCGGCTGCCGCTCGCCAGCCGCGTGCCGCCCGGGTCGAAGGCCACCGAGGTCACCACGTCGCCGTGCCCGGGCAGGCTGCTCTGCAGGCGCCCGGACGCGAGGTTCCACAGCTTGATGCTGTCGCCCGAGCCCGGCACGGTGTCGCCGCCGGCACTCGCCAGCGTCCGGCCGTCGGGGCTGAAGGCCACCGAGGTCACGAAGAAGGTCTCGGGATTCAGCGTCCAGCGCAGGCTGCGCGTGAGCACGTTCCACACCCGGACGCGGCCATCGGTGCCGGCGGTGGCCAGCCAGCGGCCGTCCGGCGAGAAGGCCAGCGCGGAGATCCCGCCGGGCTGCTGCATGGTCGCCACGGGCCGCCCACCGCGGGTCCACAGGCCCAGCGCCCCCGAGCCGTCGCCCGTGGCCAGCAGATCTCCCCGGGGGCTGAACGTGACCGCCTGCGCCGCGCCGCCGTTCAGGGTGAGCTGGGCGCTGACCCGCATCGGCGCCGCGAGGGCGGGCGGGGCGGGGGAGAGGATGGTCGCCCCGGCCGGCACGGCGGCCAGGAGCAGAGCGGCGAGACACAGCAGTCGGGGTGCGTTCATGGAGGTCACCTGTCGGGAAGGAGGGCGGGCACGTCGGGTGAAGTCTAGAGGCGGCAAATGACGTCCGGCTGATGCAGGCGGCGGCTGCAGACAGGGCGCCCGCCAGACGGAGCTGGCGGGCGCGGGGAAGACGGACGGGTGTGCGGTGGAGCAGGGCCTACTTGGGCCGGGCGAGCCGGATCGAGCCCTTGCCGGTGGACTCGTCCAGCAGCGCCACGTACAGGTAGCCGTTCGTGCGGTTCTCGGTCAGATCGAGCGGCGAGAGGGTCGAGGTGCCGGTGGCGAAGGCCAGCCCGGCCACCCCTTCCTGCGCGCTGGCGATGTTGAGGTCGGCGCCGGGGGACAGCACGACGATGTCCTTCTGCTTGCTGTAGCGCACCACGAGCAGCTTGTTCCGGAGCGCCGAGGTGCCGCTGGTCGTGTACTCCTCGATGGCCCCGTTGGCCGAGGCGTGCTCGCCGAAGTTGAAGGCGAAGCCCCGGTAGTTGGCGTCCGGCTTCGTGCCCACCGGATACCCGGCGCGGGCGTCGACGGGCACGACCTCGGCGGGATCGGTCATGTTCGTGGGGTTGCCGCCGTTCATCACAAACTGGCAGCGCAGCGGGTTGGGGTGACCGTAATAGCCGCCCGGCACGACCCGGAACAGGTAGTCGTTCTGGGTGCTCGCGCCGGCCAGCGCCGGAACGCTCTCACCCGTGTAGGTGGTGCCGTCCGCGCAGGGAATCGTGCCGGCCGGCGTGCCGGGCGTGTTGCCGCCCGCCGCCGAGCCGTTGGTCGGCACGTACAGCTGGCCGTTGGTGTGCCACACCATGTCGTAGGCGTTGCGGATACCGGTGGCGTAGAGGGTCAGCGGGGCCCCCGGGGCGTACGGGTTGTAGGTGCCCCCGTCCCCCGTCTTGGCGTCCAGCGGCAGCGATCCGGCGGGCAGCTTGTTCAGATCCAGGCGCAGCAGGGACGCGCTCAGCAGCCGCTCGGGCCGGTTGCCCCAGGTCGGGTCGGCGGCGCCCATCGCCGACTGGCTGCCCTGCAGGATGTACAGCACGTTGGGCTCGCTGGCCCGGCCAGCGTTGTCGGTCTTGAAGTTGACCGAGTTGGTCATGTGATCCTTCACCGAGCGCGGCAGGCCCACCACGTAATCCTGCACGTTCTCCAGATTCGGCCCGCTCAGGCGCGTGATCTTCCCGCTCCAGTCGGCGGGCGTCTTCTTGTTCACGACGTCGTAGTACTCGTTGTTGCTGATCCACAGGATGAGGTTGTCGGCCGTGGACGCCGGATCGAACTTCAGGCCGATGATGGTGCGCGGGCCCTGGCGGTCGCGCAGCGAGGTCAGGGTCTCGGCCGCCCCGAGCGTCCCGTCCGCGTTGATCGGGAAGCGCAGGATCTTGCCGTCCAGCGTGGAGGCGTACAGCTTGCCGTCCTTGCCGATCTCCACCGAGGTGTAGGCGTTCTCGGAGGGCACCGTGGGCAGCGCGACCTGATCGAAGGCCAGCGTGCCGCCCGTGGTGCTGCCCGAGCCGGTGACGAAGGTGGTCGTGACCGGCAGGAAGCCCACGCCGTTGACGTCCTTGACGCCGCTGGTCACCTCCAGGCGGTACTTGGTGTTGGGCTTGAGCGATCCCGAGGGCTTGACCACCAGCACGTCGCCGCCGCCCGAGGTGTTCGGCGCGAAGGGCACGGCCGCGTTCGTGGACACCTCGGTCAGCTTGATGGTGCTGCTGGTCAGCGTGGCCGGATCGACCCCGTTGCCCTTGGCGCTGGAACTGTTCAGCAGGTTGAGATCCCCGGCCAGACCGGCGGCCGGGTCGACCAGCGTCTGCCCGTCCTGGGGCGAGAACTTGCTGACGCTGGGCCGCTCGCCCGGCGCGATGATCACGTAGTCGAGCTTGGTGTTGCTGCCCTTGGCCTCGACCGTGAGGCGGCCGTCGGACACGGTGACCCGGCGGGTCAGGGTGGTGAAGCGCTGGGTGTTGGACGGCGCGAAGGCCGTGATGGCCGGCTGCCCCTCGAGATTGATGGCGTGCGAGGAGTCCGTGTTCAGCGGGTCGCCCACCGCCACGGTCACGGTGTACGAGCCGTTGGCGAGGGCGTACTCCCAGGCGGCCGGGGTGCTCACGCCGCCCTGGGAGCTGCTGCCCGCCGTGTACTGCATGTGGATCAGCGTCTTGAGGCGGGCGTCCACCCCGGCGGCGTCGCGGTCGCGGGTGTTGGCCGTGATGTCCAGGGGCACGTGGCTGGCCGAGGGCTGGCCCAGGCTGTCCTGCCGCACCCAGCCGAATTTGCGCGCGTCGGTGTAGGCCGCGCCCGTATCGGCGAGGTAGCCCGTGGGCACCGGACTGGCCGCCGGCTGGAAGTTGATGGAGACGATGGCGCTGTCGGTGGGTTCGGGCCCCGGCCCCGGCCCCTGGTCAGGGGGGTTGGGCGGGGTGCAGGCAGCCAGCAGGGCCGTCAGCACCAGGGACGCGGCCGTCAAGCGGATGGTAGGGATCGACATAGGTGGGCTCCTCATCGGTGCTCGGGATGTGTTCACTCGTGTCAGGGCACGGGCTGGACTTCGTGGGAAATCTAGCGGCACGATCGCTACCCAAACGTTTCTCCAGGCTGCTTTTCTCAGGATTAAGATTCTCCCCCGATCATGATGATTTCCTGATGAGCGGGGGAGGGCGCGGCCGGCCTCAGCGCACGAAACGCCGCGCCAGCCCCTCCAGCTGCTTCAGGATCGCCTGCACCTCGGCGTCGCTGGGCGCCTCCACGTACAGCCGCACGACCGGCTCGGTGCCCGACGCCCTCACCATCCCGAAGCCGCCGTCGAACACCAGCTTCACGCCGTCGAGGGTCACGACCTCCTCAACCCGGTGCCCCTGCAGGCTGGTGGTCTCCGCGGTGGCCTGCCTCAGCCCGCCTCGGTCGAGGTCGCCCGACAGGTGCAGGTCGCGGCGGTCGTAGTGGTGGCTCATGCCGGTCAGGCGCTCGATCGCGGCGAACTGCTCGTCCAGGCCCAGGCCGCTCGCGGCGATGGTCTCCTGCAGCAGCAGGCCATTGAAGAGTCCGTCGCGCTCAGGCAGCCAGCCCTGGACTCCGATGCCGCCGGACTCCTCGCCGCCGATCAGCACGGCCCGCGCCGGGTCGGCGTCGCCCTCCAGGAAGGCCTCGGTGACGTACTTGAACCCCACCGGGGTCTGCACGACCTCCAGGCCGTGGTGCTCGGCGAGGCGCTGGATGATGGCGCTGGTCGAGACGGTGCGGATCACCCGCCCCCGCCCCCCCTGGCGGGCGAGGTGGTGCAGCAGCACCGCGAAGATCTGGTGGCTGTTGAAATAGCGCCCGCCGGAGAGCACCGCGCCCACCCGGTCGGCGTCGCCGTCGGTCACGACTGCGAAGGCCGGGCCGGACACGGCGCGCATGGCCTCCAGGGTGAAGGCCAGGTTGGGCGGGGTGGGCTCCGGGTTGACCCCCCCGAACAGCGGGCTGGGGGTGTTCCGCAGGCCGTGGAACGGCACCTTCAGGAAGCGCCCGGCGAAGGTCTCCAGCCAGCCGCTCGCGGCGCCGTGCATGGCGTCGTGGTAGATGGGGACGCCCGCGCGGTCGATGGCGCCCAGGTCGATGCGCCCGCTGACGGCCTCCAGATAGCTGTCCTGAACCGAGGTCTCCGCGAGCGTCCCGGCCGGGGCCGGGATGGGCGGGGCGTCCAGGCGCGCCTCGACCTCGGCCACCAGATCGGGGGTGGCGCTGCCGCCGTAGGCTCCCTTGAGTTTGTAGCCCTGGTAGATGGCCGGGTTGTGGCTGGCGGTGATCATCACCCCGCCGGCGAGTCCGGCGGCTTTCACCGCGAACGAGAGCGCCGGGGTGGGGGTCGCGCCGCGCAGCAGCGTCACGTCCAGGCCGGCCTCCTGCAGCGTGCCGGCCGCCACCGCCGCGAAGCGCTCGCCGAGAAAGCGCGTGTCGTGGGCGACCGCCGCCGCGCGTCCCCCGGCCGCCCGCAGGGCCTGGGCGTGCGCCAGCGCCACCCGGCGCGTGTTCGCCACTGTGAATTCGTCGGCGATCACGCCGCGCCAGCCGTCGGTTCCGAAAGTCAGCTTCATCAAGGCGCAGGCTAGCGTGCCCCCGGAGGATCGCCAACTCCAGCTTCCTGAAGGCTGTGCTCCTGAAGCGGGCGGGCGCCGGATGTCATCATGAAGGCCGGCGCCGGCCCGCCGCATCCCGGCTGGCCCCCGTTCTCAGGTGCTTTCTCACGTGCTCAAGGAGTTTCCATGTTCTACCCGGTCATCCTGGCAGGCGGCAGCGGCGAACGCTTCTGGCCCCTCTCGCGCAAACACAAGCCCAAACAGTTCCTGACCCTGGAGGCCGGCGGCCGCAGCCTGATCCAGGTCACCGCCGACCGCCTGAGCGCCCTGAGTGAGGGCATGGATCAGCTGCTGGTCGTGACCGCCAACGACCAGCGCTCGAACGTGCTGGAGCACCTGCCCGAGCTGCCGCTGGAGAACCTGCTGGTCGAGCCGGTGGCGCGCGACACGGCCGCGGCGATCCTCTACGGCGCCCTGACCATCGCCCGCGACGAGCCGGACGCCATCATGGGCGTGTTTCCGGCGGATCACCGGGTGGACGACCCGGAGGCCTTCTCGGAGGTGCTGCGCCGGGCCATCGCCTACGCCCAGGCCCACGACGACCTGGTCACCATCGGCATGACGCCCCAGTATCCGGCCACCGGCTACGGCTACATCGAGCAGGGGCCAGAGCAACTGGACGCCGGGCAGCTGGACGCCGGGCAGCCGGCCTCGGGCGTCTACCGGGTGCAGCGCTTCGCCGAGAAGCCCGACGCCGAGACCGCCCGGCAGTTCCTGGCCACCGGCCGCTACCTGTGGAATTCGGGCATGTTCGTGTGGCGCGTGCAGAGCATCCTGCGCGCCTTCGAGACGCTGGCCCCCGAACTCTACGGCCCGATGGCCGAGGCGGCCCGCATCCGCGGCGGCCTGCGGGCGGCGTACCCGGGCCTGCCCAAGATCAGCGTGGACTACGCCATCCTGGAGCGCGCCCGGAACGTCGTCGTGATCCCCGCCTCCTTCGGCTGGGACGACCTGGGCGACTGGAACGCGCTGGAGCGGCTGCTCAAGGGCGACGCCAGCGGGGACGGCAGCAACGTGGCGGTGGGCCGCACGGTCAGCCTGGATACCGGCGGCGCGATCCTCTACACCACGGGCGGCGACGACCTGATCGCCACCATCGGGCTGGAGGACGTGGTGGTGGTACGCGCCGGCGACGTGACGCTGGTGGTGCGCAAAGACCGCACCCAGGACATCAAGACGGTCGTGCAGCAGCTCAAGAAGTCGCCGGAGCTCGAGCGTTTCGCCTGAGGCGCGCTTCCCGGGCGATCCGCGCCCGCTTGCTATGCTCGGCCCATGACCGCCCCCAGTGAGCTGGCTTCCGCCGTATCCCCGCCCCGCACCGTGCTGGTCACCGGCGGGGCCGGATACATCGGCAGCACGGTCTGCTCGGCGCTGGAAGACCGGGGGCACACGCCGGTCATCCTCGACTCGCTGGTGCAGGGCCGCGAGGAGTTCACGCGCGGGCGGCCCTTCTACCGGGGCGACATCGCCGACGGCCCCCTGCTGGAGCGCGTCCTGGCCCAGCACCCGGCCATCGACACGGTGATCCACCTCGCGGCGCTGATCGTGGTGCCCGAATCCGTGGCCCAGCCCGGGCGGTACTACGCCTCGAACGTCACGGGCGCGCTGGCCCTGTTCAGTCGCCTGATCGACCACGGCGTCCGGCGGCTGATCTTCAGCTCCAGCGCCTCCGTCTACGACTCCACCGGCGTCCTGAGCGTCTCCGAGGAGAGCCCGCTGCGCCCGCTGAGCCCCTACGCCCGCACCAAGGCCATGACCGAACAGATCATGGAAGACCTGTGCCGCGCCGGCGGCGCGCGCGGCCTGGCGCTGCGCTACTTCAACCCGGTGGGCGCCGACCCGGCGATGCGCAGCGGGCCGTACCTCGATCAGCCCTCTCACGTGCTGGGCCGCATCCTGGAGGTGGCGGCGGGCCGCGCGCCCGAATTCCAGATCACCGGCACGGACTACCCCACCCGCGACGGCACCGGCCTGCGCGACTACATCCACGTCTGGGATCTGGCCCAGGCCCACGTCCGGGCGGTCGAGGGCTTCGACGAGGCCTTCGACCGGGCGGCGGCGGCCGGCCTGGACGACTCCTTCCTTCCCGTCAACCTGGGTACGGGTCAGGGCGTGACCGTCCGCGAACTCGTGCAGGCCTTCGAGCGGGCCTCCGGCCAGGCCCTGCCCCACCGGGGCGCGCCGCGCCGGCCCGGCGACAGCGCCGGGGCGTGCGCCGAGACCGGCCGCGCCCACGCCCTGCTGGACTGGTCGGCCCGGCTGAGCACCGAAGAGGCCATCCGCGACGCCCTGCGCTGGAACGAAGTGCGTCCAGCACGGCTCCGGGGCGGCTGAGCAGCCGGTGCAGATCCTGAATTAGCGCCGCTGAAACGGCTTGTGGGGCCAGATGGCGTGAGGTAGGCTGCCGGCAGCGGGGAGCCGGGCCGTCCGGATGGACGTCTGGCCTGACCAGTGAGAGGCCCGGCAGACGGCCAGCGCCGGGCGCGACCCCTCTGGCGAGAGCCGCCCCAGCACAGGAGTGAGAACATGAAACGAGCGTTATTGACGGGAATCACGGGCCAGGACGGATCGTACCTGACCGAACTGCTGCTCTCCAAGGGCTACGAGGTGCATGGCGTGATCCGCCGCTCGTCCACGTTCAACACGGACCGCATCGACCACCTGTACCAGGATCCCCACGAGACCGGCGCGAGGATGCTGCTGCACTACGGCGACCTCTCCGACGCCTCGGGCCTGCGGATGCTGATCGAGCGCGTGCAGCCCGACGAGGTCTACAACCTGGGCGCCCAGAGCCACGTGAAGGTCAGCTATGACCAGGCCGAGTACACCGCCGACGTGACCGGCCTGGGCACCCTGCGGCTGCTGGAGGCCATCCGCGACTATCAGGACCGGACGGGCAAGCAGGTGCGCTTCTACCAGGCCAGCTCCTCGGAGATGTTTGGCGCCGCCGCGCCCCCCCAGGGCCTGCACACGCCCTTCCACCCGCGCAGCCCCTACGCGGTTGCCAAGGTGTATTCCTACTGGCAGACCGTGAACCACCGCGAGGCCTACGACCTCTACGCCTGCAACGGCATCCTGTTCAACCACGAGTCCCCACGCCGGGGCGAGACCTTCGTGACCCGCAAGATCACCCGCGCGGTCGGGCGCATCAAGATGGGCCTGCAGCCCAAGCTGTACCTGGGCAACCTGGAGGCCAAGCGCGACTGGGGCCACGCCCGCGACTACGTGGAGGCCATGTGGCTGATGCTGCAGCAGGAGACGCCGCGCGACTACTGCATCGCCACCGGCGAGGCCTACTCGGTGCGCGAGTTCGCCCAGCGGGCCTTCGCGCTGGTCGGCCTGGACGCCGAGGACTACATCGAGATCGACCCGCGCTACTTCCGCCCGGCCGAGGTGGACTACCTCCTCGGCGACGCCAGCGAGACCCGCGAGGCGCTGGGCTGGACGCCCAAGACCTCCTTCGAGCAGCTGGTGCGCGAGATGGTCGAGCACGACCTGGAGCTGGCGGGCCAGGAAAAGACCCTGATCGACGCCGGGCACCAGATCGCCCTCAAGGGGGTGGGCAACACCTGATGGGCACCATGGAGAAGACCTCCCGCATCTACGTGGCCGGGCACCGGGGTCTGGTGGGGGGCGCCATCCTGCGCCGCCTGCAGGCCGAGGGCTACACGGGCCTGATCACCCGCACCAGCCGCGAGCTGGATCTGCGCGATCAGGCGGCGGTGCGGGCCTTCTTCGCCCAGGAGCGCCCGGAGTTCGTGTTCCTGGCGGCCGCCAAGGTCGGCGGCATCCTGGCGAACTCGACCTACCCGGCGCAGTTTCTGTACGACAACCTGATGATCGCCGCCAACGTCATCCACGCCTCGCACGAACATGGCGTCCGCAAGCTGCTCAACCTGGGGTCGAGCTGCATCTACCCCCGCCTGGCGCCGCAGCCCCTGAGGGAGGAGTACCTGCTGACCGGGCCGCTGGAGGAGACCAACCGCGCCTACGCCGTGGCCAAGATCGCCGCCATCGAGCTGTGCGACCACTACCGCGCGCAGTACGGCTCGGACTTCATCAGCGCCATGCCGACGAACCTGTATGGCCCCGGCGACAACTTCGACCTCCAGGGCTCGCACGTCCTGCCGGCGCTGCTGCGCAAGATGATCGAGGCCAAGGAGGCGCACGCCCCCCAGGTCGAGGTCTGGGGCTCGGGCACGCCCCTGCGCGAGTTCCTGTATGTCGACGACCTGGCCGACGCCTCGCTGTTCCTGATGGAGCGGGTCTCGGAGGCCGGCCCGATCAACGTGGGCACCGGGCAGGATCTGAGCATCCGCGACCTGGCCCAGGTCATCGCCGACGCGGTGGGCTATACGGGTGCCCTGGTCTTCGACGCCAGCAAGCCCGACGGCACGCCCCGCAAGCTGATGGACGTCTCGCGCCTGCGCGCCCTGGGCTGGGAGGCGAGCACCAGCCTGCACGACGGGGTGGCCCGGACGCTGGCGTGGTACCTCGCGCACCGGGCCGAGGCGCTGGCCGCCCACTGACCCGGGCCTGAGCCCTGCCTCCACCCCACGCGCGTCCCGTTCCATCGAGCGGGACGCGCCGCTGTTCATCACGGCAACTGGAGCTGTGAGGACGCCGTTTCTCGGGTGCCCGGCACCGTTCCCCCAGCCGGCCACTCGAAAACGCCCGCCCAGCGCTCGAAAATTACGCGAGCTCACAGGAGGGCCAGGAAGGGGCCTGCGCGCGGCGCTGAGGGGAGAAAGACCTGGGCCGGGCGCCCCTACCAGCCGGCCAGCTCGTCCTTCAGGTCGTCGGCGGCCAGTCGGGCGTAGCCGCTGCGGGTGGTGTCGACGCTGGCGTGGCCCAGGTGCGCGGCCACCCGTCCGAAGTCCTTCACCTGCTGCAGCAGCCGGGTGCCGGCGTATTTGCGCCCCGGATGGAAGCCCCGGAACTCCACGCCGGCACGCGCGAACAGCCGCTGCAGGTGGTAACGGGCGGCCTGCTGCGTGGCGTAGCGGAAGACGAACTCCGGGGCGCGGCTTTTCGGGCGGTAGCGCGCGTGTTCCGGGCCGCCCGGCCCCGCGAGGAGCCGGAACTGCCGCGACGCGCGGGCCAGCCGGGCGCTCATGGCCACCCGCCGGGCCTTGCGCCCCTTGCCGCTGCGGACGTGGATGCGCCGGGTCTGCTCGTCCAGATCCGCCCAGGTCAGCGCCAGCGCCTCGCTGATGCGGAGCCCGGCGTGGGCGATCAGGAACAGCAGGAACCGCTCGTGGGGATCGGCGTGTTCGAGCACGTCGATCAGGTCGTCCTCCGAGTAGGGCGGGCGTTTGTCCAGCCCCGAGGTGGGGTCTCTGGGCACCTTCACGTCCCGGAAGGGATCGGCCTCGGTGGCCCCGGCCCAGCGCAGGGCGCGGTACAGGCAGCCCGCCGCCGCGACCTTGAGCTGCACGCCGGCCGGCTGGCGCCCGGCAGCGAGCATGGCCTGTACGTAGCGCGCCGCGTCGTGCCGGCCCGGACGCAGCAGGTTCAGCGCGCGCCCCGCAGCGTACTCCACGAACTGGCGCACGCCCAGCGAGTAGGCCTCGACGGTGCGCCCACTCGTGAGCACGCCGCTGCGGCTCTGCTGGGTCAGGTAGGCCCGGGTCAGCGAGACCAGCACGCCGACGTCCTTGTCCCCGGCGGCCTGCACCGCCCGGCGGCGCATCTCGTCGTCGTGGAGGTTCAGCCACTCGTCGGCCTGGGCCAGGGTGGTGGCGCGGTACAGGGCGAGGGTCATGCGACGAGACCGGACAAGGGAAATGGGCGGGGCATCTGGGCAGATGCTAGCAGATTTTCACCTAAGCAGTCTTAGGTGAAAAAGTATTGCTGGAAAGGGTGCTGAGATGAAAGTCGGCTCCCGCTCCGTGTCACGTCCGGCCTCGCCATGCAAAAAGGGAGAACCACGACGGGTTCTCCCTGGATAGGCTGAGAATTACCAGCGGTCGTCGCGGCGCTGGGGGCGGGCACCCTGATCGCTCACCGGAGCGGCCTTGGTGACCACGATGTTGCGGGCCTGGGGGCCTTTGCCGCGCTGGCCGTCTTCGATCTCGAACTCGACTTCATCGCCCTCGTTGAGCTTCTTGAAGCCGGTGCTCTGGATCGCACTGAAGTGCGCGAACACGTCGGGGCTCCCTTCCGTCTGGATGAACCCGAAACCCTTTTCTGCGTTGAACCACTTAACTTTACCTACAGCCATCATCAACTCCCCAGTTTTCTCAACACAAAGCGGCGCTCGATAAGCCTTGCGCCGCCTGACTTCGCGTCGTGAAGGAAAACTTCAGGGCGAGTATACACCACGCCCGGCCACCCTGTTCGGAATGGGCTCACAAACGGCCGGCCCTCGACCGGCGGGGGGTGCCGGAGCCGGGGCGGGTCGCGGCGGCAGGCGATGGAGACGGGGCGGCGAGGCCGTCTGGAACGTCGGGGATCGGGAATTCAGACCCTACTCCTGAACGTGGTCGAGGGCGCTCTGGATCAGGGTGGTGACGTGGTGATCCAGCAGCCGGTAGTACACGGCCCGGCCCGCCTTGCGGGCGCTGACCACCCGGCCGTCTTTGAGGAGCCGCAGTTGATGGCTGACGGCACTCTCGCTGATCCCCACCACCGCCGCGAGGTCGCCGACGCACAGCTCATGGGCGTTCAGGGCACTCAGGAGCTTGAGGCGGGTGGGGTCGGCCACGAGCTTGAGCAGGCCCGCCGCCTGTTCGGCCGCCGTCCCCCCCGGTACCGCTCCCCGGGCCACCCGGACGGCCGCCGGATGGAGGACGCGGGGTGCCTCCCCCTCGGCGGCCGCGCCCGGCTTCGCCCCGCCCGCCTTGACCCCGGCGGCCGTCCGGGCTCCAGGGGCTGGCAAGGTCATTCTCGCCGTGCTCACCGGGACACCGCCTCGGGCCGGCGGTTTCGGCGGGCCAGGGGAGCGCGGTCGTGGCCCCGCCAGCCCAGCAGCCGCAGGGCATTGGCCGTGACGAGGGCCGTGGCGCCGGTATCGGCCAGGATCGCCATCCACAGGGTGGTGGTGCCCAGCAGCGTGGTGATCAGGAAGACGGCCTTGAGGCCCAGCGCGAGGGCGATGTTCCAGCGGATGTTCGTCATGGTGTCGCGGGAGAGCTGCACCAGATCGGCGACGTCGCCCATGCGGCCGCGCA